>CAZYST010000001.1:0-145968 GCA_964650305.1 uncultured Lachnospiraceae bacterium
ATTTCTTTTGCTGTAGCAGCAACTACTGGAGCTGCTCCTGTTCCTGTTCCTCCACCCATTCCGGCAGTAACAAATACCATATCTGCACCTTTTAAAACTTCTGCAAGTTCAGCTTTGCTTTCTTCAGCAGCTTGAGCACCTATATCTGGGTTTGCTCCAGCACCTAAACCTCTTGTTAACTTTTCTCCTATTTGTATTTTTGATCCTGCTTTTGAAGTATTTAAAGCTTGTCTATCTGTATTTACTGCTATAAATTCTACATTTTTAATTCCAGCTTCAACCATTCTATTTACAGCATTATTTCCAGCTCCTCCAACTCCTATTACTTTTATTGTTGCAGTACCATCCATCATATAATTTAAATCGTCATTATCCATTATCATAGGGTACATCCTCCTTTAAAATTCTTATATATTAAAAATTAAAACCATTTTTATGAATAGAAAAAGTCTTTTACTTTTTCTAAAATTGTTTTTATTAAACTTTTATCATTTTTTACATCTATACTACTTGATACAGTTCTTGCATAAGGTCTTGCTGCAATATATCTTACTAATGCATAACTAACTCTATAAGTTGATTTAACTGAACTAATTAATCTTCCAGTTGAAATTTTTACTGGTATATTCATAATTATTTTTCCAGCCATATCACTTTTGTTTATATTAATTATTCCTTCACCTGTAAGAATAATGTTATTTATATTATTTTTTATTCCTCTAGCTGTAATATCTTTATTTACAAGTGTAAATATTTCTTCTATTCTAGCTTCTATTATTTCTATAAGTTCTGAACTTTTTATTGTTTTGTTTTTTGAATCAATATCTTTACATGTATTTAGTACAATATTGTTATCATTATCTATAAATGATTTTAAAGCTAAACCATATTGTCTTTTTAATTTGTCAGCTTCTTCTTTAGAAATATTTAGAACATATGCTATATCACTTGTGATATTATCTCCACCTAAAGCTATTGTATTTGTATATATAAAAGAAGAATCATTAAAAACACCAATTTCAGTATTTCCAGCTCCAATATCTAATACCATTACATTATCTGATAATTCATTTGTATCTAATACTAAATTTCTTTCAGCTAATGAAATAGGTACTACTCCATCTATTTCTACTCCTGCTTTCTTAAATACTGATGTTAATTGTTTTATATATTCTTTTTCTGCTAATATTATTTGCGCAGTTAGTGTAAAATGTGAGCTAAACTTTCCTACTGGGTCTTCTATTGCTTTTCCATCTTCTAATATAAACTTATCTGGTACTATATCTATTAGTACTTTATCTTCTGGGATTTCTATATCTCTTACTTGTATTATTGCTGATGAAACATCTTTTATTGATATACCAGCAAATTTATCTTTTGCTTCTTTTACGATACTGTTTTGTACAATTGTTATGTATTTTCCTGGTATTACAGTATATGCTGAATTTATTTTAAAATTTGAAATATCTTCTGCTTCTTTAATTGATTTTGAAATAGATAAACTTAATTCATCTTCATCAACTATAATACCTTTTTGTATTGCTGAACACTTACAGCTTGTACTACAAATAATCTCAATTTGATTGAAATTATTAACTTCGCCAACAAATGTACTTACCTTAGAGGTTCCAATATCGATACCAACAATTATATCCCCTATTGCCAAAGTTAACTCCTCCATTTATATTTTTTTATTTCCAAAATCTATGGGTTAAGAATATTACATTTTATTCAAAAAGTCAAGAGATTTTGACATATTTTTGTAATAAGAATGTAATATTTTTGTTACCTACATTTTTTTAAAAACGACAATTTATACTATATAACATTTTTGGGTTAAATTCAATACAAAAATCGACTTTTTTTATTAAGTTTCGCTTAATTTTTCATTTTTCATAATTATTTTTTAATTTTATTTTACTTATACAAATTGTAACTAAATAAACAAATTTAAAAGCATATATTATTTTACATAAAAAGTGCACTCTATATTTTTTTGCAGAGTGCACCTTAATTTATTCTATATTTTCTTTATTCTCTTGGTGATTTTTTTCAAATTTTTGGCTCCATTTTGCTATATAATATCTTCTAATAATTGCTAAATTTGTAAACATTCTTCCTACAAAAACAATAATTGCAGCAAGATATATATCTACATTTAATTTATTTCCCAAATATGTAAGTGCTATTGATAAAATTGAATTTCCAAAAAATCCTGATAAAAATATCTTTAAATCAAAGTTCTTATTTAATACAGATGTAATTCCTCCAAATACTGAATCCAAAGCTGCTATTATAGCTATAGATAAATAACTAGAATAAGTATATGGTATTACTGGAGAATTCATTCCTATAAGAGCTCCTAATATACATCCTATTATTATTGCAACATATATCATTTTACTTTACCTCCTTCGCTTACTTTTGAATATTCAAGTTCCATTTTTCCTGTATAACTTGGTATTTCTATTCTATCTTCTAAAACATATTCTATACTTTTGCTATATGCTTCTGTTTCATCAATAAATCCACCTTTTATTGTTATAGCACTCTCTAAATACTTTTTATTTCCTATTGCTTTTACTATGTATGGACTTGGCACTCTAGTTGTATTTACTAATATTATTCCATCTCTTATTGATGTTATATCTGTTGTTGAAACTATTCTTTCATCATTTATTGATATTGCTTCAGCTCCTGCTAATCTTAATTCATTTACTAATGTAAGTAAATCTGAATAAGTTATTTCTTTTAATGGATCATCATCATCACTATCTTTTAATGTTATTGTTATTCCTTCTCCAACAACATTTGTATATCCTAAATATTTTTCATATTCTTTTTCTTCTTCTTCTAATATTTTTGTACTATCTGCATTTGATGAAATTGTTTGATTATATTCTGATATTTTATTTTCTGTTTCTATAAGTTTTAAATTAACTTCATCATATTTTGATTTCCATGATGTAAGCTCTGATTTTAATTCAGTTTCTCTCATAGTTTCTATTGCTGTTATATCTGTTTGTTCTACTGTTTTAAATTGAGTAAACAATACCATAGTTAGTACTAAAGCTGTACATCCTATAGAAAATATCATTATATTTTTAGCTTTCAAATATTATCACCTCTATTCTGCGTTTTGTGCATATTCAAATTTATAAATTCCATTATATTTTGGTACAACAACTGCTTCTTTTTCAATTTTTTCTACTTTTACTTGTATTCCATCATATTCTAATTGTTCTATATAACTATTTGGCATTGTTAATGAACCATATAATTTTTCTGGTAATCCTATTGCACTTATTACATATGGAACTCCAATTTTTTCTCCATTTATCTTTACAACATTTCCTACACATGTAATTGAAGTTGCATTTGTTATTCTTTGTCCATTTATTGATATAGCTTCTGCACCTGCATTATTTAAAGCATTTACAATTTCTACTAAATCTCCATCATGTACAACAGCTTTACTTGGATCTAATCTAGAATATGGATTTTCTGCATCTTCTAAAGTTATCTTTACCCCTTTTCCAATTAATTCTGTATAGCCTAATAATGAAGAATATTTTGTTACATTTTCTTTCGTCTGTGTTGAATTATCATTATTTTTAGTTACATTTTCTCTTAAGTTTTCAAGTTCTTTTTCTTTTTTAGATAATTTCTCATAAGCATTATCATATTTTTCTTTATATCTCAAAACACTATCCCTTAAATCATTTTCTGTTTGTGTTTTTCCAACAGCTGTATAACTATTATTTACTGTTTTTATTTGAACACAAATTCCTATTGTTAACAAAAAGCACATAACACCTAATAATATCGCTATTTTTTTAGTATTCATATATTCTCCTTTCTATACATTTACACTTTCTCTAAAATATGGATCTTCTGTATTTATGTCTATATTTAAAAATACTTCACCACTTTTTCCTGTTTCTAATTCAAGTATTTTCTTTAATAAAAGTACTTTAGTATTAATTTCTGAAATATCACCTAAATATGCTTTTTTTCCTTCTGTATCTAATATTAAAGTATAATTATGTTCATCTGAAATATCAATTTTTGTAATTAAATTTGCAATATCATTATTTTTTGCAACTTCCATTATTTTAATTACTTTTTCCATTTTTGTTAAATCTTCTATATCCATTCTACTACCTGGATGAATATTACTTAAATCAGTCACAAATCCTAAAAGTATTGGTATCTCTAAAGGTTCATTTGTTATTTCTAACATATATCCTTGATTGTTTATATATACAAAACTATCTGCAAATTGCAACATATATTTAGGAACTCTTTCTGTTATTTCAATTTCTATTGTATTTGGTAATTTAAATGATACTTTTGATTTTTCTATATAAGCTTCTTCTTTAAGTTGTTCTTTTACCTTTTTCTTACTTATAGAAAATATATTTGTTTCTTTTTGAATTCCTGATAAAGAAATTACCTCTTCTTTTGAAAGAGTTGAATTTCCTCTAACATCTATGTTTTTCACATTAAATAAATCAGACATCAAAATCAATATTAACGCAACTATAAAAACAATTATAATAAAAGTTACTTTTAATTTATTTTTTCTCTTTGTATTCTTATTAATTTTATTAAATGCTCTTACTTCCTTTTTGTCCATTTTTGCAATTTTATTTGAGGCTGTTTTTTTTACAGCCTTTTTCTTTTTCTTTTTCTTCTTTTTATTGTTATTTTTTTGATTATTAATAGAAGCATTATGATTAATTACAATTATTTCATCATCTTCCATATATCAAACCTCTTCTCTTATAATATTTGCTCCTAACATATTAAACTTATAATCTAAATTGTCATACCCTCTTAATATATGTTCTATTTTATTTATTCTAGTAATCCCTTTTGCAGAAATTCCTGCAATTACTAATGCCGCTCCTCCTCTTAAATCAGTACTTTCTACAATTCCACCATGTAACTTTTTTACACCTTTTATTACAAGCGTTTTACCTTCTAAATTAAATTTTGCTCCCATACGTTTCAATTCTTGCATAAATTTATATCTATTTTCAAAAATATTTTCTGTAACAATAGATGTCCCTTTGCATATTGTTAATAAACAAGAAAACAAAGGTTGTAAATCTGTAGGGAAACCTGGATAAGGCATTGTTTTAATTTCTGTACTTATTAATCTTTTATTTGAATTAATTATTATACTATTTTTATTTTCTTCTATTTGGCAACCGCATTCTCTAAGTTTATGTAATATAGGACTTAAATGTTCTGAATTTACTTGATTTAGAGTTACTTGACCTGAAGCCATTGCAGTAGCTATTAAAAAAGTTCCAGCTTCTATTCTATCAGGCATTATTCTATATGAAACATCTTTTAAACTTTTTACAGATATTATTTTTATTTCACTTGTTCCAGCACCATAGATTTTAGCTCCCATTTTATTTAAGAAATTTACCAAATCTATTATTTCTGGCTCTCTTGCAGCATTTTTTATAATTATTTCACTTTCACCTAAAATAGATGCTAAAATTATATTTTCTGTTGCACCTACACTAGGAAAATCTAATTGTATTATTGTGTCTTTTATTTTATCACATTTGCACTCTATATAGCTAGTATTTTCATCTATTTTTATTCCCATTTTTTCAAAAGATTTTAGATGTAAATCTATTGGTCTCGAACCAATATCACATCCTCCTGGATATGAGAATTTTACTTTTTGCATTCTTCCAATTATTGCACCTGCTATAATTACAGAAGATCTTAGTTTTCTCATCAAATCATCTGATATTGTATAACTATTTACATTTTTAGAATTAATTATTAATTTGTTATTTTCTTTTTTTACATAACAACCTAATTCTTCTAATATTTTTATTGTTGTTTTTACATCTTCTATATTTGGTACATTATACAATTTTGTTGTTTTTCCACTTAATATTGTAGCAGCAAGTATTGGTAAACTAGCATTTTTAGAACCAGAAATATTAACATTTCCATTTAATCTACTTCCACCTTTTATTATGTAACTATACATATATCTGTTCCTCCTCATAATATTTATGTTACATATTATGAGGATTTTACATAAAAAGTGTATTATATTATTTTGTTTTTTATGTAATTATTGATATGTATTCTAATTTTTTCAAATTCTAATTCTTGCTCTTTCCACAAATCAATTCCAATATCTATAATTTTATTTATATAATCCTTTTCTTCTAATATTTCAAAAGATTTTTTTAAATTTATATCATATGTAAATGCTATAGAATTTAAAAACCAATCTAACATTGTTTTTAATTCTTTTTTGTGTATTTGCTTATTATTATAAAATGCTTCTAAAACTTCTTTTGAAAAATGTGTCGTATCACTAAATCCACTGTCAGTTCCCATATTTAAAACATTATCTAATAAAAATAATCTATAAATATCTAATTTATCAGCATCTCTTATAATTTTTGCAAATAAATATTCTTTTTCTGTTAATCCATCTTTTATTTTCAATTTATTATGCTCATTTACTGCATTTTTAATTATATTGTCATATTCTCTTGTAGTAGGTATAAATTCTTCTATTTTATTTTCTTCAAATAAAATTTTTACACCTATAGTCGCATGATTTACATTTTCTGAATCTTTATATGTACCTGATATTTTAGCTTGTTCAAATCTACCTATATCATGTAATAATCCTATTAAAGTAGCTAAATCCACTTCTTCTTTTGATAAATTTAATGATTCTGCAATTTCTTTGCTTATATTTAAAACACCCATTGTATGTTCAATTTTTCTACTTATTATAAATTCATTTGTATTGTAATTACTTACATAATCTAAAAAAATCTTTTTACATTCTTCAATATCTATCATTTTTTCCTCACTATTAATATTTTATTACTAATTTATCTATTTTACTTCTAATATATTTTTCTAATTTTTGCATAAATATTTCAGGTTCTATTTCTTTTTTTGCAACCATATCTAACCCCTTTTCCCAACTTGCAGTTAAATTTGGGTTTAACATATCTGGAATTGATTTATAAATTATATCATATATAATTTCTCCCTTAGGTGTTGGAGTAATTATTTGTGTTTTATTATTTATATTTATATAATTTATTCTTTCTAATTTTTTAATTATTTCTCCTCTCGTTGCTGATGTTCCTATGCCTGCTCCTTTTATCTGTTCTCTTAAAGTTTCATCTTCTATCAATTTTCCAGCATTTTCCATAGCTAAAATTATACTTCCAGAATTATATCTTGACGGTGGTGAGGTTTCTGAATCTTTTGTTTCAAAATTAATTATATTTAAATTTTGATTTTTCTTTAATGAACCTAAAATTTCTAATGAACTATTTTCATCTTCATTTGAAACTTTGTTTTTTAAAACTTCTAAAAATCCAATTTGCGTACATACTTTTCCTGTAGTATAAAACAATTCGTTTTCTATTTCTACTGTTAATGATATTTTATTATATTCTGCTGGTGGATAAAAAATTGCTATAAATCTTTTTACAATTAATTTGTATATTTCTTTTTGTAAATTTCCTAATTTTTCATAATTTTCAAATCCTTGACCTGTTGGAATTATAGCATAATGATCTGTTATTTTACTATCATTTACATATTTTGTTTTTACAAGATTAGTATTATATTTTTCATTTACCATTTTAGAAATATATCTATGAATTTCTTCATCTTTAAAATTCTTGAATAACCCATTTAAATTCTTTCCTATTTCTTTTGCTATAGCTGTTGATAAAACTCTTGCATCTGTTCTAGGATAAGTAACTAATTTTTTTTCATATAATTCTTGTATTACTTCTAATGTTTCATCTGGTTTTATTTTAAAATTCTTAGTACATTCATTTTGTATTTCTGCTAAATTAAACAATAATGGAGCATTTTCTTTTTGTTTTGTCTTTTTTATTTCTTGTACTTTTGCTACTTTATCTTTTAAATTTAAAATAAAATCTTTTGCGTCAATTTCTTTTTTAAATCCACTATCATTATATAATCTTATATCATTATAATATTTAGAATTTTCATTCACTTTCCATTCTGCTTTAAATGAATTATCTGGTAAACCAAATTCACCTATTACTTTATAATATTTTGTTTTTACAAAATTCTTTATTTCTCTTTCTCTTGATACAACCATTCCAAGTACACAAGTCATAACTCTACCTACAGAAATAGATATTTTTTCTTCATCTAAATCTTTTGCTGCTCTTTTACCAAAAATAATTGATAATAATCTTGAAAAGTTTATACCTATTAAATAATCTTCTTTTGCTCTTAAATATGCTGAATTTGATAAACTTTTATATTCTTCCCAATTTTTTGCTTCTTTTATTCCTTTTAATATTTCTTCTTCTGTTTGAGAATCTATCCATACTCTTTTTCTTATTTTGTTTTCATCTACTTTAGCCATATCATCTACAAGTCTATATATATATTCTCCTTCTCTTCCAGAGTCAGTTGCTATATATATTTCTTCTACATCATCTCTTGTAAGTAATGATTTAACAATTTCAAATTGTTTTTCAACAGATGGTATTACTTCATATTTATATTCTTTTGGTAAAAATGGAAGTGTGTTTAAATTCCAAAATTTTAATTTTTCATCATATTTTTCTGGATAAGACATTGTAACCAAATGTCCAACACACCAAGTTATAATCCAATCATTTCCCTCTAAATATCCGTTTTTCCTTGCTGTGTTTATTTTTAAAACTTTTGAAAATTCCATTGCTACTGACGGCTTTTCTGTTATTAGTAATTTCATTTAAACTTCCTTTTCTTTTTTTATTTAACACACTTATTTTATAACAATTATTAAGTTAAAGCAATTTATTTGACCAATAATTTAAAAAACTTTTAAAAAAATATAGCTTAAAAAATTAAGCTATATTTTATATTTAAATTTATTTATTCCTTTTTGCATTTATAATATTAAATTTTTGATATTTAATATTATAGATTATAATTTTTGCTTCATCCAATATACAATGAAAAAAGCTAGACTTAAAGTCTAGCTTTTGATTATCTTATTTCATTATTTATTTTTTCAAATTTTATATAGAATATAAATGCTACTGCCATAACAACAAATATTGCTTTTATAATTGTATCTTCTGCTCCTGTATAAGGAATATCTGATTCAGAAACAACATTATTTGATGTGTTTTTGTTTGTTAAATTATTAGTTTTATTTGCTGTATTATTACTTGTATTGTTTACAGTATTATTTATTGTGTTATTAACTGTATTGTTTGAAGTTTTATTTGTTGTTGCATTTATTTTTGGTGTATTTGTAGTATTATTTGTTGTGTTATTAACTGTATTGTTTGCAACTGTTCCTACAGCAATTGATGTTGATACATCTTGTGCTTCTATTTTTGTTGTTGGATCTGCTCCTACAACTTCTGTTAATTTTATTGTACCTGTTTTACCAGTAACCCCAGCTTTTGTTTTTAATGTTATTTGGAATAATTCTTCTTCTGTATTAACAAATTGTAATTTAGTTAATACTATTGCTTTTGTTGCTGGATCATATGTTGCTGACCAACCACTTAATCCATCTACACTTGATGCATTTAATGTTTCAAATACTGCTGTGTCATAATCTAATTTTGCACTAAATGAATTTATTCCACTTGTTCCAACATCTAAATTTGTAATTTTAACAGTAACTGTAAGTTCTGTTGATTCTGGTACAGTTGTTTGACTTGGTGTCATTGTTGGTGTAAAACTTGAAGCACTTACTAGTGTTGAATATACAAGTACTAGCATAATAGCCATTACAATAATTTTTAATAATTTCTTTTTCATTAGCAATTCTCCTTTTCTATAGTATAACTTTTATATTTTAAAAAATCAAGTAATTATTGTGTATTTTTGATTACATTTATGTAACATTATGTCATATATTATACCCCTCTTGTGTATAATATAATCATTTGTGATATATCAATCAAATCTACCACACCATCACCACTTAAATCTGCTGCTAAAAGAGATGCTCCTTCCATTATGTATCCTTTTGATTGTACATAATGAGCTAATAATTTTGATAAATCTACTAAATCTATCATACCATCACAATTCATATCTCCTCTAACTGCAATTACATATTCTTTATTATTAGATAATTTTAATTTCATACCTGTTTTTATTATAGCACTATTATTTGTTATTTCAACATTATCTGCTGAAAAAATTTTCATTTCTAAATTAGTATTTATATTCTTTAAAAAATCTTCTTTTTTAGTTTCATATTTTACTTTTAAAATACTATCATCTGTAATTTTATATACATTACTTTCAAAAATTTCATCTTTTGGTTCTTCTGGAGTATCTGGATCTTTTATTTCAAGATTTTTTGTAAAAGCCTTTATACAAACATCTGCATTTTTCATATCAATTGAAGATATTGATAATTCATTTATTTGTGACCAGCTATATCCATCCATAGAATAATAACTTTTACCAGATGATGTTACATTTTCATACACTGTATTTTTTACCGCTGTTTCTAGTGTAAAATAAAATGTTCCGTTTTTTGATTTTTGTTTAATAACAATTGCAAATTCATTTCCTGTTAATTTAGTTGGTGTTACATCAATTTTATGATATCCAGGTTCTAATGAATTTGATGCTCCAACTTTTACTAAAGAACTTAATAGTGTAGAACTATTTTTTTGATTTAAATATATTTCTACATCAACATAATCTGAAACAGTTACACCAACTTCTGTTAAGTATTCATTTTCTGTATATTCTCTTGTATATGTTGTACCATAATATCCTGTATCTGATGTTGTACTACCTATAGCATATAGTCCTCCGAAAAAATCATTTTGATAAATATTATCATAATCAACTTTTTCAGTTCCTGTAATTGTTGTTAAGTCTGATTCTATTAAAACATCTTCATATGATATATATATATATCCATTATCAAAATTTTCGTCTCCATATGAATTAAGAACTATATATGCACCATTAGTACTTGGTCTATTATTTTCATTAAAGTTTTCTTTTGAATAGTTATCATCCCATCCAACAATAGTTACAGCATGATCTCTTTCTATTGAAGAATCATTACAAAAATATGCTGTTGATTTTAATGGATCTTTTTCATTATTGTAATATTTAACTTGATTTCCTGCAGTCATTGCTGTTACTGCACCATTTTTTACAATATTTTCTTTTATTATTTTTCTTATTGCATTTACTTGTTCTGTTGTATAATAATTTCCTAAACCATCTGAATATTTTACATTACCATTTTTATCAAATTCTTTAAAAATTCCTGTTAACAATTTATAACCTGTAGCTGTTGTATTTACTGGTTGATCTATTTTCGATAATTCAATTTTATCCTCATTATTTTCAAAAGGCATCTTTTCTTCTAGTACAGCTCCTGTACCATTTGTTAAATAAGCTAATCCTATAATTGGTAATCCACCTGTACCTACATTTCTATTATACCCTTTTTCATTTTTTCCATCTAAAAATGTTCTTGATGTTGCATAATCCATATGTCTTTCTGAAAAATCTGGTATATCAGATAAAGTTTTTGCATTTGAATTTATAGCTATATTACTTTCCAAACAACTTATAACACTAAAAGCCCAGCACTCATTTGTATTACCTTGAAATTTTACTCTAACTGGAATTTCTTCTGCTAAATTATATCTAGACCTTTCTGCTATACTCGATACAGTATCCAAATTTAATGCTTTTACTAAAACTTCTTCTTTCATACTTGGAATTTCTTCTTTTGTATATTCTTCTAATATTTCATCAGGTATTTTACTTGAAAATGTTCTTGGCATTATACTTTGGTCTGAAGAATCGTTCACCCAATTAATATAATCTTGTGTTAAATTAGCATTAAATTCTGTATCTGTTGCAAAAACTGCTCCTGAAAAAATAATACTAGAAGCAAATAAACCAATACTTATAGTTTTTATTTTTTCTTTACAAAATTTAACTTTTTTCATTCGCTATACTCACTTTCTTTAAACAATTTAATTAAATTATAGAACATTTTTTCATATTTTTCAAGCTTTTATCGGCAATATCAATGGTTTGAGGATTTTTTTATATATTTTTTAATATACGGATATAGCATATTAGAGTGTTTAATTATAGTAATATTAAATTTTTGTTACATTTAAATGTTACAAAAATGTAACATTTTTTTAATGTATATGATATGTTTATTTGTTTTTTTTGTTGTATAATATACTTATACTAAAGAATTAAGGAGTTTTAGATGAGCATAAATTCTACTTTAAAAAAAGAAGGTATTAAAGTAATAAGTGAATTAAATACATTAGAAATAAATAAAATAGCTTCTAGCATATCTGAAAAAATATGTTCAGCTTTTCCAGAACATTCTATAAATCAAAGTGAACTTTTTATTTCAATAGCTAGATTAAATATGTATATAGCAGAAATGCCTGCATCTGATTTAGCTGTTGCTAAATATTTTTATAAAAACAATTCTATATATTTTAGTAAAGATATGGATTTAACAAATATAAATACTTTAGCCGTACATGAATGTATACATTTCATTCAAGAAATAAAAAACAAAAGAGGGAAACTTTTACGTTTAGGTCTATATGATTTAGAAAATAAAAACTCTACAGGTATGGCTATAAATGAAGCAGCAGTTCAGCTTATGGCATCAATTGCTACATCATCATCTATAGATAATGTAAAATATTATAATATGGAACTTGCCACTGAAAGTCCTTTATTTTACCCTATTCAAACAGCTCTTGTTAAACAAATGATATATTTTACAGGCTCATATCCTTTATTTCATAGTACATTATATAGTAATGATGTTTTTAAAAATACTTTTATAGAAAAATCTTCTGTAAAAGCTTATTCTACTATTTTATATAATTTAGATTTATTAGTAGATTATGAAGAACAATTAAATAATATCTCATATAAACTTTCTATATCATCAGATGAAAGTTCTTTATTACAAATAAAAAAAATGAATAATCAAATATTGGCTTTAAAAAATATAATTTTACAAAAAACGATCGAAACTCAAAACATTATAATAGAAAATTGTTTTAATTCTGAATTTAATTCTATTAGAAATTTAGAAGATGTTAAAAATTTTCAATCTAAACTATACAATTTTAAAGATTTATTAATTAATTCAGAAAATTATACTTTCTTTAATGACTTTTATTGCCAAATGATGAGTAATCTTGATGAAAAACGTGAAACTATAAAAAAATACGGTATAATTAATAATTTTTCATTAGAAACCTCTTTATCCATAATAGAAGAAGAAACTTATGGATTTAAATTTTTTAAAAGATTATTTGAAAAGATAAAGCTTCTATTTGAAGAAAAACTAAGAGAAAAAAATTTAGATTAAAAAAAGATTTTCTTATGACTTTAAAATATCACAAGAAAATCTTTTTTATTTTTTATTTAATTCTTGAACTACAAGTTCTAAATCATTCCAGAAAT
Source organism: uncultured Lachnospiraceae bacterium (assembly GCA_964650305.1). GTDB lineage: Bacteria > Bacillota > Clostridia > TANB77 > CAG-508 > Scatovivens. Next base: position 13,507 of record CAZYST010000001.1, read on the forward strand.
CAACTTTTTTCGTTTCATCTCTAAGCAAAGCAGCTGGATGAAAAGTAGGCATATATTTTATTCCTTTTTTTTCAATCCATTTTCCCCTACTTGATGTAATTGAATATTCATCTCCTAAAATATTTTTTAACGCTGTGTTACCTAATAATACAATTATCTTAGGATTTATTAATATTACTTGATTTCTTAGATAATCTAAACATGCTATTGCTTCTTTTTTTAATGGTGTTCTATTTCCAGGTGGCCTACATTTTACAATATTTGATATATATACTTCTTCTCTTTTTATACCAACACCTTTAAAAGCTTCATTCATTAATTTTCCAGCTTTTCCGACAAAAGGCTTTCCTTGCATATCTTCATCTGCTCCTGGTCCTTCTCCTATAAACATTATTTTTGCATTTTTATTTCCGTCAGCAAAAACTGTATTATTTTTATTTTTGCATAGCTCACATTTAGTACAATTTTTAACTAATTCTTCTATTTCATCTAATGACTTATACATTTTTTCTCCTATAAAATAATTATTGATGCAGCTATTTTCATATTTTCTTTTTCTACTCTGTATGAATGAACCTTATCTTCATTACAAACACTGCAGATATTAGAATCTATTATATTTTCTTCCTTTAAACCTAATTTTTTTAATATTATCTTATTTATATTTACTGTATCAATAAAATATTTTTGCTTTCCTCCTTTAATTTCTCCTTTAAAAATAAATTCTTTTGTATCTAAATCATAAAATGTATTTTCACAAAGTTCTTTAACATCTTCATCTACTTCAAAATGACATTTTCTTATGCATGGACATATAAAGCAATATATATCTTTTGGATTGCAATTATAAGATTTTATCATTTCTTTTATTGTTTTTTCACTTATTTTTTTGAAAGTTCCTCTCCATCCTGAATGAATATTAGCAATAACCTTTTTTGTAGGATCATAAAACATCATTAAAATACAATCTGCATTTCTAGCAATTAATCCTATATTTTCTTTATTTGTTATTAGTCCATCTATATCTTTTAAATCTTCTTTTAAATAAATCTTATCTATGCTTTTAACATTATTTGTGTGTGTTTGTATTGGCCTTACTAAATTTTCAAATTTAATATTAAGTGCATTTGCTAATTTTTTCAAACTATAATCTATTTTATCTGATTTTTCAGAAAAATTAATATCTCCACTTTTTAAAGTATATGCATGTTTTATATTAAATTCAAGCAATTTTTTAAATTGTATATATTCCAATCCTTCAAATTCTTTGTATATAATTTCATCATTATTTAAAATATTAATCTAAATCACCTCTTTATTTTTTTATCATAACTCTAGGCACTCTATCTGAAATTCTACTTATTATTTCATAATTTATTGTATCACATAAATTAGCTATATCTTCTAATTTTATTGCATCATTATCCCAAATATATGCAAAATCTCCTACTTTAACATTATCTATATTAGTTATATCTACCATAAAACTATCCATACAAACACTTCCAATAATAGGTGCTTTTTTTCCATTTATTACAACTTCACCTTTATTTGTTAACGCTCTTGAAATCCCATCTGCATATCCTATTGGAATAGTAGCTATTTTTGTTTTATGTTTTGTTATAAATTTTCTAGAATAACTAATTGATGTATTATTTTCAACTTCTTTTATAAAATTGATTCTTGATTTTAATTTTGCAACTGGCTTTATATCTATCATTTCATTAGTTTTTTCATTACTTTCATATCCATATAATATAATACCAGGTCTTATTAAATTAAATTTATCTGATTTAAAATTTTGAATTCCATTTGATGCTAAAGAATGAAAATATTTTAAGTTAAAATATTTTTCTAATATTTCTTTACCTTTTGCAAAAATTTCTAGTTGCTTATTGGTATATTCAAAATCTATATCAGCTGAAGATAAATGTGTATAAACACCTTCTATTTTTATATTTTCATTGTTTTTCAATTCTTTTGCTATTTTTTCTAAATCATTTAAACTTATTCCTGTTCTTCCCATTCCTGTTTCTAATTCTAAATGAACTCTTATTTCTTTATTTATATTTTTTATTTCATTTATAAATTCAATAGCACTTATTCCAACCACTAAATTATTTTCAATAATTTCTTCTATCTCGTTTATATCTGGTTGATTAAGAACAAAAATATCTTTTTTAAAACCTAATTTTCTTAATTCTATTCCTTCATCTACAATTGCTACAGCAACAATATTAAATTCATTTAATAAATCAAGTTGTTTATTTATATATGTTCCATAGGCATTTGCTTTTATTACTGGCATCAATTCTATATTACTACCATAATATTTTTTTATATTTTCTACATTATATTTAAAATTATCTAAATCAATTTCTAAAAAAGTTTGTCTCATAAATTTACTCCTTATTTTCTTCCTGTTTTATAAGTTCTAATACTAATTTTTTGTCTATATTTTTAATATATGAATACTCATTTCCTTTTATACTTGTATTAAATCTACATATTGTTTTATATTCACAATAATCACATCCAGTTTTTCCTTTGTAATTATATGGCTTAATATCAATTTTTCCTTTTAATATCTCTTTTGATATTTCTTTAATGACTTTTTTTACTTTATTTTGTATTAAATCAAATTCTTCTTTTTTTAGTGTATTATTTGATTCACTTAATAAACCATCTTTATTTATATATGCTGGAATAATATCTGAATAACCTGTTTGCAATTTATTATCCATCATTTTCACTACTGATATATCTGAAAGAATTATACCTTGCATTTTAAAATTCTTTCTTATTTTACTTTCAATTTCCTCTTCTGTTAAATTATTTTCAGATTTAATAATATTATCTATAAGTGGCATATATAATATTCCACTTTGAATAAGATTTTCTGCATTACTAATTGCATCCAAATATGTAACTAATTGTATTTGAAGACCTGCAACTACTTGATTTAAATCAATATTTTTAACAGATGATTTATAATCTATTATTCTTACATAATTATTCTCACCTAATTTTCCTATATCTACTCTATCTATTTTTCCAACAATTTCTACTTTTTTACCATTTTCAATTTCTAGAATAATAGGATTATATTTTCCAGTATTACTAAATTCTAACTCATGCCCCAATATTTTAAAATCACTATTTTTCAAAGTATATACTATATATTCTATTGATTCTAAAACAACTCTTTTTAATTTTCTAGTTAAAATAATATATTTTTTTGAAGATATAAAAATATAATACTTGCTTGAATTTAATATATTATCAATTATCAAATTTACTATTTCTCTAATTTTATCTTTTTCTATTTGTTTTATATCAATATTATTTTCATCAATATATTCAAAAAAACTATCTATTACTTCATGCATAAAAGAACCTGTATCTATAGAATTTATCTTCAATTCTTCTTTTTCTTTTAACTTCAAACCATATTTAATATAATATGAAAATGGACATTTTTGATATGTTTCCAATTTAGATACACTAGTTCTTAAGTTATTTCCGTATAATTTTTCTGCATTTGTAATACTTAAATTTTCTGCTTTATTATTATACTCTAATCCTTTTATTGCATTATCAAAATCATCTTTATTATTTTTCATAAAATAGTAAATAGCATTTTTCCATTCTTGTGAAAGATTAATTTCTCCATCTAAATATTGTTTATACATTTTTAATGCCTCTTCAAAAGTTGCTTTTTCATTTGTTATTTGGTAATTATATTCTACAACATCACTTTCTTCTTTTACATTTACAAAATACCTTTTTAATTTTTTAATTAATATAGAAGGTCTTAATGATTTTCCATCTTTATCTGACGAAGCATATGAAATATATAATTTATTTTCTGGTAAACTTAATGTTCTATAAAATTCAAACTGTTCTTCATATAAAAGTTCTAATGATGTTTTTGCAATTTCTATTCCGTTTTCTTTTAATAATTCTCTATCTTTGTCATTTAAAAAACCTTCTGCATTTGTATTTGACGGAAAAATACCGTCATTTAAACCAACTATAAATACAACTTTTAAGTTTGAACTCCTACTTCTTTCTGTATCTGCTAAGATAACTTGGTCTTGTGACATTGGTATTTTCCCTAAATCACTACTATTTAAACCAACTTGCAAAATTTCTTTATATTTTTCAAAAGACATTTTATCATTTTCAAATATATTATAAATTTCTTCTAATATATTATTTAAAATTTTATAACTTGTATTATATTCTTCAGATATAGAAATATCTTCATATAATTTTAATTTTTCATCTAATATTTCATTTACCCTATTATTTATAATAAATTTATATAATTCTTTTGTTATTTCTGATGCTGTTTTATTTTCTGAAACATTATTTTTAAATTCTATTAATGGTTTTATTATTTGTTTTCTAATATTTTCTAATATTTCTTGATTTTCATTTATTGGCTCATAATCAAATTTTTTATTCCACTTATTTCCTTTTATTCCCCATTTTTTACAATAATTTTCTAATAAATATATATTTTCTTCTTCTATTTCTAAAAGACCTAATTTTATATAATTAAACATAGAATCATATGACCAATTTTGAGTATATATATCTAATAAACTTATAATAAATTTAATCAATATATTTTGATTCAAATCTTTTTTTTCATCAATAAAAACTGGTATATTATATTTTTTGAAAATAACTTTTGTTTCTTCTGAATATAATTCAATATTTTTAGTAATTATTGCTATATCCTTATATCTAAATCCACCTTTTTTAACCAATTTGTGTATTGTTTTAGCAACATTTTCTATTTCCGTATATGTATTATTTGCAATAAATATTTTGAAATTTTCTTTATATGTTTTATTTGAAAAATAGAAATCTTTTTCTAATGCTATTAGTTCTTGAGATTTTAATCTATATTGCTTATCTAGTTTTATTTTCTCTATTTTTACATTATTTTCTATAGCTATATTTATCAATTTATTTGCAAACTTTTTATTAAAATAAAATATATCTTTTTCTTTTGAAATTGATTCTTCTATTTCATCTGTACAAATTCCAACAGTTATTTCTTGAACTTTTTTTATTAATAATTCAAATATTTTATATTCTTGTGGTGTAAATCCTAAAAATTCATCTATATATATTATTGAATTTTCAAACATTTTTGAATCTGGTAATTTTTCGTATAAAACATTTAATACATCATTTTCATCAATATATGAATTTTTTATTTTTTCATTATACTTTGAAAGTAACATATTTACATCTTTTAATTTTAGATTAGTATATTTATCTTCAATCTGTATATTCTCTAATTTTTCTAAATCAATTTTGTGTTTTTTTAATTCAGTAAATAAATTATTTACTGTATCAATATTTTTTTCTGATTTTCCTAAAAAATTTAGATTATTTTTATTTTTGCTAAGTAAATCATAAATAATCATATTTTTTCCAGATTTTGATAAATTTTTTTCTTTTACTCCACCTACTTCATTAAAAATTCTATATGCCATTCTAGATAAAGTAAGTACTTCAACATTTATTAATGAATTTTTATTTGTATACTCAAACAATTTTCTTTCAGCTGAAAGATTATATTGTTCTGGTACAATTAAAAATATTTTCTTTGTATATAAATTTTTATTTATATCTTTATATATATATTCACTTTTCCCTGTTCCACTTTTTCCATATACTATATTTAATTTCATTTTTTATTATAATTTTCCTCCTCTAATGTAGGATACTCTACATTAAACTCTAAAATTCCCATTGAATTTATATTATGCATTTCTGAAAATACGGTATTTCCTTTTAAAAAGTATTTATATCTTGTCGTTGAATTCATATTAGTAGGAACATATCCATCTATTATTGGATCGTCAAAAGTCACATCAATACCATACCATTTTCCTTCTATATTTACATAGTTCCAAGAATGATTTTCTACATTTCCATTTGAATTTTTGGCTTCTCCTACCACAATTATTGTAGGAATATTCATTTTATCTAATATGTATTTAAAAGTTTTAGCATATCCTTCACATACAGCTGTTTTACATATTAGTGTACCATATATATCATGTATACTTGCTTTTTCTAATGTTGAATCATATTCAACATTTTTTACTAGATAATCATGTACATATTTTATTTTTTCAAAATCTGTATAATTTTCTGTTTCATTTAAAATTTTATTTACAACATTATCAATTGCATTTTGCGCTGCATTTATTATAGCTTCTGTTGGAAATTGATTATCTAAATATGTTCCTTCATCTTCTGCCGTAATAAATACATTATATTCTTTTGTAATAATATAACTTGTATTTTGTGTTATCAAACATAATTTAGGAACATCTAAGAAAAATATTTCTGGATTATCAAATAAAAATGCTCTTATTGCTTGAGAATATGACTCTTTTAACTTTTCTGAGCCATCTGCTTCACTTAAAACAGAAGCAAATACATTTCCATACTCTATCACATAATTTCCTTTTTTTAAGTTTTCTTTATTTTCAAATAATTTATTGTAAATTATTTTAGCATTTTCATCAATTTGGCTATAATAGAACTTAGTTGCATCAATATTTGAATTTATTTTATATTCTTCTGTATCTAAATTACTTTGTGCATTTAATTGATTTAGAATGTCATAATCTGATGTATAATATTCACCTTTTTCTTCTTTTTTATCAATTACTATCTTTTTAGTTTTATTTTCTTCTTTTTTTATTTGATTTGAATATATTATTTCATTAGTTTTATTTTTTAATATTCCAAATGTATCTATCCAAAAATATATTAATATGAAAAATAATATAAATATTGTAAATATTAAAATTATTATTACTTTTTTAGAACTATCATTTTCCATATTTTACCTCACTTTTAACTTATTTTTGATTCTTCTCTTTTCCAATAAAATAAATATTGTTGGGCAATTCCTTGTATTCCTAAAAATTTTTCTTCAGCAAGTTTTATTATTTCTTTTTTATTTACTTTTTCTTCATTTTCATTATGAATATAAAGTTCGTTCATAACTCTTCTTACCCAAACATCGATAGGAAAAACATCTAATCTTTTTAAAGAAAATAGTAATATGCAATCTGCTACTTTTTCTCCTACTCCATCTAATTTTAACAATTCTTCTCTTATATATTTGGTATCATTTGACTTCTTTAAATCTTCTAAATTTACTATATTTTCTAATATCATTTTTGTTGTATTATATACTCTTTTATCTCTAAAACCTAATCCTAAAGCTCTTAGATCTTCAATTGTTGCTTTTGATAGTTCTTCAGGTGTCGGAAAAGTATAATATTCTTTTTTATTCCATATTATTTTTCTACCATATTTTAATGATATATTTTCTATTATCTTTTTTATTCTTGGAATATTATTATTAGCTGATATTATAAAAGAAATTATACATTCCCATACATCTTGTTTTAATATTCTAATTCCATTTCCAAATTCTATACTTTCCTTTAAAAAGTTATCTATTTTAGATAATTTACTTTTATATTCATTATAATCTGTATTTAAGTCAAAATATTCTATTACAGTTTCTTTAAAATCATTTTCTGTTATACCAGAAAATATAATTTTATTTTCTTCTTTAGAAACATTGATTATCCCTTCTTTTATTACGCCTGTATAACTTTTATCATCTTCTTTATTCCATCTAAAACATTGACCACATTCAAAAATATGTGTCATGTTAAATGAATCTTGATTAGTTATTATATATTTTCCTTCTTTCATATAACACCTCTTAAATCTACTAATTTCATTGTATTATATTTAATTAAAATAATCAATTGAAATTTTGAAATAATAATAAAAGAAGAATTTTATTATCTTAGTTCGGTATTTAAACGAATACAAAGTTTAGTACCTTTTTAGATACATGATAAAATTTGAATATATTAAAAGGAGTTTATTTTATGTATTTAAAACGTTTAAAAGATTTAAGAGAAGATAATGACTTTAGTCAAGAAGATATAGCAACATTATTAAATATCACTCGTCCACAATACAGTTTATACGAAACTGGAAAAAGAGATATTCCAGTTGATTTATTAAAAATATTAGCAAGAAAATATAACACTAGTATAGATTATATTGTTGGTGATACAGATGTATCTAAAAGATATCCAAAACCAAATTCCAAAAATATATAGTATACTATATTGTAAAAATTTTTTTATCCTTATATAATATATCTATCATTTAAAGGAGATATTTTATATGTTAGTTAGATTAAAAAAATTAAGAATTGAAAAACAAATATCAATTTCGGAAATTGCAAATTTTTTAAATATTTCTGAAGAGCAATATATTTCTTATGAAACTACAAATTTTTTACCTTCAATAAAAGAGCTTTCTAAGTTAGCACATTTTTTCAATACTAGTATAGATTACTTACTTAAAGAAACAGATTCTAAAATCCCTTATAAGAAAAACACTTCTAATCAAAATAAATAGCAAAAAAGACAATTTAAAATTGTCTTTTTTATTATTTATTTAATTATACTTTTATTTTTTTCCTTTTATCTTCTTTTTCATCATCAATAAAATCTTTATATTCTTTTGAAACATATACTTCTATTTTATCTATTGGCAATTTTATATCTTGTTTTACAACAACATCAACATCATACATTTCTTTTAATTTTTGAATGTTACTTCTTTTATATCCCACAATATTATTAACATTTTGTGGATTAACTAAAATTTCTACTTCTTTAACTTTAGTATTTATTTTTCTTATTTTTTCTAATATTGTATCATAATATATTGATGACTCTACTAATTGTCTAAAAGTTTCATGATATGGACCTGCTACAACTTCACTATTTATATTATCTGGTGAACATATTGTATCTGTATTTTGCAATCCTATTCTTATTACTTTTATGTTTTTCTTTCCAAATAAATAGCATAATTCTTTACATCTTTCAACAGCTTGATTTAATTCTAATGGTTCATATTTTCCTTCTTTATATTCTTCTTCTAATTCTGTTCCTTTTATTACTAATACTGGATAAATTCTTACTATTTTAGGTTTTAATTTTATTAAATCTCTTGCTGTATTTAATTCATCTATTTCTGTACTGTCTGGAAGGCCTACCATCATTTGATGACCTAAAGTAAATCCATACCATCTTATTAATTTAGAAGCTTTTTTTACGTCATCATATGTATGACCTCTTTTACATTTTTTTAAAATGTAATCATTAGTAGTTTGAACACCTAATTCTATTGTTTTTACTTTATATTTTTTTAATCTTTTTAATATTTTTTTATTAATATAGTCTGGTCTAGTGGAAATTCTTATTCCATCTATTTTTCCTTCTTTTATATATTCATATGCAGTACTTAATAGTTTTTCTTGTAACTCTTCTTCTATACCAGTAAAGCTTCCACCAAAAAAAGCAACTTCTTTATAAGAATTTTTTTCTTTAAAATTACTCAAATAATATTCAATTGTTTCTCTAACATCATTTTCTGTGATATTTTTCATTTGCCCACTTATTTTTCTTTGGTTACAAAAAGTACATTCATTCGGACAACCTAAATGAGGTACAAATATTGGAATTATATATTGCCTTTTCATTATACTCCTCCTTTATTATTTAAGAAATATATAGCTTTTCTTGCAGCTTCCATTTCTGCATTTTTTTTACTTCTTCCCTCTCCTATTGCAAGCTTATTACCATCACATTCTACTTCTGCTGTAAATTTTTTATCATGATCTGGTCCTTCTTCTTTTATAATATTATATTTTATTAAAACCGCACCATTTGATTGTAACATTTCTTGTAATACTGTTTTGTAATCTTTTGTACCAACATGCTTTCTAGCATATTCTAATTGTTCTTTAATATTATTCAAAATAAATTCTTCTGCTTTTTCTATATTAGAATCTAGATATATTGCAGCTATAACAGCTTCTACACTATCTGCTAATATTGCTTTTTTATCACTTTTAGAAGACTTTTCACTTTTTCCTAAATATAAGAAATCACTAAAATTATTCTTTATTGCAACTTGATAAAGGCTATCTTCACATACTGCATAAGCTCTAACTTTAGTCATTTCTCCTTCTTTAAGTTCTTTATAATTATTATATAAAAATTTACTGCTTATAAATTCTAAAATACTATCACCTAAATATTCTAGTTTTTCATTACTTTGAATTTTATTTTCATATGCATATGATGTGTGTGTAAGCGCTGTTTTTAAAAGTTCTTTATTTTTGAAAGTATATCCTATGTTTTTTTCAAAATTTTCTAGCATTTTCTCCTCCTTTCTCCATATTGTATATTTTATATGCTTTTCCGTAAATTTACAAGACTTTTATATAAAATTATATTAAATTGAAATCTTATTGTAATAGTATTTTTTATCTGTTACATTTTTATTAAAACACAAAAAAAGAAAGGCTATGCCTTCCTTTTGAATTTATATTATACATTTTCTTTTATATAGTCTACAACATCTCCAACTGTTACAACTTTTTCAGCATCTGAATCTGGTATTTCTATATCAAATTCTTCTTCTAAAGCCATAACTAATTCTACGATATCTAAAGAGTCAGCTCCTAAATCATCTATAAAAGATGAATCCATTGTAACTGAAGCTTCTGCAACTCCTAATTGTTCAACTATTATTTTTTTTACTTTTTCAAAAACTTCTTCAGTATTCATAGTTAACCTCCTTCTTATTTTGGTAAAACTTATAAACTAGTTTTATTATATACTTATTAAAAAGTCAAGTATTTATTTAATTTTTTTCAAATTCTTTTTTCATTTTTTCTACAGCACCACTCTTAACGAATTTTTCAGCTTGTTTTATTGTGAAATAGAATAAATATTCATCACTACTTCCATGTGCTTTTACAACTGGTTTTTTTACACCTAAGAAAAGAGCTCCTCCGTATTCTTTATAATCCATTGTTTTAGAAAATCTTTTTATAGCTGGTAAACATGGCAAAGAACATATCATTGTAAACAAATTCTTTTTTAAACTTTCTGTTAAATTTCTTTTTACTAATTTTCCTAATCCTTCAACAGTTTTTAAAAATACATTTCCTGTAAAACCATCTGTTATAACTGCATCTATTTCTCCTGAAAAACAGTCTCTTCCTTCTACATTTCCAACAAAATTTATACCATATTCTTCTGAATGCTCTTTTAAAAGATTATATGTTTCTTTTACTAGTTCATTACCTTTTGTTTCTTCTGTTCCTATATTTAATAATCCTATTTTAGGGTTTTCGATTCCCATTGTAGTTTTTAAGTAAATTGTAGCCATTTGAGCAAATTGTATTAAATTTATAGTTTTACAATTTGTATTTGCTCCAGCATCCATTAACATAAAATTCTTTTTGTATGCTGGTAATAATGGTGCTATAGCTGGCCTATCTATTCCTTTAATTCTTCCTACTAAAAGAGTAGCACCTGTAAGTAAAGCTCCTGAATTTCCAGCAGATATAAATACATCTCCTTTACCTTCTTTTAGCATTTTAAAACCTACAACCATAGAAGAATCTTTTTTTTGCTTAATTGCTACAGTTGGAATATCTTCCATTACAATTTCTTCTGTTGTATGTTTAATTTTTATATTTTTGCATAAATCTGTTATTGAATCTTTTTTATAAAATTCTTTTACTTTTTTATTAATTATTTCTTCATTTCCAATAAGAATAATTTCTGATTCAATTTCTTTAGCTGCTTTTACTGCTCCTCTAATTGCTTCATCTGGTGCATTATCTCCACCCATTGCATCTAATAATATGGTCAATTTATTATCCCCCTTATTCATATACTATTATAAATATTAGACATTATTATTTTATTTGCTTTATTTAAAAAAATCAATAGTTTTTTCATAATTTGACCAAGAATTCATATTTGCGTATATGAAAATCTATATAATTTCATAAAATCAGAATGTTTTAATATATTATTTTTATTTATCTTTTTATAAATCTCTTCTAATTTATCATCATTTCCATAAATTATTATAGTATCTTTTTCAGTTATATTCTCTAAAAATTCTTCAAACTCATTATAATATTCTACATTTATATTATTTTTATATGTATTTTTCATTAATTCTTTGTATTCATTTGAATATTTTTCTTTATCAATAAGAACCTTTAAATGTCCATAAGAATTATAAAGTATTTTTTTATTAAAATCTCTTTGAATTTTTTCACACTCGAAATAATCACCTATGTAAATTATATTATCAAATTTATCTTCATTTTGAGCAATAACATCTATATCTATATCTTGATATAAAACTATTGTATTTTTTATTTTAAATTCCATTAAAACACTTTTTATTAGTTCTATAAGTACAGCTAAAATTAATTCATATCCTTCAGCAAAAAAATATGTTTTGTTTTCATAATAAATTGAATTAATTATTATATTTAATGTAGTCTCTGGCTTACCGTCATAAATAATAGCTATTTCCTGTTTATTTTCTTTTTTTTCAAATATTTCTTTTTTAGTTATTTCTATTTCATTTATTAAATTTTCAAAAGATATAATATTTCCATTTTCAATTTCTTCTTTTATGCAATTATCTATTACTTTTTTATTTTCTAAAAAAGTTGTTTTTATCTTTTTTAGGATTTTTAAAAATTTTTCATTATCCATATAAACTCCCTTATTCATCTCTTGTTTTCTTATTGTCATTATAACTTTTTTTAGCTCTTTCTACCCATATATTAGTATTTTGCTTTTCAAATTGTATTGTTGGGTTTATTTTTAACATATTTTTTTCAACACTTTTTACCCAACCTATTTTATGGAATGATCTATGTACATGTTTAGATTCCATTAATGTTTTTTTATTTCTTTTTTCTACTAACTCTTTTGCTATACCTATTGGTAAAAGATATGTTGCATTTTCAGTTGCTGGTACAAAATTACCTTTTTTATCAGTTTTGTATTGCATATGACCTTCTTTATCTCTAGTAACTTCATAAAACTTTTCTAATATAGCTACTCTTTTATCAGGTATTAGTAAAAGTTCATATCCATCTAATGAATTATATTTCTTTTTTCCTTTTTCTTCTTCATCAGAAATAGCCATTTCACCATTTACTTTTATTCTTTTTACTGTTCCAATACTTTTTAAATAGTCCATTCTTAATTTTGGATCAATTGTAAGACCTGATTTATATTTAGTATGATTACTCTTTCCATCTCCTTCTAGTTGTTCTGTTTCAACTTGATTTAATAATTCATCACATAAAAAATCTTCCATTAATTTATCGAAATAATTTGATTTTTCTTTTGTTATAACTTGTTTTTTTACTAAAACATCTAAAAATTCTTTAGATTCATCATAATTTAATACACCATTTGTTAATAATTCACCAATTTTTTTATCATTATAAAATTGTGCACATAATTCAAAAGTTTCTTTTGATATATCTCTTTCTTCTCTATCCGTAGTAATCTTCAAATTTCTTTTTAATGAATTTATTCCTACATAATTCATACTATATATTAAAAATTTCATTTCAGATGGATAATTTTTGTTCTTTAATACAGTTTCAAAATCATTTGCTTTAAATACTTTTCTTAACAAATCTTCTTTTTTTATCACACCTTCATTATATAATAAAAGTGCCTGTGTTGTAGAAATAAAACCATTTGAAGCAGCTTTCATAATATCTGAATATGTATATAACTTTTTGTTATATAATTCTTTTATTTTTTCAGTACTTAATTTTTCAAAAACCTTTTTGCATTTGCAAAAACTATCCAAATCTTTGGCATCGAAATATAAAATTTCATTTTTTGAATGTATTCCTTTGCCTTGATATGTACCTTTTATTTTCATACCTTTATTTTTTCTTAAATCTTCTTGCATTTCTTTATTTGCAATTAATGCACCTTCAATTAATGATTCTTCTAGTTCTTTAATTGAAATTTTATCTGGTCCTTGTGATGTTTTTTTAACTAATTCATTTTTTCTTTTTAAGACTATATCTCCATTTACATAATCTATTTCTGTTGTATTTTCTTTTTCCGTATTAGTTATTTCTTCAAAATATTTTTTAGAAAGACTTCCTAAAAATAATATTAAAGCATCTTTGCTAACCATTTTTTGATTTCTTAATAAAACATCTTTCATTGCATTTCCGTAAGCCGCTGTCATTATAGAATCACTTTTTCCAGATAATACACTAAAACCATTGTCACTTACATCTAATTCTGTAAAATCAATATTGGCTTGTGCTTTAAGCAACGCATCAACTTTTTCTGAATTATAAACATTTGCTAAAGCAGTAAAATCTTTATTTTTTAATATAAAAAAGCTAAAATCCATTGATTCTAAGTAAAATGATAATTGCGGAATACTTAAAATTTGTTCTAAAGTTAATTTTGTCATATAAAATCCTTTCTCTAATATCCCATAAATATTAAAAATAATTTTGCATATAATAGCACCACTATTATTCTTATAGCATCTGATACTATTTTCCTATATATTCCAACATAATTTGGTGAAATATCTAGTGCATAACATACATTTCCAACTATTTTCATAGCTAAACTATCTATTTTGTGTTTTTGAACATATTGTTTAGAAGCAAGTAATTTATTAGGATCAACTTCCAAAATTCTTGCTAAAACATATATAACATCTATATCAGGATAATTTAAATCGTTTTCCCATTTTTTTATTGTTTTTAATGTAATATTTTGTGTTTTAACTTCACCTTTTATTGAAACTTCTTTTATTTCTACTTTTTCCTCATTCAAAATTTTTACAACATCTTCTCTTGAATACCCTTTTCTATTTCTCGCTAAAAAAATTAATTCTCCTAATGTATAAAAATTTCTTTTTTTATAATTTTTCATATAATCCCTCTAATTATACTTTACTATATTGTACAACTAAACTTAATTTTTAGCAATAGAAGAAATGCTAGCAAATCAAAACATTTATTATATTACAAAAGCGGATAAAAACATCTTATATTTAAAAACATTTTTTTATCCGCGTTTTTGCTTGTGTGTAAAATTTGCACTACAAATTTCTGTGCAAATTATTTATATTACAGGAAAATTCTTCGAATTTCCTATGGTATAAAAGAAGACTTTTAGGTAATTCCTAAAAGCCCTTTTATTTCATCTATAAATTATTCAATTATATCAGAAACTACACCTGAACCAACTGTTCTTCCACCTTCACGAATAGCGAATCTTAATCCTTTTTCGATAGCGATTGGTGTAATTAATTCTATTGTCATAGCGATGTTATCACCTGGCATAACCATTTCTGTTCCAGCTGGTAAATCAATAACACCTGTAACGTCTGTTGTTCTGAAATAGAATTGTGGTCTGTATCCATTAAAGAATGGTGTATGTCTTCCACCTTCTTCTTTAGTTAATACATAAACTTCTGATTTGAATTTTGTATGTGGATTTATTGATCCTGGTTTAGCAAGAACTTGACCTCTTTCGATGTCTTTTCTATCAATACCTCTTAATAATGTTCCTATATTATCTCCAGCTTCAGCTTGGTCTAATAATTTTCTGAACATTTCAACACCTGTAACAACAGTTTTGCTAGATTCATTTTTTAAACCAACGATTTCAACTTCGTCTGATAATTTAACAACTCCTCTTTCAACTCTACATGTAGCAACAGTTCCTCTACCTGTGATAGAGAATACGTCTTCAACTGGCATTAAGAATGGTTGATCAACTGGTCTCTCTGGTGTTGGGATATAGCTATCAACTGCTTCCATTAATTCTTTCATTGGAGCATATTCTGGTGCATTAGGATCTGTAGCTGTTGATTCTAATACTTTTAATGAAGATCCTTTTATAATTGGAATTTCATCTCCTGGGAAATCATATGTTGTTAATAGATCTCTAACTTCCATTTCAACTAATTCTAATAATTCTGGATCGTCAACCATATCGCATTTGTTTAAGTAAACAACGATATATTTAACACCAACTTGTCTAGCAAGTAAGATATGTTCTCTTGTTTGAGGCATTGGTCCATCAGCTGCAGATACAACTAATATAGCACCGTCCATTTGAGCAGCACCTGTAATCATGTTTTTAACATAATCAGCGTGTCCTGGGCAGTCAACGTGTGCATAGTGTCTGTTATCTGTTTCATATTCAACGTGAGCTGTATTGATTGTTATACCTCTTGCTTTTTCTTCTGGAGCACCATCAATTTGATCATAAGCTGCGTATTGAGCTTTTCCTAATAATCCTAAATATTTTGTAATAGCTGCTGTTGTTGTTGTTTTTCCATGGTCAACGTGTCCGATTGTACCAATGTTAACGTGTGGTTTTGTTCTTTCAAATTTAGCTTTAGCCATTTTTAAAATTCCTCCTTTAAATTTTGAGATTTTTCTCATTTATATTTTTTTAAAAGTTAATGACTTTTATATAATCACTTGCATTTTACACTATATTTGTGAAAAATGCAAGCTTTTTATATGTTTTTAGTTTTAACTATTTATTCATCTTTTTTAGCTCTTGAAGCAACTATTGATTCAAGAACTGATTTTGGAACTTCTTCATAATGAGAAGGTTCCATAGAGTATGTTCCTCTACCTTGTGTTTTTGAACGTAAATCTGTTGCGTATCCAAACATTTCAGAAAGTGGTATAAATGAATGAATTTCTTGCATTCCATCTACTCCGTCCATTCCTTCCATTCTTCCACGTCTTGAGTTTACGTCACCAATAACATCTCCCATATATTCTTCTGGAACTACTATTTCAACTTTCATTATTGGTTCTAATATAACTGATTTTGCTTTTTTACATCCTTCTTTGAATGCCATAGAACCAGCTATTTTGAATGCCATTTCTGAAGAGTCAACATCATGGTAAGATCCATCTACTAAAGTAGCTTTGAAATCGATAACTGGATATCCAGCAAGTATACCGCTTTCAGCAGCTTCTCTAATACATTCTTCAACTGGTTTGATATATTCTTTTGGAACAACACCACCAACGATTTTGCTTTCAAATTCAATACCTTTACCAGCTTCTAATGGTTCCATTTCTAACCAAACATGACCATATTGTCCTCTACCACCAGATTGACGAATGAATTTTCCTTCAACTCTTACAGCTTCTCTAATAGTTTCTTTGTAAGCAACTTGAGGTTTACCTACATTACATTCAACTTTGAATTCTCTTTTTAATCTATCAACTATAATGTCTAAGTGTAATTCACCCATACCAGCGATAATTGTTTGACCTGTTTCATGGTTTGTATATGTTTTGAATGTTGGATCTTCTTCAGCTAATTTTGCTAATGCGATTCCCATTTTTTCTTGAGCTGCTTTATCTTTTGGCT
The DNA here is from genome assembly GCA_964650305.1 of uncultured Lachnospiraceae bacterium. Lineage (GTDB taxonomy): Bacteria > Bacillota > Clostridia > TANB77 > CAG-508 > Scatovivens. Next base: position 30,882 of record CAZYST010000001.1, read on the forward strand.
CAATAGCTATATCTATAACTGGCTCTGGGAATTCCATTGATTCAAGTATAATTGGATGATCAGGATCACATAATGTGTTTCCTGTTGTAACATCTTTTAATCCAACTGCTGCTGCAATATCTCCAGCATATACTTTTTCAATATCTTCTCTTGTATTAGCATGCATTTGAAGAATTCTTCCTATTCTTTCTTTTTTATCTTTGCTTGAATTTAAAACTGTTGATCCTGATTCTAATGTTCCAGAATAAACTCTAAAGAAACATAATTTTCCAACAAATGGATCTGTAGCAATTTTAAACGCTAATGCAGCAAATGGTTCTGTATCAGATGTTTTAGCTTCAGTTTCTTCACCATCTAATGTTTCACCTTTGATATGTGGTATATCTAATGGAGATGGCATATAATCAACTATAGCATTTAATAATTCTTGAACACCTTTATTTTTGTATGAAGAACCACAAGTTACTGGAACTATTTTATTAGCAATTGTTCCTTTTCTTAAACCTAATTTGATTTCTTCTATTGTTAATTCTTCACCTTCTAGGTATTTCATCATTAATTCTTCATCTTGTTCTGCAACTGCTTCTACCATTTTTTCACGATATTCTTTTGCTAATTCTGCCATATCGTCTGGTATATCTGTTTCTTCAACTTCTCTACCTAAATCATCTTTATGAACAAAAGCTCTCATTTTTACTAAGTCAACAATTCCTTTGAATTGATCTTCTGCTCCGATTGGTAATTGAATTGGAACAGCGTTTGCTTTTAATCTATTTCTTAATTGGTCAACACAAAGCATAAAATTAGCACCAGTAATATCCATTTTGTTAACGTATACCATTCTTGGTACCATATATTTATCTGCTTGTCTCCAAACTGTTTCTGTTTGTGGTTGAACTCCACCTTTTGCAGCTAAAACTGTAACAGAACCGTCAAGAACTCTTAAAGATCTTTGAACTTCTACTGTAAAATCAACGTGTCCAGGAGTATCAATAATATTTATTCTATTATCATTCCAGAAACATGTTGTAGCAGCAGATGTAATTGTAATACCTCTTTCTTGTTCTTGAGCCATCCAGTCCATTGTAGCTCCACCATCGTGAACTTCACCTATTTTATGAGTTTTTCCAGTATAGAAAAGAATTCTCTCTGTAGTTGTTGTTTTACCAGCATCTATATGAGCCATTATTCCTATATTTCTTGTTCTTTCTAATGGGTATGCTCTTCCTGCCACTGCTTTTTCCTCCTTTTTTGTTTCGATTATAGTATTTCTACTACTTTTTCGTATTTATGTTCTATATTCATGCAGATTTTCCATAAATACATCTATTTAATTTATACGATTTTGAATTCTACCATTTGTAATTTTACTAACTGTTACAAGCAAAGCGTAGTTACAGTTAGTTAATATGGTCGTCTTTATCAGACTTCGAATTTTACCATTTGTAATGTGCAAAAGCTTTGTTAGCTTCAGCCATTTTATGTGTATCTTCTTTCTTCTTGAATGCTCCACCGTTTCCGTTTATAGCATCAATTATTTCTCCTGCTAGTTTTTCAGCCATTGTTTTTTCATGTCTTTTTCTAGCATAAGTTACTAACCATCTTAAACCTAAAGTTTGTCTTCTTTCTGGTCTAATTTCTAATGGAACTTGATATGTTGCTCCACCAACTCTTCTTGCTTTAACTTCAAGTACTGGCATTATGTTTTCTAAAGCTGCTTCAAATACTTCTAATGGGTCTTTTTGTTCTTTTTCTTTTATTATATCGAAAGCACCATAAACTATTCCTTGAGCAACTGATTTTTTACCATCTAACATTATGTTGTTAATTAATTTTGTAACAACTTTGCTATTATATAATGGATCTGGTAAAACTTCTCTTTTTGCTATATATCCTTTTCTTGGCACTATTCTTCCCTCCTTATTAATTTTTATAATTTTATTTTTTAGTGTTTAAAAATTTATAACACTAAAAGGTACTCTGAAAAGCATTTCACTTTTCCGTAATAGTGTCTTTTAAAATCTATTTCAACTTTATATTAATTGAATTTAAGAATCTTAAAAACACTATCATCAATATTTTTGTCTTTAAAATAAATTAAATTTTATTTTTTAGGACGTTTAGCACCATATTTAGATCTAGCTTGCATTCTATCTTTAACACCTGCTGTATCTAATGTACCTCTTATGATGTGATATCTAACACCTGGAAGGTCTTTTACTCTACCACCTCTTATAAGTACAACACTGTGCTCTTGTAAGTTATGTCCTACACCTGGAATATAAGATGTTACTTCATATCCATTTGAAAGTTTAACCCTAGCAACTTTTCTTAAAGCTGAGTTTGGTTTTTTAGGTGTAACTGTTTTTACTACTGTACAAACACCTCTTTTTTGTGGTGCTCTGTGATCAGTTTGAACCTTTTTTCTAGAGTTGTAACCTTTTTGTAATGCAGGAGCTGTTGATTTTGACTTTGTTGTTTGTCTTCCTTTTCTTACTAATTGATTAATAGTTGGCATATTCTTAAAATTCACCTCATTTCATTTATAAATTTTAACTTTTAGATTCTTTTCTAAAAGCAATAAATACGCTATCGCATAAGTTTACTTATACAATAACGTATTTATTTTACCACCTTTATAAAACATTGTCAATACTTTCCAATGTTTATTTTTGTCTTATTTCCGTAGGTTTTAAGTTATTCTTCATTTGCTACTTTTTTAGCAATATATTTTATAATTTCTTTATCTTCCACAAAATTAATATATGTTTTTCCATCTTCATCTATTCTTTGAAAAACTTTAGGAGTAATAGGTTTTTTTACACTACTTGCAAAATAATATATTTCATTATTATATTCTATAATGTCTACTATTATATATTCTTCATTTTCTGTTAATTTAAGTTTTCCACCTATTTTAAATTCTTTCATAATTTTAATCTCCTAATTCAAAATCTTTTGTTTCTTTTTCAATATCTATTGGATCTTTTATATAATTTTCTTTTACATCTTCTGATAATAATTCATATGCTAATTGTTTATAATCTCTCTTTTCTTTTTTAGATAAATTATCATATTCTTCATCAAAAGTTTGTTTTAAAATATTTTCTAATAGTTCTTGTCCATCATTAATTTTGCTAGCATTTATATATTCCTCTTCTGACAAAGCTTTTTCTATTCTCATTAATTTGCTAACATTTTTCATTTCTTCTGTTTTATCTGAATTTACTACAATTTCAATCTTATATCCTTTTGATTTTGATGAATTTTTAGCTTGCACAACATCATATGTAATTGGATTTCTAATATACATAATTTTTTCTTCATTGAATACTTTAGGCAAAGAAATAGGTAATAATTCATATGCTAATTGTCTATAATCCCTTTTTTGATTTTCAGAAAAAAGTGTATATTCTTCTTCACCTAATGATCTTATTACAATTTTATCTAATAATTCTTGATCTTTAAAACTATTTATTGCCCCCTTAAACTGACCTTCTGTCATATATTTTTCTTTATTAACAATTTTTAAATATGCATCTAATATCTCATTTTTAGATAAATAATCAAATTCATATCCATCTTTTTCTCTAACTTGATTTAAAAATTCATTTATTAAATTTTCATAGTGCTCTTCATCTTCTTTTTGTATATTATCTATTGAAGTTGCTTGTGTTTGATTATAATTAAAAAGAGTACTCTTTACTTCTTTTGAAAGATAAGATGATATTGCAAGAGAACCAGCAAGCATTGCAGCTGCTAATCCCACTCTAAAAGCTCTCCAACCTTTTCTTACTGTAACATCTTCTTTAGCATCTTCATATTCTTGAACTTCTTTATAAAATCTTCTATCTTTTCTTTTATCCGCATTTTTTGATTCATCAATTTCTGCTTGTGTAAAGTAATTATATTCATCTTCAATATCTCCATATGCATGTTTTTCTAACCTACTTTGTAATATAATTCTACTTAATAGATTTCTTTTTTTAGGTTCTGTAAATCTCGTTTGATGTGCTAAATTTTTATTTATTTGATTAATAATTTTTTTGTCTTTTCTGATTTTTCTTTTTTCAGAAACTTTTCTTTCAATTTTTTTAGCAATACTTGTTACATCTTTCTTCTTTTCTTCTATTTTTTTTATAATCTCTTTTTTTTCTACTTCAACAAGTGGTTCATTCACCTTTTTTATATTTTCAACTATTGGTGTAGAAATATTTACTTTTTCATCTGGTACACTTACACTCTGTTCTTTTTTATTTTTCACTTTACTTGTAGATGCTCTTTCTTCTTGTCTTCTATTTCTTTCATCATAATATGTTTGCATCATTTTTTCAAACTCTTCATCAAATCCAGAATAAAACTCATTTTCGTCCATTTTTACCTCTTTAAATAAATATATAATAGGTATTTCTACCTATTATATATTTTAAATTATTATTTTTCTTCTTCACGTAAATTATCTTTTGTTTTTTTAGCTTTTTTACTTTCTTCAATTGGAGTAATTGTTTTAGGGTCAATTTTATAAAAGTCATCTTTTTTATTTCCAGAAAATTTGTAATCATTATTTGCGCTATAGTCCCTTTTAGAACTTTTATTTTCTTTATTATCTTTTCTTGTGTTTTCATAAACATCTAATGCTCCACTTATACTTTCAAGAACTTTTCCTAATAATCCCATCATTTACTCCTTTCTTAATTATCTTTCTTCGTCATCTAAGTCTTCTCTTCTCTTTCCTGTGTATCCTTTATCTTTAGGATTAATATCTCTTTTTTCTGGTTTTGTGTGTTGTTCATCTGTCTTAGTTTCTCTTGTATTTTCATAAACATCTTCTACTACACTTGCACCATATAATCCTTTTCCTGTTAATCCTAAAGCTTTTACTATTCTAGAAATTCTAGGATTTTCTACTGTTGTTTTTACTATTTCAGTAATTGGAATTTTTGTATCTACTTCTTCCCAATGTCCTAATTGATCAACTACTTTTTCAACAGTTTCTCCAACTTTAACTTCTTCTAAAGTTCCTTGTAAATCTGAAAGTCTTGCCCAATATTTATCACCTATAGATACATATAATCCATCTAATGTACTTTCATCTACTTTTCCACTACCAATCATATCTATAAATTTTTGAATTGTTGTATCTTGATTTAATACACCTACTGAATCTATTATAGAAGAATCAAATGTTTTATCTGTAAGTGTTGGTGCTGTTAATCCGGCTGTGTCTGAGAAACCTACTCCTCTATTTGCTTCACTTTGGAATACTGCAGTAATTTTTTCATTTCCTGTTAATGTATATGTTTGTGGTCTTACTTCTCCACCATATACAGAATAATATCCCTCTACTTCTTTTCCAGCATTTTTAGACATAATTTCACTCATACTAATATCTTTATTTGCTCTTGTATCATAAACTGGAACTTTGCTATCTTTATATGTTGTTTGAACATATTTTTTCTCTTTTACAAATTCTCCTGTTTCTACTTCTTTTTCAATTTCTATTTTTGATTTATCTACTAACCATTCTTTTATTTTTGGAGCAACAAATTTTCTTATTCCTAATTTAGAAACTCCTTTTATAACAGCTACTGATTTAGTAATTGTGTCTTTATTTGCTTTATCATGTTGATCCATATCTATAGTATCATATCTTGAATCCATACTAATAAATTCTTTTGTTTTTCCTTTATTCATTGCCACTTCTTTATCTTTAGCTATTTGCTTTGCTGCTCTTTTATATTCAGATAATGTTTGTTCATATTTTGCTTTATCTTCTGGAGTTGTAGATGTTTTTACAGCTTCTTCAAGCATTGAAATTTGATCATCTATGTCTTTTCTTCTAAATTCTATTGCTTCTAATCTTCTTATATTTTCTTGTTCTTGAATTTCTTGAATTATCATTTTTCTTGCATTATCTTTATAAAATTGTTCTATTTCATTTGCTCCAGCATTTAATAAAGCTTGATTTCCTTTTGTTGCATTAAATATCGCATTAAATCTGCTTGAAAAGAATCCTTTACCTTCTGATTCATAATATTCTCTTCTTGCTAAATATCTATGTAACGGTTTATTTTCAAATGAACCTCTTGATTTTCCTTCTTGTCCCCTATGTGTTCTTTCATATATTGGAGAAGCAATCTTTTCTCCTACAAAATGATAAACTGGAGCTGTTACATTGTTTCTTACAAATTTTAAAGCATTTCCTGCACCTCTTAAAATATTTCTTACAGGTTCTCCTTGTTGGAATTTTGAATATTCAACTTTTTCACCATATTTTCCTAATGTTTTTAAGTTTTTAGTTGTTGTTTTAACTCTATCATATTTTCCATTATTAGTTCTTAAATATTCTAGATCTTTTTCGTATTGTTTTGTAAGTCCATCTTTTATATTTTCATATTCTGTTAGATCTCCTTGTTCTGCTTTTTGAACTCTTTCAAAAATTTTTACATAGTCAGACAATTGTATTTTTGCTAAATCTTCATCTCTACCTTCATATTCTTTTATAGCTTCATATTCATATTCTATTTCATTTCCTTTTTCATCAATTCTTTTTGCTTTTCTTATTTCTCTATTTTCAGGATCCATTAATTTATCCATTATTAAGTTAAATTCATCTCTAGTCTCTTTATGTCCATAAAATTCTTTAACCATTAAATCATTTGCTTTATGAATATTTGATTTTGCATTATTAATAATTCTTTTTTGAATATTATTTATTTCATCTTTTGATAAACTTCTCTTAGGATAGTTTATGACAATTTCGCCTTTTTCTGTAATTTTAAATAATTCTTTATCTTTTTCTAATTTTCTTAATTCTTTTAATCTAGCTTCAGCACTTCTTTTTTGTAAATCTTTTTCATGATCTGGCACTTGATTATGAAATTTTAATTTTTCGTCTATATCATCTACTTGTTTTTGTTTTTGTTCAATTTCTTTTTGTACTTTTTCTAATTCTTCTTGTAATTTTGAAACATCAGCATTTGGTTCAACTTTTGTTTTTCTTATTCTTTCAATTTCTTTACTTAAAGCTTTATCAGAAAAAGCATTTTTTCCACCAGATTTATTTTTAGATGGTGACGTTGATATTCTTGCTTTTATTTGTTCTAATATTTTTAGTGTTTCATTTTTCTCAGCAGAAGTAAGTTTTCTATCTGATTCATTTTCTAATTTTGCAAATTCTTTTTGAATTCCAGCTTCTTTTTCTAGTTTTGCAATTTCTGTATCTAAATATCCTATTAAATCTTTAAAATGATTTCCTTTGTTTGTTTTTAGCTGTTTTTCATTTGCTGTTTTAAAATCTTTTAAAATTTTTAATATAGAAGCTTTATCTCTTAAAGTTAATTCTTTTGAAGGACTAGCTTTTCCTATTTCTTCTTTTAATTCTTTTTCTCTGTTTTTTGCTTCTTCTATTTCTTTGTTTAAAGTTTCTTTATTTGCATTTAATTGATCTTTATTAATTTCTGCACCATTTAAGATGTTCTCATAAAAAGCTATTTGTTTTTCTATACTTTCTAATTCAACGAATGTTTCGAATTTAGAATTATCTATTAATCCTCTTAATTCTTTTACAATATATCCATAATCTAAAACATCGCCATATTTTCTTAAATTATCTTCTATTCTTTTTTTATCTTTTTGAATAGCTTTTTTTAAATCTGCAATTTCTTGTGTTCTATTTTTTGCATTTTTATCTTCTTGAAGTTCTGCAAGTGCTTTCTCTTTGTTAGCAACTTTATTATATAATCCTAATAAATCTTCTTCAATATCTCTTTTTCTTGAAGCTACTTTTGAGCTATTTGGATTAGTTACTGGACCTTTTTGATCAATTACTTTTTGATATTTAGCAATTTCAGCTTCTAAAATAGATTTTTTTACACCAAATCTATATACTGTTTTTTCTTTTGGTTCATCTTTATTTGGCTCTGGCTCATTATTTTCTTCTGATTTTTCTTCAGGCTCTTTTATTCCTTTTTCTCCCTCTTCTTGTTCTTTTTCTTCTGATTTTTCTTCAGGCTCTTTTGTTCCTTTTTCTCCCTCTTCTTCTTCTTTTTCTGGTTCTTTATAAAAATATTCTCCGCCTTCTATTTCTTCAAAAGATTCTAGTGCATGATTATCAACAGCTTGTTTACCTGCTGTGTTTATTAAAGTAATTAATTTTCCTTTTGCTTCTTTTATATCAGCATCATTTCCTAAAACTTCTTGCCATTCAGAATCATCTATACTTAATAATTCAATCATTTCATCAAGTAAATCTAAATTTTGATTTATTCCAGAAACTGTCACTTTATTTGAGGGACTAAGTTTGTATCGTATTCCACTTTCTCCTCTAATATGAAATTCAGGATTATTTCTGCCTCTATTTGTATTATTCATACTAACTCTAATTCTGTCAAAAGCACTTATTGAAGTATTTAATAGAGATTTTTGTTTATCATTCATATATAATACCTCCATATATTATATTTATCATATTTTTTCTTTAAAGCATAATCGTACTATCTATAATAATACCACAAATTGGCACTTTTTTCAATAGTTTTACATAAAAAATTAACTTGTTTTGATGTTTTTTAAACTTCTTTCTGCAAATTTCTCATATCTTAATTTCTTATCTTTAATTTTTTCTTCTAAACTTGGTAATATACCAAAATTCGCATTCATTGGTTGAAATTTTTCATTTTCTATTGATATATATTCTGCTAAAGCTCCAATTACTGTCTCATTTGGCATTATTATTTTTTCTTTATTTAAAAGTTTATTTACAGCATTTATTCCAGCTATAAAACCTGATGATATCGATTCTACATATCCTTCTACACCTGTTATTTGACCTGCAAAGAATATTTTTTCATTTTCTTTCATATTATATGTATTATCTAGTATCTTTGTAGAATTAATATATGTATTTCTATGCATTACTCCATATTTTACAAAGTTTGCATTATTTAAACCTGGTATCATAGAAAATACCCTTTTTTGTTCTCCAAATTTTAAGTTAGTTTGAAATCCTACTAGATTATATAATGTTGCTTCTTTATTATCTTGTCTTAATTGCACTATAGCATACGGTCTTCTTCCAGTTCTAATATCTGTAAAACCTACTGGTTTTAATGGTCCAAATCGTAAGGTATCAATCCCTCTTTTAGCCATTATTTCAATTGGCATGCAACCTTCAAATATTTCTCTTTTTTCAAATTCATGTAATGTTATTATTTCTGCATTTACAAGTTCATTATAAAAATTTTCATATTCTTCTTTGTTCATTGGAAGATTTATATAACTTTTTTCTTGATTATCAAGTCTTAATTTCCATGTATCAATATCTTCTTCTTTTTCTCTTTCTTGATCATATCTATTTCCATAAAAAGCAATATTCATGTCAATAGTATCTTTTTCTATTATAGGTGCTGCTGCATCATAGAAAAATAAATTATTTTTTCCAGTTAACTTTAAAATCTCTTCATACATTTTTTCAGAAGTTAATGGACCTGTTGCAATAATAACAATACTATCATTTGGTATTTTAGTAACTTCTTCTCTTATTACTTCAATAAATTCATTTTTTTCAATTTCTTCTGTTACTTTTTTAGAAAATATTTCTCTATCTACTGCCAAAGCTTGACCTGCTGGAACACTTACTTCATCTGCAATTTTTATTAATTCACTTCCTAATATACGAAGTTCTTCTTTTAATAATCCACAAGCATTTGTAAGTAAATTCGATTTAAATGAATTGCTACAAACAATCTCTGCTAAATTTTCATTTGTATGTGCATCTGAAAATTTGTATGGTTTCATTTCATATAATTTTACATTTATCTTTCTTTTAGCTATTTGTAATGCAGCTTCACTTCCAGCCAAACCACCACCAATTACAATTATTTCTTTTGCTTTATTATCTTTCACCATTTTCCTCTCCTGATTTAACCATACCTTCGCCATTTTTCATATCTTCTATAGCTTTTTTTGAATTTATAGTTATTGTTCCAAAAATATTGTTTTCTTCTTCCTTTTCTTCTTTTCCAAATTTATTTTCATCTGTTGGATTTTTTTCTTCATGTACAGTTTTATTTACTTTTGTCTTATTAAATAAATTTGTAAAGAATCCTTCTTTTTTTTCTTCTTTTATTCCATTTTCTGTACCATCTGTTAATTTAGGTACAGTTACTCTATTTATAAAAGCTTTTACTGAATTTGTTATATTAGTAAATAAATTATTTTTTGATTCATTTTCTTCTGAAGCTTCTTCTACTTTTTCTACTACTTCTTCATCTTCTTGTCCTCTTTTATCATCTTTTGCAATTTCTGCATCTATAGCAGAAACATTCATTTCTTCAAATTCTTTTGTTTCAATCTCAGAATCTGAAATTTTTGCTTCTTTTACTTTTTTATTCTTTTCTTCTTCTACCGCTGTCGCATTAAGTTCTACAATACTTTCTGGATTTATTTCTGAATCCTTTATTGGTTGATTTATTTTTTTTCCTCTAAGTTCAACATTTTCTTCACTTTTTAAAGTAATTTTTGGTTTTTCATGTTCTTGATTTCTATCTGGATCTAATTTTTTTTCTAAATCATCAATCTCTTTCTCTATCTTTTCTAAATTAAATCTTTCTTTTGCTGAACCACCATTTTCTTCTCTTAGGTTACAAAATTTTTTATATGCAGGATCTGTTGCAATTTTTTTCTCAATTTTTATTTTTTTTGCATCAATTGCATATTGTTCTTTACTACTTAATTTCTGAACTTCTTCTGGATTTTGATTTATCAATTTTTTATATTGTTTTAAGGTTTCTAATATTTCCCTTTCTTTTTTGCTAGCATCTACATTAATTTCTTTATTAGATATTTTTTCTTCTTTATTTCTTTCTTCATCTAATTTATCTATAAAAATTTGTTCAAACTCTTTATTATCTTCTTTATATAAACCTTCAATTATTTTCCTATAAGAAGAAATTTTTTCATTAGTTATTTCTGACAATTCTTTACTATCTTTTTCTTTAGCATTACAAATATCTCTATCTTTACAAGTTATAATATGATTTCCTTTTAAATAATTAGAAAAAGCTATTCTGTTTGTATCTAATTTTATAACTTCTCTTAAATCTTTATAAAATCTATAATTTTCTTCATCTATAACATAACTTGGATTTTCTTTTTTTCTTTCTATATCTGATAAAGCTTTATTTTTAGCAACCCAATATAAATTTATTATTGTTTCTTTATTAGATTCTTCATTTAAATCAATTTTTTCAAATACATTATTTATTTTTAATTGATTTTCATTTAAGGTTTCTTTTATTTCAATTACATAACTAGCGTCTCTTTGGCTGATATTTTTTTCATCTTTTATTATTGAATTTATTCTTTCATTCATTTTTTTATTATCATATAATGAATCTATATCATTTGCTCTACTATAAGTTTCAAAAATTTTATATTCTTTTTCTAATTTACGCCCTTCAATAACACCTTCAACAAATTTTATTTTTTGATTTTCTGCTACAAAAGAATTATAAAATTTTACTATTTTTTCTTCACTTATTTCTCCTGTATTATCTCTAAGATCTACACCAGTTCTACAAATTCTTTCTACTGCTGAATTCGTAAAGGCTTTAAGTGTTTCATTTTCTTTATTATTCATTAATATAATTATGTTTTTTAAATATTGAGCTTTTGCATCTGTTGATAAAAGAGTAAATTCTTTTCCATATTTTATATCATATGAAATTTCATCTGCTGCTTTATATCCCATTAATATTGTTGTTAATCTATTAACATCTTTTATAATTTTATTTTCACTTATTTGCTCTATTCCTTTATTTTTTTCAAAAAACAATTTTTCATATTTTTCTTTATTTTTAGAAGAATCTATTAATTTTTCTAATCGTTCTTTTTTAGCTTCAATTTCTGCACTATATTGAACATCTTCAAATCTTCTTCTATCACTTAATTTTACAATATCTATACATAAATCATAAATTGGGCTAGTTTCGTTTACTTTTATATAATCTTCTTTATTTATCGAATCATAATTTATTACATTTTTGCCTTCTTTTTCAATTAATATTTTATTTATGTAATCTTCTTTTCCTATTTCAGTATAGTATTGTTTTATAATTAAAAAATTTTCTAAAATGAAACTTTCTATTGAAACAAATTCTTTTCTTAACATATTTTTTTCATAAGAATTTTCTTCTGAAAAATCAGAAATTTTTTCTTTTAAAATAGTATATCTTGCAAAAAGTTCCTCTGGAATAACATCTTTATTTAATAAATTAATCTTTCTGCACAAATTGGTTTCTTCACTTAATTTTTCTTGTACAGAAAATCTAACTATTTCACCTTTTTCAGGTTTATCCGCATTTTCTAAATTTTTTATTAAATTATTTATAAATCTATCATTTATAATATTTTCATTTTTTGAACCGTTTTCTTCTTTTGCATCTTCTCTTGCATCATTTTTTATACTAATTTCATCTGTTTCTGTAATATATTTAGCAAAAGAAGTTCTATTTTCTTGTAATTTTATATAAAAATCAAGTACTTCTTTTAATTCTGTTTCAGTATTTGTAAGCGATTCTTTTGAATTTAATTTTTCATACATTTTAACAATAATTTCAGCATTTCTAGCATATTGTATAGCACCTTTTTTATTAGGCACTATGTCAATACTACTAATTCTATCATACATTAATTTTTGTAAATCAGAAAAACTATTATATCTTTCATATTTTTCTTTTATATATTGATTAGATATTTTTTTAGCTTCTTCAAAAAATTGATCTTTGTCTGTATTTTTTATATATTGTTCTATATTACTAAAATCTTCAGCTATTTTATGTTCATTTTTTAAATTTTCATGGAAATTAGGATCCATCCCTTCAAAAATTACTTCAACTTGTTTTAAAGCATCTTCTATACTAATGTTTTTTCCTACTATTCCTAATATTGAAGCTTCAAAAACTTTTTTTTCTTCTGTTCCTTCTTCTGCTTTAGACAAATAGCTTAAAACCTTATATATTTTTGGCAAATCTTCTTTATTTATATTTCCTATTTCAAATTTATTTTTTTCAAATGATTTAATCATGTAAACACTAGCAATTTTTTCTCTTAGTATTTTTAATAATTCATCATCACTTAAATTTTTACCTTTTTCTCCAATAAATTTTGTTATAGCTTTTCTTTCTTCATTAGTTAAATTCTCTATATCAAAAGAATTGTAGATTTTATTTAATCTTCCATTAGAAAAAATTTCTGAAAAACTTCTTCTCATTTTTTCTGTATCTTCATTAGTATATATGCTTCCAAAATAATTACTAAAAATTTCGATTCTTTTTTCTACAGGACTAATATTTATAAGATTTTCTAATTCGAAAATGCTTAGTTCTTTATAATCTATTTTTTGTGAAATAAAACTTTCTTCAACTATTCTCGCAAATTCTACATTTTCTTTTACAAGTTCCGGATTTTCTAAAAGAGTTTCTTTAACATTTGGGTTTCCTTCTATATCAGTTTCTATGTTATGTTGTGCATAATATTCTTTTTTTATATCAACACAGAAATCTACTACTTTTTTTACATCATTTTCTACTGAAGAAATTTCTTCGTCTCCTCTTTCAACTTTTTCCACAAATTTCTTCCAAGCATATTGTTCTAGTTCTGGAGAACTATATGGATTTCCCTCTTTAAGAATAATTAAAAATTTATTTTGTATTATTTCATCATCTATTATATTAATTTTTTCTCTCTTTTCATTTTCCATATTCATTTATCCCTAAATAAAAATTTTATTTTACTAATTATTAATTTATTTCTTGCTCTTCTTTATTATTATATTTAGCTACATTGTCTTGATTTGTAGTTTGATTTATAGCTTTTTTTTCATCTACTTTTATTCCATATTCTCTTGCTATATAATCTTTATTTTCATCTACATTTTCTTGTTCTTTTTGTTCAATAGTCGTAGTGTTTTTTCCCTCTTCTAACAATTTTTTATTTCCAAAAATTTTATTAAAAAAGTCTTTTACTCCATTTTTCTTTTCTATTTTTTCGTCATTATTATTATGAATCTTTGATGTCATTAAAGCATATCCTTTTTTTCCTTTTTCTGTTGCAGAATTAATTAACATTGGAATATATGTAAATAATCTAGCAGCAGCAAAATACATAGATCTTGTAGTATTTTGTCCTATTTTTCTATTTGCCTCTTTAAAAGTTTTTTCAAATTTTTTTGGATTTAGTCCTTGAAGTTTATTTAAAATTTCTGTTGAAAAGACTTCTGTTGGTATTCCTTTGCATTCACTAAATATTTTTTCTTGTAATTCTTTATCTATTATTCCTTCACTATCTCTTTTGAAATAAAATTCTTTTAAACCATTTTTAATGTTAGTTAACTTTTCTTCATTTCTTACTTCTTTTTTCTCTATTCTATCAGTTCTAGTTTTAATTTGTTTATATGCAATTAAATATTCGTTAAATTCTGTTTTACTCATTTTCTCTTCTTCTAGCATTTTTAAAGCTGTCTTAGAATCTACTTTTTCAAAATCTTTTAAATATTTTCCAAAATATTTACTATTTTCTTGCATAAATTTTCTTACAATTGAAGATGATGAACCTTCTTTTTCTCTATTAAAAGATTGATATGATAATCCTTTAAAATTTTTATTATTTTTTGCAATCTCTTCTTCTCTAAATTTACAGTACAATGCAACAACGATTTTTACATATTTTTCATCTTCATATCCGTTTTTGTTTACATTTCCAGCATTAACAGAGTTTAAAACAGCAAAAATATCTCTTTCTTTTTCACTACAAATTCTTTCTTGAACATTTTTGGAACTTTCTCTATATTTTAAAATTTCTTCTCTGCTCTTACCTACACAATCTCCACATCTTTCAATAGTATTTCCTATTTGTATAATTTCTCTTGGAGCAGTTTTATAATTTAATTCTGCATCTTCTACTATTTCATCTGGTGTTTTTTCTGGTATTTCTTTTGCACATAATTCTTCTATTTTGTTTTTATTTAATACTCCATTTGTAATTACATCAAAACCTAATTTTTCTGCAACTCCTTTTGCTAAAGTTCTGGTAATATTGTTTTTTGATCTTTCAGCACGTAAAAACATTTTTAATATTTTTATTCTTTTTTCATCATCAATTTCTGATGCATCATATGTTAAATATTGAGTTGCTTTATTATATAAATCTTCTTCATTTCTTTCGTATTCAAATTCTGTTATAAATTCATTTATAGATTCTCTTGTAATTTCTCCATTTTTATCTCGTAATCTTTCATAGAATTTTGAATTTGGTGCAACTTTTTTTATATCTTTAACCCAACCTTGTATTAAATTTGCTTTATCTTCATCTGTCATTTCAGAAGAGTTATATTTTGTATTTTCTAATATTCTTATATCATACACAAAACATAAAAGATCAATATCAGCATTATTTTCAATATTATTGTCAAAAGAAGCTTTTTCTTGTTGTTCTATTGCTATAGCTATATCTTCTGCTGTTACTGTTCCTTCACTTAATAATTTTAATATTTCACTTATATCATCATTACTTAATATATTTTCACCAAAGCTATCCTCTTTAGCACTTTTAAATATTTCTTTTATTGAATTATATTCTTCAATTCCACTCATGTTTTGTAATTCAACTATTTCAGCATCTAAATCTACATTATCAACTTTATTTAAATATGAATCTGCTATTTCATAGCCTAATTGCTTACTTATAATATTTAGAGTCTCTACATATACTTCATTTACATATTTTGTATTTAAAACAACTTTTCCTGCACTATCAAATTCTCTTCCATTTTTTTCTATATATTTTTTTGTAAATTGTTTTAATGATACATTTACTCCAAGTTTTTGTAATGCTATTATTCTCTTCCCAATATCTGTTTGAATAAGACTTTCTTCAAATTTAGAATCATAATCTTTCTCTAAAAATATTCTTAATTCATCGTCATTTATTAATTCACTCATTCCCTTTTACACCCATACATTAATATAGTTTTATTATACATTTTGAGCTATATATTTACAATTACATAAATATTACATTTTTTGCATTTTAATATATGCTTGCGGATACTTTATTTTTAATTTTAATTTTTTTATAAAATTTTTATATATTAATAATTTACATACATTTTAACAAAAAATAATATCTAATTTTCATTAGATATTATTTTATATTTATTATTTACTTTTTTTCTTACTTGTTTTTGAAGTTGTTTTTTTCTTTGTTGTTTTCTTTGAAATAGTCTTTTTAACATTTTTTTTATCTTCTTTTTCTATTTCTTCTTTTATATGTTCATCTTTTACAAATTCTTCTCCAAGTTTTGGTTTATTCCAAGATATATAATCACAACTTGTAGGATTATTTTCACATATATAATAATTTCTTTTTTTCTTTGTTTTTCTAATTTGTACTGTTCCACCACATTTTGGACATGGAACATCTATTGTTTCTATAATTGGTTTTGCATTTTTGCATTCTGGATATCCTGGACAAGCTAAAAATTTTCCATATTTTCCATATTTAATTACCATCATTCTTCCACATTTTTCGCATGGAACATCAGAAACTTCATATTCCAATTTTACATGTTCTAATTCTTTTTCTACTTTTTCCACAATTACTGCAAAAGGTGTGTAAAATTCTTGTATTACATTTTTCCATTTTTCATTTCCTTCTGCTATTTTATCAAATTCTTCTTCCATTTTAGCTGTAAATTCAACATTTATTACATCTCCAAAATTTTCTATAAGCAAATTATTTACAACCTTTCCAAGTTCTGTTGGTAATAATTGTTTTTGTTCTTTTTCTATATATCTTCTAGCTAAAATAGTAGTTATTGTTGGTGCATATGTACTAGGTCTACCTATACCTTTTTCTTCTAAAGTTTTTACTAAACTAGCTTCTGTATATCTAGCTGGTGGCTCTGTGAAACTTTGTTTTGAATTTAAATTTTCTTTTTTTATTTCTTCATTTATTTCAAGTTCTGGAATATTTTCAAATTCTTCTTTATCTTCTTTTTCTGTATATAAATTTAAATATCCTTTAAATTTTAATGTTTGCCCATTTGATTTAAAATTATATCCATTTCCATCAATAATAACACTTACTGTATCATAAACAGCAGATGCCATTTGACTTGCCAAAAATCTATTATATATTAATTTATATAATTTATATTGATCTGATGTTAAACTATCTTTTATTTTTTCAGGTGTTAATTCTACATATGTTGGTCTAATTGCTTCATGAGCATCTTGAGCTTCTGCCTTAGTTTTGTAAAATCTATTTTCATAATATTCTTCACCATACATTTCTGTTATTGCTTTTTTAGCAGTTTCTCTTGCTTCATTTGAAATTCTTGTAGAATCAGTTCTCATATATGTTATAAGACCTGTTTCACCTTTTTCTGGCAATTTTATTCCTTCATATAAACCTTGCGCTACTGACATAGTTTTCTTAAGAGCAAAATTTAATTTTCTAGATGCATCTTGTTGAAGTGTACTTGTTGTAAATGGTGGAGCAGGATTTTTTCTTCTTTCTCCTTTTTTTACATCTTTTACTAAATATTTTGCACCTTCTAAATCTTTTAAAACTTTATCAACATCTTCTTTAGAATGTAATTCTATTTTTTTATCTTCTTTTTCAAAAAGTTTACTTTCAAATTTAGTTTTTGTTTTTTTATCAGATGCTTCTAAAGTTATATTCCAATATTCTTCTGGATTAAAATTTTCTATTTCATTTTCTCTATCAACTATTAATTTTACAGCAACAGATTGTACTCTTCCTGCTGATAATCCTTTTTTTACTTTTTTCCATAATACTGGACTTATTTTATATCCTACTATTCTATCTAATACACGTCTTGCTTGTTGTGCATCTGTAAGATTTAAATTTATTTTTCTTGGATTACTAATTCCATTTTTTACAGCATCTCTTGTTATTTCATTAAAAGTAACTCTGCATACGCTATCTGTGTCTATTCCTAACAAATATGCTAGATGCCATGCTATTGCTTCTCCTTCACGGTCAGGGTCAGTTGCAAGATATACTTGTTTAGCATTTTTAGCATCTTTTTTTAATGAATTTATCAAGCTTGCTTTTCCTCTGATATTAATATATTCAGGCTCTAATGTTTGAAGATTAATTCCCATTTTAGATTTTGGTAAATCTCTGATATGTCCCATAGAAGCTACTACTTTACATTTTCCACCTAAAAATTTTTTTATTGTATTTGCTTTTGCTGGGGACTCCACAATAACTAATTTATCTATCATTTATTTTCTCCTTTATATATTCAAATTGTATTTTAATTCAAATATTCTTTTTTTGCAAGTACTATTATTAAAAGAAAAAAAACAAAAATGCCAGTTTAAAACGTCTATTATATAAAAAAACTCTTATTATAAGAGTTTTTTTGTTTATTTTACTACTTTTTTTATTTCATCATATATTTTTTCTTCTACATCGACTGGAGCAATTGTTTCTGCAACTCTTCCCATTTCTAATAATTCAAGCTTATCAAATATTATTTCATCTATTTTTTCTGATAAACTATTTCCATTTAAATCTTTATTTAGTATAACTTTAGCTGCTCCAATTCTTTCTAATACTCTTGCATTATCTTCTTGCCTATTTGCAGACATTGATGGTAATGGTACAAATATTGCTGGTTTACCAACTATAGCTACTTCTGTTATAGTCATTGCTCCACTTCTGCATACTAACAAATCTGCAATATTCATTAATTCTTCCATATTATATATATATGGTACTATTTTCACATTTTTTATATTATTTATATTAATTTCTTGTTTATAAAATCGTTCTTTTATTAAATCATATTGTTTTGGCCCTGTAGCCCAAATAATTTGATAATTTTTATTTAAATTTTTTTCTATCATTTCTGCTACCGCTTCATTTATAATCTGTGCACCTTGACTTCCACCAAAAAATAATACAATTGGTAAATCATTTTTTATTGACATTTTATCTAAAATATTTCTTCTTTGAGAATAATTTATTGCTATTTTTCTAACTTTTGTTGGTGTACCTGTAACAACAACTCTTTTTGCATCTTTTAAATGTTTTTTTGCATCTTCAAAACCAACCATAATTAAATTAGCTTTTTTAGAAAACATTTTTACAGCTTTTCCTGGATAAGCATTACTTTCATGTAAAACGGTTGGTATTTTTTTATTAATTGCTGCAGAAAAAACTGGACCACATATATATCCGCCTGTACCTATTACAACATCTGGCTTAAATTCATCAATAAGTTTTTTTACATCTTTTTTACTATTTATAGTTTGAAAAATATGTTTTAAATTTTTAAATGATAATTCTTTTTTTAAGCCATATGCTTCTATTGTTTTTAATTCATATCCTGCCCTAGGTACCAAATCATTTTCTAATCCTCTATTTGTACCTATAAAAATTATTTCTGAATTAGGTTCTTTTTCTTTTATTTTGTTTGCAATAACTATTCCAGGATTTATATGTCCACCTGTTCCAGCAGCAGATATTATAACTTTCATACTTCTCCTTGCGTAATTTTATTTAGATTTTTGAGGTATCTATAAACCTATTTATTTCCACTTCTTGATATATTAAGTAATAATCCAACAGCAGATAAATTTATGATTAATGCTGTACCACCATAACTAAAAAATGGCAATGGCATTCCTGTAACAGGAATTGTACCAGTAACAACCGCTATATTTATAATAGCTTGTAATCCTATCATTGTAACTATTCCTATTGCTATTAATGTTCCAAAATTATCTTGCGCTTTTATAGCAATAATAATTCCTCTCCATATAAATAATGTAAATAATACAATTACAAGTATACATCCAAAAAATCCTAATTCTTCAGCAATAACAGAAAAAATAAAATCATTATGTGGTTCTGGCAAATATAAATATTTTTGTTTACTTTGCCCTAATCCTAAACCAAATAAACCACCTGATGCAATTGCATAAAAACTTTGAATTATTTGCCAACCTGCTCCTGTTGGATCTGAAAATGGATCTAACCATGTTTGAATTCTAGTACTTCTAAATCCTGTTGTGCTACTAGATGAATCTACTCCTGAATTTTTATATGCTTTATATAATTCATACCCACCATACATAATTGGAGCCGCAACAGCTACAGTTATTGCCATATGTGATATTCTAGTTCCTGCTATAAACATTTGAACTGATAGTATGGCACCTATTAATAAAGTTACACTTAAGTGGTTTTGAATAATATATAAAATACCTGCAATAGGTACGAAAAGTGCAAGTGGAAGCCAACATCCATATCTAATATCTTTTATTTTACCTTTTTCTTTTATATCAGATAATAAGCTTGCATAAAAAATTATTAAACCAATTTTTGCAAGTTCAGATGGCTGAAAATTAAATCCAAAAATCCTTATCCATCTTTTAGCACCACCTTCTGAAATACCAAAAGGTACTACAAGTAGCAAAAGTATTATAACAGCTACATATATAATCCATTTTAATTTTCTATATATTCTATAATCAATTCTACTAAAAAACATCATTCCTGCCAAACCTATTGCTGCAGCTTGCACTTGTTTTTGTAAATATTTATAACTATTTTCTTCTTCTGCCAAAGATGTTGGTGCACTAGCAGACAAAACCATAATTATCCCCAATGCTAATAGAAGCATTGTTATTATAAAAAGTGCATAATCTGAAGAACCTTTAGTAAAAATACTAAATCTTTTTTCTTTTTTTGTCATTTGATTATCCTTTCAATTTAAATAGCTACTACACTTATAACTGAAGCAATTAACGTTACTAACGAAAACACCCCAACAACTTTATTTTCTCTCCAACCAGTAAGTTCAAAATGATGATGAAGTGGTGACATTCTAAATAAACGTTTTCCTGTTTTTCTAAAATATAAAACTTGTAAAATTACTGATAAAGTTTCTAATATTGGAACTATTGCTACAATTAAAAGTATTAATGGCAATTTTAAATATATAGCCATACTTGATATAACTCCACCTAATAAAAGTGATCCTGTGTCTCCCATAATAACTTTTGCTTTATGGAAATTATATATTAAAAATCCAATTATACTACCTACTACTATTGCTCCAAAAATTGAAACACCATCATATCCTAATTTCATTGCAATAACTGAAATAGCAGTTATCATTATTGCAGAAACACTTCCAGCTAGCCCATCTACACCATCTGTTAGATTAACTGCATTTGTACTACTTAACATTACAAGAATTGTAAATGGTATGTATACCCAAGTAGGTAATACAATGCTTACTTTTATAAATGGAATTATAATTTCAGTAGATACTTCTGAATAATTTATCAAAAATAATGTATATAGTGTTGATATAATCAATAATCCTAACATTTTTAATTTAGGATTTAATCCTTCTGTATTTTTTAATACTACTTTTTTAAAGTCATCTATAAATCCAACTATTCCAAATCCTATACTAGCTAATGCTATAGCTAATAATGACACACGTGTTTTTTCATCTTTAATAAATATTAATGATATACCTGTAAAAATTACTATTGATATTATCATCATTATTCCACCCATTGTAGGTGTTCCTTTTTTTCTTAAATGTGATCTTGGTCCATCTTCTCTTTCACTTTGACCAACCTTTAATTTTTTTAGAATAGGTATAAAAATTTTTCCTAATATTGCTGTTAATATAAATGCTGAAAGTAAATATATTACTTCTATTCTCATTTTATATTTTTCCTTTCGTTTTATTTCTTTTCACTTAAATATTTTTTTATTATTTCTCTTTCATCATAATGGTTTTTCTTTCCATTAATTTCTTGATATGTTTCATGACCTTTTCCAGCTAATATAACTATATCTTTTTTTGTCATCATACCTATAGCTTTTTGAATAGCTTCTGTTCTATCTACTATAGTTTCATATCTTCCTTTTGTTTTTTTCATTCCTTCTTCTATTTGATTTACAATTTCTTGTGGATCTTCTGTTCTTGGATTATCTGAAGTAATAATAGAATAATCAGCTATTCTTCCAGCGACTTCTCCCATTTGTGGTCTTTTGGTTTTATCTCTATCTCCACCACATCCAAATACGCATATTACTCTTCCTTTTGTATATGTTTTTACAGCTTGAAGTATATTACTTAAACTTTCTGCTGTATGAGCATAATCTATCATTATAGCTAATTCTTTGTTGTTAGGTACAAGTTCATTTCTTCCAGGCACTGTAATACTTTCTAGTCCTTCTTTTATTTGTTCTATTTTTATACCTAAACTATCAGCTAAAGAAATTGCTGCTAATGCATTATATACACTATATCTTCCTGGTATATTTACTTTTATTCTTTCATTTTTGTTATTAATTTTTACTTTAAAATCAACACTAACATTTGTTATTGTTATATCTTTAGCTAAATAATCTGAAGTATTATCTATTGAATATGTTTTAAACATACATTTTGGTGAATTTTCTTTTATTCTTGCACATTTAAAATCATCTGCATTTATATATCCTCTCATACTCATTGAAAATAATTTTAATTTTGAATTAAAATAATCTTCCATATCTGGATGTTCTTTTACACTTATATGATCTTTATAGAAATTTGTAAAGATTGCATAATCGAATTTGCAACCATATACTCTATTTAATTTTAAACTTTGTGAAGATACTTCCATTACAACATAATCTACATTTTCTTTTGCCATTTTATAAAATAGCTCTTGAAGTTCTAAGCTTTCTGGTGTTGTACGGCTACTTTCACCTAAACAAACATCTCCTATATAATTTGCTATAGTTCCAATTAATCCAACTTTATAACTTGCTTTTTCTAAAATAGATTTTATCATATATGTTGTTGTTGTTTTTCCTTTTGTTCCAGTAACACCAATTAATTTAAATTTTCTTGATGGATTATCATAAAAATTGGCAGCAACTACGGCTAGTGCAACTCTTGTATTTGCTGTTAATATAACTGTTACTCCTGAAGGTATTTTTATTTTTTTTAGGTCAGCATTAATATCTAGCATTACAGCTGTAGCTCCATTATTTACAGCTTCTTCAATATATTCATGTCCATCAAAATCAAAACCTTTTATAGCTACAAATAAGCTATCTGGCTCAATTTTTTTAGAATTACTTTCTACTTTTTTTATATCAATATCTAAATTTCCTTTAGATTTAAAATTTTCTATTCCTCTTAAAAGATTTTCAAGTTTCATTTTTGCATTCTTCCTTTCGATTTTAGAATTATTAAAATATTAACCTTATAATCAAATTTATTATATAGTAAAAAATAATTTTTGTACAGAATATATTTCATTTTTTATATTATAATTCTATTAATTTTAATATTTTTTATGATTAAAAATGCAAAAGGAACTCGAATCTCGAGTTCCTCTTGGATTGTGATTTAAAGATGCAATTACTTGAAATACAAAAATGCTCTTACTTTAGCATCAGGATGATTAAATCCTTTAGAATACATATATCTTTTTCGAGCTGGATAATTTGCTTCTCCATCGCTAAATGGTACACCATCTCTCGTAATGTTTCTATCAAAGAAATATTCTTTTGTCCATTCAGTAGAGAAAATATCGGTTATCAAATCTTCTAATTTCCATCCTCCATGATCTTTGTTCATAATTGTTTTTTGTTCTTCTTCTGAAGTTGGACTCCACAGCCATTCTTCTTCTGTAAGAGTTTTTGTTTGAATAAGCCATTTACCAATAAGGTCATAAATCAAACCATATGGTACACTGCTTTCCATTTGCGAAATATTAAATTTACGAACAATTTTTTCTGCTCTTGCAAAAGACATACCTTCTATCGCCAAATGTTCTTTTGAAACGACTTTTCCTTTCGGATTTATACTTAATGGGTTTCTAGAAATAAAGAATCCTTTATTTTTTTCAATAGATTCAATTATTTCATCTGGAATATCATCATGGAAACCTCTATCAAGTACTTCATTGCAATCCCATGCTACTCTTTCCAAACTTAAAAAATCTGTCCGGAAATACGTAATTTCATTTTCACCGCATTTCAATGCTGCTGCAACAAAACCTTGCTCAGTATAAATTGCTTTCTTAACTACTGCACATGAAGGCACATGCAATTCAAACACATTCTTCTCATTTTTCTTTACCATAGTTGTTACCTCCGCTTAATGTTATTGTGAGAACAAGTCTGCATCTTATTTATTATATCTTATTTTTACATATTTTTCAACACTTTACTTTTATTTAAGTATAAATAATAATATAAAAGTTTTTCAGCTATAAAAATTTCTCTTTTATTTTTCTCTTATTTATAATATAATTTAATAAAATTTATTTTAGGTGATACATATGATAATAATTAATGAATCAATGTCAAATGACATTATAAAACAAATAATTGAAAATGAAAAAAATGAATTAAATCGAAAATTACAATTGTTTAATTTTCAAAAAAAGATTTTAATTTCTTATACAGAAAATATTACTGAAACATTAGAAAAAGTAGAATATTTTGATGATACAAAAAAAATAACATATATATTATCTAGTTTTAAAACTCAATTTGATAAAATACATATTATCGAAAAAAACTTTCCAGATACTATAAATCTTCTTGAAATTTCATCTACAAATTCTTTAAAATCTTCTTATATTATAATGGCTAACACTTATAACATGCAATTACTTACTTTGCAAAAAAATTTAGATTCTTTTTCTGAAGAATTATCAAAATTTGTTGATAAAATAAAAGAATTTATTGAATTTAAATTTGTAGATAAAATTACTTATGAAGAAAAAAGCAGCTCTGAATCATTAGCTAATAATCAAAATATAAAAGATACTAATGAAAATCAATCATCAATTAATAAAGATACAAAAAATTGTGAAAACAATATTCTATCAAATGAAAAAGACAATAATTGTTTATTAATTTCTGAAACTCAAAAAAAGGTTTATTTACCATATAAAATAAGTAAATTAAATGACAAATTAACAAATTCCAAATATTCAAGTGTTTCTGAAATTATTGAAAATGAATATATTTTACCTTTAAAAAATTTTAAAAATCCTATATTATCTAGATTTAATGAAACATATCATTTAATGAGATTTAAAGAAAAATCATCTTTTTTAGAAGCGCTAGATTTAGCATTAGAATTATCTTTTAATTCTAGCTTAAATCCAGCAGTTATTTCTGCTTGTGAAAATAAAACTGAATTAGATATTTATTTAGATTGCTTATACGAAAACGAATTAGAAAAATTTACAATTTTTGAAATAAAATATGAAATACCACCAGTTATAAAAAAATAAAGTGAAAATCCACTTTATTTTTTTGCATTATTATTTATTTCTTCATAAATTCTTCTTTTTTCTTTTCTCATCATTATTTTTTCTTCTTTACTTTTACTAATAATATAAAATATAATCATATATACTGCTACAATTATAACACCTGTTGTATTTTGCATAAATAATACAAACTTTCCAATCTTAGGAATTTTAAAACTATATACACCTTCTACATTTTCTAAATTTACTGGATTTATATCTTCAGAGCTATTAGCATCACCTTTTGTTATGAATCTTTTTCCAGAATCAATAACATGATCTACTCTATGTGTAATAATTGAATTTCCTTCTCTAAAAGAAATTATATCTCCTTTTTTTATTTGATCAGTATTTTGATTTATTACAACAATATCTCCTATATCAAGTTCTGGACACATACTGCCAGAAACTATTACAAAACTTTTATATCCTAAAAAGCTAGGAATTTTATCAGCATACAAAAAAGACTGAACAATCATTATTATATTATAAAATAATATAGGTATTAAAATTATATAAATAATAATCCTAGCAATCTTTTTTTTCTTTTCTGTTTTATTCTTTTTTTTATAAATTTCATCTATTGTATATCTCATTTTATTCCTTTATTTATAATGCTTGTTCAGCATATACTTCAATATCAAATTTCATTTCTTTATTTGAATAAGAATAATCCTTTTCATTTTCTGGCCAAATAAATTTTATTTTATATTTATGATTTTCTATATTTTCGAACCCTAAAGATATTAAATCTGTTTTATTAGAATCAACGTTTATTTCTTTTTCTGTGCCATTAGTAATATCATATATTTTATATGTAAGTGGAATTTCATTTTCTGGAATAACTACTTTTATATAATAATTTAACATTATTTCATTTACATTCACATTATCTGTATTTTTTACATAAAAAATATATTCTGCTTTATCTCCTGGTAACATATTTTCTATTTTTTTATTAGAATTAGATTCTATTTCTATAACTGGTTTTGCTATTTCCAAATTATTACTATAATTAGTTTCTGATGCATATCTAGAATTAGTAAGACCAATAGAATAAGCACAAATAAGTATTAAAATAAATACTAAAATATATTTAATTCTGATTTTTGAAATATTATTCATTTTAATACTTATCTCCTTATTTTAATCTATCTTTTGAGTAATTGAAACATTTACTCCCACACTATATACTCCATTTTCAATTGCAGTATTCGTATGGATTTCATCATTTTGTCTTATATCATTCCATACCCAATAAATTCTAATAGTTTCTATATCTTCATTTGAAAAAGATGAATTTTCTGACAATTTAAATTCACC
The DNA here is from genome assembly GCA_964650305.1 of uncultured Lachnospiraceae bacterium. Lineage (GTDB taxonomy): Bacteria > Bacillota > Clostridia > TANB77 > CAG-508 > Scatovivens. Next base: position 57,593 of record CAZYST010000001.1, read on the forward strand.
TTCAATTTTATTATTGATAATTGTTTTATCTGTTTCAACATTATTAGAATTTTTAATTATATCATATTCTGTTATTGTTATATCTGTTGGTAATTTTGAAATATCTAAGTCTAATGTGTATTCAAAACTTACATCAGTACCTGTAGGGTCAATAGTTATATCAAAATAACCACCATATCCTGGTGCTAATTTTCCATCCACAACATTTTCACTTTTTTCTGGAATTAAATTAATTTCTTTATTTGTAGTAGTTCCGCCATTTGTAATATCTTCTGTATTTATTTTTATAGACCAATTTGCAATAAAAGCTTTTCCAGAAGGAGAATATGTACTTTGAAATTTTGCCATTGACATACTTGTTACCATTGAAGTTATAACAAGCAAAAATAATAATTTTTTTGATAAACTATTAGTACTATTTTTTTTAGTATTTGTTTTTGCATGGCTTACTTTTCTTGTCATTAGTATTTCTCCTTCTAAAAAATCTTTTTATCTTTCGACATATGGTGCAAAATTAATATTTAAACTATAACTTGCACCATCTTTATTTATATTAGTATCATTTTCAGTACTTTTCCAGTACCACTCTAATGTATACATAGTTTTTGAATTACTTGTTATTAATATATCTTCTAAATTCATTTCTGATATATCAACCCAATTTTCTTCTTTTCCAATAATATATATATTATCTATTTTTAAACGAAATTTCATATTAATATTTTCAGTATTTTCTTCTATAAAAGACATATTATATTTAATATTTTCTGATGATTCGTTTTGAACAATAAATTTATATATTCCATTTGTTTCAGGAGCTATAACTCCTTTTTTTAAACTAGAATTATCAAATATTTTTAGCTTGTCTGATTGTTTCCAATCAACTGAATTAGATGTAATTTTTATTACATCTAATTGTTTAGTTAAGTTAGGTGTTACACCTATCGTTCCTAAACGGTATCCAAGTAAATATACTGATAGAATAACACTTATAGAAAATAATATTACAAAAATTATAATTAATATTTTTCTACGTAAATATTCATTTTTTTCTTTATCAGCGTTATTCAATTCTTATTTCCTCCTATGTAATTTTATACATTAACTTGTGTACCTACTACTTTTAAAGTTACTAATGTCATAGCAGTATCTGTTGCATTTTTTCCAATAATTGTATCTTCTGCATCTGCATCTACTGATGAATCATATTTCCATTCAAAAGATATTTTTGCAGTAGCTGTATCACCAGCTGCAACTTCAGTAATTGTATTTCCACCGTCATCTACTAATACAACTTTTCCAAAAGAAAATTGTGATTTTGTAAATTTATCATTTGCTTGACTAACAGCTTGAACATCTAATGTAGCAGCTACATCACTGTTTGTATTATCTATGTTAATTGTGATTTCACCTTTTGATCCAGGTTGAATTTTTTTAACTCCATTAACTGTAACAAGTCCAGATGTTACATAATCGCCTAAATCTATTTCAAAATCTTCTTCAAGTGTTGTTGTACCTGCTGTAGCTTTAAAATCCCATTTTGCAACTATCGCTGTACCTTTTCCATTTACAGCTGTTGTATATTTAGCATATGTTCCAGAAACACCGATTAATGATAATATAACTAATACTAAAACAACAAGTGTTAAATTAGCAGTTTTTTTCTTATTCATATTTTACACCTCCTCTCAAATATATATTAAGTAATAGAATATATAATATTTAATTACTAACTAATTTAAATTTTTTCTGATAACTTTTTATTTTCATTTTTTAGTCTTTCTAACTCTTTTTTCATTTCTTCTTGTTCTTGTTCTTTTTCTTTCATTTTTTTATTTTTTTCTTTATTGTCACTTATTTGTATTAATATAAATAAAGCTATTGGTATAGATAATGCAACAGCTGTTCCTAAAGGTGTTTGAATAAATATTGCAACATTTCCCAATTTACTTATTTTAAACATATATTTTCCTTCAATCATATTTGAATATACAGGATAAATATCTCTATTATTATTGTTATCACCTTTTGTTATAAATCTTTTTTCTCCATTTTCTTCAACAATTTCTGCTATTCTATGTGTTATTATAATATCATCTTGTCTAAAAGCTATAACATCTCCAACTTTTAAATCTTCTGTATCTATTTCTTTAACTACACTTAAATCTCCCGCATATATTTCACTTTGCATTGAGCCTGAAAGTGTTATAAATGGTTTCCAACCAAAAAAACTTGGTACTTCATCTTTATTTACAAAAGATGATATTAAAATTACTGAATTTACAAATAATACCATTATTAGTATTATCCATATTATTATTGATAAAAATTTTTTCATTTTTTTCTCCATTTTATATTTTTAAATATATGTGCTAAAATATATATATACAATTTTATTATACAAAACTCGACTTCTCTTTACAATAAATATTATTTTTTGTAATAAACATTTTATCTGCTTGAAATACAAATGTAATATTTCCTAATTATTACTCTCAATTTCTAAATATGATATTACTTCATTCAAAATTTTTCCTGCTACTGGTGCAGCTACTCCTCCACCTTGATGTCCTCCTTCTCCTGTAGGATTATACAATGTAACCAATATTGTAATTTGAGGATCATCTGTAGGAGCAACTCCTATAAATGAAGTTACATATTTTCCGGTATTTACTCCATCTTCTGATGTACCAGTTTTTCCACCCACATTATACCCTTCTACTTTAGCATTTTTCCCAGTTCCTTCTGATACAACAGATGTCATCATGCTTAATACATCTTTTGCTGTTTCTTCTAGAATTACTTGTTTTCCAAATTCAGGTTCAATTTCTTGAATATTACCATTTTCGGAATCAATTATTTTCTTTACCAGTCTAGGTTTTACATATTTACCATTATTAGCAATTGCAGATACCATTGTTATCATTTGAATAGGAGTTACTTCAAATCTCTGCCCAAAACTTATTGTTGCAAGTTCAACTGGTCCAACTTTTTCTTCTTTCAAAAATATACTTCTAGCTTCACCTGGTAAATCTATTCCTGTTTTATTTAAAAATCCAAATTTTTCCAAATATTCATAATACTTTTTTACTCCTATTTTTTGTCCAAGAGATATAAAAACTGGATTGCAAGAATTCATAAGTGCTTCTCTTAAACTTTGTGATCCATGTGGTCTATAATATCTCCAACATTTTATTCTTCTACCTGCTATTTCTATTCCACCGCTACAATTAAAAGCTCCTTTTGTATCAGGAATAGCTATTTTTTCTTCTATTGCAGCTGATGCAGTGACCAATTTAAAAGTTGATCCAGGCTCGTAAGTATCTGCAATTGCTTTATTTCTCCACATTGCTTGAAGTTTAATGCTTTTTTCAGATAATTCCATCAAATCCCATATTTTTTTAAGTTCTTCTGAATTAATTGTATATGGAGAATTTAAATCATAATTTGGATATGTTGCCATTGCTAAAATATCCCCATTTTTGGGATTCATCATAATAATATTTCCACCATCAGTGCACACATTGTCTATACATGCTTCTTCTAAATATTTTTCTACAATAGATTGAATATTAAAATCAATTGTTAATACTAAATCATTTCCACTAATAGGTTCTTGATAAGTTTCACCATTATTTCCAAATTCGTTTCCTCTAGCATCAATGTTTTTACTAATTTTTCCATTTTTGCCTTTTAAAATTTCATCATATTTAGCTTCTATTCCTTCTAATCCCTGATTGTCACTACCACAAAAACCAATAATATGTGATGCAAAAGTTGAATTTGGATAAACTCTTTTTGTATCTTCATCTATATTAATTCCTGACAGTATATTATTTTCTTGCATCCATATTCGTAATTCATCTGTTTTTTCTTTAGCAACTCTTTTTTTTATTATTTCAATAGAACTATTCTTTTTTACTTTTTTTAAAACTTTCTCATAATCTAATTCAAATAAATCTGAAAGTTTTTTTGCTACTTTTTCTTTTTCCTTTATATTTACTGGATTTATAGTTATAGTTTCAACAGTACTACTTATAGCTAATACGTGTTCTTCTGTTGAATCATATATTTTTCCTCTTTTGGGAGTAATGCTTCTACTCGAGCTTTGTTGAGATATAATTTTCTCTTGTATTTTAGGTGCTAATATAAATTGTAAATAAAAAACTCTTATTATTAAAATAGCAGATAAAATTAATATAAAATATAAACAAAATAACATTCTCTTTTTTGCTCTTAAAATATTAAAATGCATAGATTTCCTCCTAATAATATTTTCTTATAAATATTATTAAAAGAAAAATAAAAAAAGACTAAAACTTTTAATTTTAGTCTTAAAATATATTTTTTATTTTATTTATTACATTTTCTATAAAACCTGTATCTTCTTCTATAACAATTTCCTCTCCTTTAGGTTCTACGTAATCTGTTTTTGGAAGTGTTATATAAAAAGTTTGCTTACTAGATAGTTTTTGCATACCTAATTGTTCTTTTGCAGCTTTTTCTATATTATTTATATTTTCACTATTTTGTATTGCTATTTCTAATTGATCATTTTCTTTTTGCAAATTTGTTACACTAGCTTTTAATTTTTGAATTTTATTAAAAGATTCATTAATTTGGGAGTTTCTATATATTATGATAAATAACATCGAAAATGATATTAAAAGTAATATTAGAACTTGACCTTTAAATGCTACTTCTTCAAGCTTTTTATTTCTTTTTTCTACTTTAGCTTTGGCTTGTACTTTTTTATTTAAAGCAGTTGATTTTTTCTTTTTTATTTTTTTTCTTGGTCTATCTGTATATTCTGGTCTTATTTTTCTAGGACTAGTTTCAAATTGATAATCATAAGCACGATTTACCATAACATTACCTCCCTTCTTTTGTATTTATATTTTTTCAAAAATTCTTAATTTTGCACTTTTGCTTCTACTATTATTTTCCAATTCTTCATATGTAGGCAAAATTGGTTTTTTGGTAATAATTTTTCCTTGTGATTTTGCCCCACACGCACAATATGGCAATCCTGGTGGACATATGCATTTTCCTGCTGCTTCTACAAAAGCATTTTTAACTGCTCTATCTTCTAATGAATGAAAAGTTATAATACATAATCTTCCACCACTTTTTAATTTATCTATTGAATTTAAAACCGTATTATATAATGGTTTTATTTCATTATTTACTTCTATTCTAATTGCTTGAAATGTTCTTTTTGCTGGATGACCTTCATTTTTTTTGTAAGGAACTACACTTTCAATAATTTTCACAAGTTCATCTGTAGTATTTATTTCTTTTTGATTTCTACATTCACAAATTTTTTTTGCAATATTTCTTGAAAATCTTTCTTCACCATATTCAAAAATAATTTCTGCAAGCTTTGATTCTGAATAATTATTTACTACCTCTTTTGCTGTCAATTTTTGAGTTCTGTCCATTCTCATATCTAATTCATTTTCGCCTAAATAGCTAAAACCTCTGTTTCTTTCATCTAATTGATATGAAGAAACTCCCAAATCTAGTAATATTCCATCTACATTTTCTATATTTAAAGAATTCAATATTTCTTTTATATTGTCATGATTGTCATGAACAAATTTTACATTTTCATATTCTTTTAATCTTTCTTTTGCAACAGAAATAGCTTCTTCATCTCTATCTATCCCAATAAGAAGCCCATTTTTTGATATTTTTTTAATAATTTCTTTGCTATGACCAGCTCCACCCATTGTTCCATCAACATAAATGCCGTCAGGTTTAATATTTAATCCTTCTAAACATTCATTTAGCATTACTGGTATGTGTTTAAATTCCAATTATAGTTACCTCTTGATAAAATATAATAGCATAGACAGTTGGCAAAAAAATCTACCAACTGTCATTTGCTTAAAATTGTTAATTTTATCCTTTGTAAATTTAATTTTATCTTTTGTATTTTTACTTTTTTTCTTTCGTAGTATATAATTTTTTTACATTAGTAAATTATATATCTTTTCTTTTGTATATTTAGAACAATTTCGTTCTAATTTTTCTTTTGAACACCTAATTTAAGGTATTTATCTTTTGTAATTTTTATCTTTTGTAATTTAAAATTTTATCTTTTGTGTTTTTATATTTTTTCTTTTGTAATTATATAAACTTTAGCAAGTTATATACCAAGCATTTCCATTTTTTCAGCAATTTCATCAGCTGAAATGTCATCATCACATTTTTGCCATTTTTCCTTACTCCAAATTTCAATCCTTGAATCCATACCAACTATTACAACTTCTTTTTGTAAATTAGCAAATTCTCTTAAATTACTTGAAATAAGAAATCTACCTTGTTTATCTATTTCACAATCTATGGCACCAGCGAAGAAAAATCTAGAAAAAGTTCTTGCATCTTTATTAGAAATTGGTAAACTTCTTAATTTTTGTTCGAAAATTTGCCATTCTTCTAAAGAAAATGCAAATAAGCACCCATCTAAACCTTTGGTTATTATGAACTTTTCACCTATATCTTCCCTAAACTTTGCTGGCATTATTAATCTGCCTTTAGTGTCTAGAGAATGCTCATATTCACCAATTAGCACTTATTTTTCACCTCTCCATTTCCGTACCACTTTGTACCACTTCTCTCCACTTCACCTAAATTTTAATATATAACTTTTTATTTTGCAATACTTTTTTTAAATTTTTTTTTACAAAATATTTTATAGACTTTTAAAACTTTTGAATATATAATCTTCGTAAGGATTTTTATGAAAGGAAAAATTTTTATATGAATAAATTATTTAACATTAATGTATCTTTTAAAAATTTTATTAAAATTTTGCTTATTCTTTTAATTCCTTATATGAATTTAATTTTAGATTTCAATTTAATTAAAATAAATTATATAGAACTTGGAACATTAAGTTTTTATTTACCTTATTTTTACATTTATGCACGGATTTACTTTTTTCCTAATATTTATAACCTATCAAGATAAAAAATTTAAAAATAATATATCTGAATTTTTATTTTGCTTTACACATATTTTTATTGCAACTTTAATTTGCTATATCATAAAAATCTTTTACCCAATAGATCCTTTAATTTTAGATATATACAATAAACTTTTTCCATTTTTTATTTTAAATTTGATATTATTTAGTACATTTTTCATAACAATAAACTTTAAAGCTTTAAAATTAAATCATATTTTTATATATTATTTAATTTTATTCAGTTTAAAGAATATATTTTTAAGTAATTTTGAAAATATTTTTTTACTAAATTCCATTATTTATTTTTTATTTTTTGTTTTTAATATTATTTTTAATAAAAGTTACCAAAATTTTATCCACAAGGTTGATTTTTCAGGCAAAACTAATTTTTTATTATTTTTTTTAAAGGAAATAGACTTAAAATCACATTTTGATTTTTTTGATATTTTTTTTACATACGGAATTCTAATTTTTAAAGGTTTTAAATATTTATTAATTAATTTTCTAATAAATAAATTTGGAATAATTAATAATGTATCTTCATTTTTATTAGTAAATATTATTTTAGATTTATGTTTTATTCCATCACTTAGTATTATTTTAAATGAATTTATAATTATAAAAAATTATAACAAAAAAAATCTACTTAATATTTGCTTAATTTGCATAATTATACAAACTATAATCTCTGCTTTTCTATATTTTAATATAAATTATATTGTTCATTTATTTAATTTTGAAAATGGAATTTTAAATTATTGCATTTATATTTTTAAAATATTAATAATTTCTACATCTTTTACACCTATACAATATATTTTTCCAATATATTGTTATACCAAAAATAAAAAAGTGCTTGTTATAAAATTTTTATCAGACATTTTTATATTGTTAATCACAATATTATTTTTAGTTAAATTCAGATTAAATGGAATATTTTTTACTATTCCAATATCTATAATTATTAGTAATCTTATATTATTAATATTGTATAAATTTAATAATGCCTATATAAGTACAAATAATAAATTTATATAAAAATAAAGCATAACATTAATATACAAATGTTATGCTTTATTTTTAATAATTTTCTGCTAATATATCTAAACTTGCAAGTAATGCATCTTCTGAAATGTTACCTTCTTTTTTATTAAGTATTGTATTGTCTTTTTTTACAAATACAAAAGTTGGAACTTCTGTTATATTATATATAGATGCAGCATCTTTATCTAAATCATAATACATAGGAATTGTTATTTCTGATATTGATAAAAAATTTTCTACCGATTCTATACTTTCTGTTTTTCCATCTGTCATACTTACTGGTAAAAACACTATTTTATCTTTATATTCTTCATATTTTGAATTAATACTTTTTAGTAGTTCTACTGACTTTGTATTATTTGCTTGCCAGAATAATATTACTATTGGTTTATCTTTATATTCTTCTAATTCAATTAACTTATTTTCTTTATCATATACTTTAAAATTATTATAATTTGTTTTTTGAGTTGTATTATTATTGCTATATAATGTTTTTGGCTCTTTATTTGTTTTATACACATCATATACGTAATAAATTGCTAATACTAAAAAAATAATTGCAACAATTAATAATATTATATTTTTTTTATCTTTCACCTTGACCTCCTTATAATTTTGATATAATTATTTTATCAATAAAAATTATTGCTGTAAATCTTTTTTATATTTTATTGAATAATTTATAATAATATTGTAATATATTTCAAAAAGGAGGTGAATATTATGGATTTAAGTATTTCTAATAATACTATTTATAATTTTCTAAAAGAACATAATTTATCTACTAATTCCAAGTTTATTGTTGATAGATTTGTAGAAAATTTCGCTATTTGTGAAAACAAAGAAACAGGAACTTATTTAGATATTCCAAAAAATTATATTTCTTCTCTTGTAAAACCTGGAAATATTATTAAATTAGAAAACGGCTTGTTTGTTCCTGATAACGAAACTTATTTAAAAGAAGTAGAAGAAATAAAATCTCTTGCAAATTCTGTTTTTAAAAAGAAAAAATAAAATTGCCACTTTGCGACAATTTTATTTATTTCCATCAAAACTTCTTTTTATTGTAATTATTTCATAATCAGTTCCATTACTTGTAATTTGTATAGTTCCATCTTCATCTGTTCTAAATATTTTGCTTCCTTTGCTTTTTAAAACATCAATAACATTTTGTTTTGGCAAATTATAACTATTATCTTTTCCCACAGAAATAATTGAAACTTCTGGTTTTACTTGTGATACAAATTCTTCTGATGAACTTGTATTTGAACCATGGTGACCTACTTTTAACACATCTATATCATTCCAATTTCTCTTTTCCTCAACTTTTTTTGTTGCATCTCCTGTAAATAAAAATTTATTATCTTTATATCGCATTTCAATTACTATTGAAGCATCATTTTGATTTTCTGGATTATTATTATCAACAGCCATTACTTCACATTCTACATCATTAATATTTATTATATTTCCAACTTCAATTTCTTCTATTTGCATATTCTTATTTAAAATTTCATTAAGCAAATTTTTATAATATGTATTTACAGAAGTATCATTATACGGAAGATATATTTTATCTATTTCAAATTCTTTTATAAAATATTGCATACTTCCTATATGATCTTCATGTATATGAGTACCTATTAAATAATCAATTTTAGATATATTTAATTCTTTTAAAAACTCTATTATTTTTTCTCCATCTTCTACATTTCCAGTATCAATTACCATTAATTTGTCTTGATAAAAAATAAGTTCAGAATCTGCTTGACCAACATCTAAAAATAATATATTTAGTTTTTCTTTATCTATTTCTAGTTGTGAAGCTTCATTCTCTTTTATTAATTTAATATTTTCTAAATTGCTATTAATAGTATTTGAATCTATGTTTTCTACTTGTGAAACTTCGTTTACATCTACCAAAGTCTCTATTTTTTCAATAGTTTGTGGGCTTATTATTCCAATAATTGATATTATTAAAAATATAATTATATATCCAATTTTACTTTTTTTCTTTTTTCTACTCATTTGTTTTCCTTTTGATTTTTTTACATTTTACCAATAAAAAAATCAAATAGCAATATAGCAATATTTATTTACAAAAAAATACCATAATATTAGAAAATCTAACACTATGGTATTTAAACATATTATATTCTTTCTCTTTTTCTTGTTTTTGTGTCTACTTCTACTGCATCTCTATTATCAAAATCTATTTTAGAAAATTCATATGGTGATATAGCTCTTTTTCCTACAAAAAAATGTGCAATTTTTTGTGCAGATAATTTATCAAAATTATATAAACTATATCTTTGTTTTTTTACACTATTATCTTCCAATTTTTCAAAAGCTTTTCTGTCTCTATTTATATCTTTTTGAATTTCTAATACTGGATTTGAATCTTTTCTATGTAAATATCCTAACCAATATGGGTAAACTTTTGCCATTACTGCATCATTTTCATTTACAGTGTTTATATCTAAATAACTTTCACCCATTATCATATGGTATATTTCTTTATCTGTTAAAAATTTTATAAATGCATGAAATTTCTTTTTCTCTTCTTGTGTCATATGCATTTTATATGGTAATAATGTTTCGTGTACTTTTTCATGACATAATGCTGAAACTGTATATGCATTGCTTTTCTTTCTTTCTTCATCTGATGTTGGTATTGCTTGGCTATAATAAAAAATTGTTCTATTTTTTTCTTCACCATAACTTCTTTGATTCTTATATAATGGTGCTCTTACAGAAACTACAAGTTCTTTTTCATTGCCTTGTAAATTTTCTTCCCCAACAACTTCTCTTATATAGTCACTTAAACTTTCTGAACATCTTTCCCAAAGATTAAAAATTGAATTTTTATATTCTACTGTTTGGCTTATAACTTTTTCTCCTGCTTCTGTTTGCAATACACTTTCACAAGTAGGAACTAATTCCATTATTTCATCAATTGAATCTTCTGGACAATCATACAAATGCACCGCTTTTGAAAAAATTGATTTTTTCATTTCCTCTGGTTTTTTATAAGAAAGTATTGAAAGTTCACTATAAATATTTTCACCAGTTAATATTGAAGGATATTTAGAAAAAGTTTGTTTATCTTTTCTAATAGCTTTTACAATTTCTGTATCTAATGGTGTTCCTATTATATTTTGCCTTTTTAAATGTTCTTTCTTTTCTGGATTACCTTTTATAATCCCTTCTACTTCAAATCTTTTTGCAAATAAATCTGTTATTACTCCTGTTGGATTAACAACAAATTTTATTTTTGACATCATATTTCTTTCAAATGACATATTTTTCCTCCTATAATATGTAATTACATTTATAGATTCTATATTTAAAAAAGTGGTTTTCCACATTTCAAAATTTCAAATCTTGAAATCTCTTTTGTATTTAAATATTAAAATATGTTCTTAAATTTTAGTTTTAAGTTCACACTCAGCAAATTAATTATATCATATTTTTAAGATAAATAAAATAGTTTTTAACTATTTTTTAATTTTTTTCTTATAATTTTATATTCTGGAATATATTTTTTTACCAAATCCCAAAATTTATTAGAATGGTTCATATATTTTAAATGACACAATTCATGTACAACAACATATTCTATAATATCTTTTTCATATTTTATAAGTTCATAATTAATAGTTATATTTTTATTTGATGTACAGCTTCCCCAAGCATATTTTATTGATTTTATTCTTACTTTGTTAAAATTCACATTTAATAATTTAGAATATTTTTTTATATATTCTATAATAATATTTTCAAATTCTTTATCAGTATATAATTTTTCTCTTTCTTGTTTTACAGTATTTTCATTTAACTTTTTTATTATCCAGTTTTTTTTCGTTTTTAAAAGAGTTTCAATATAATAAATTGGAACTCTTTTATTTGCTTTTACCAAAAGCTTATTATCTTTTATATTTAAATAAATATTTTTAATTTTCTTTCTTATAAGAATATATTCTATTTTTTGATTTTTTAAATATATACTTTTTATTTCTTGTTTTTCTTCCATTTAATTTTCAATCCATCTTAAAATAATTTCATATGCAAAATCTTTATTTATATCATTTAAAACTTCATGTCTTGCATTTTTTATTAGCCTTATTGTTACATTTTTGTTGTTCTTTTCATATTTTTTGAAAACTTTAATTACACCTTTAGCATTTTCTCCTACCGGATCTTTATCTCCTGAAATAAATAAAATTGGAATATTTAAACTTTTTGAAATATTTTTTCTTTTTGATACATATTTTATTCCATTTAGTAAATCCTCATATGCTTGTAAAGTAAAATTTCTTAAACATTTATTATCATTTATAAATTTACTTACTGCTTTTTCATCATTGCTAATCCAATCTGCAACAGTTTTATTTGGTACAAATTCTTTATTGAAATAATTTAATACAAAATATCTTATAAATTTACTTTTATATCTTTTGCCCAAAAATAATTTCATAAATTTAAGCATTAATATATATAAATTTAATCCATTTATATAATTAATTGTTCCTGAAAAAATAGCTTTATCAATTTTGTCTTGATATTTAATAATGTAATTTCTTGCTAAAATTGAACCCATACTATGTCCAAATATAATATGCTTTAAATTAGGAAATTTCTCTTTTGCATATTTTTGGACAATATGTATATCATCTACAAGATTATCCCATCCATTTTCATCTGAAAAATGTCCATATTCTTCTTCTGATTTTGCAGTATTTCCATGACCTAAATTATCATGACCTATTACTATATAGCCTTTCTTTGCCAAAAATTCTGCAAATTCTGTATATCTTCCTATATATTCTTGCATTCCATGCACTAATTGAATTATACCTTTATATTTATTTAAATCTTCTTTCCAAATTCTACATGAAATTTTTATTCCTGCTGAAGATTCTATTTCAAATTTTTCTTCCATAGTACCTCTTATTTTTTTCTTTGATTATACCACGTCTTTTCACATTTTTCTATAATTTTATACATAATTTAATACTTACACAAAATATTAAATTTTATTAAAAATAATTATTGTCTTATTGACCTTAATTTTATTTGAATATATAATATTATTATATTTTATAGAAAGGAAAATTTTTATGGAAAATTTTGTATTTCATGCACCTACTGAAATTTATTTTGGTAAAAATCAAGTAGAAAACTTGCCAGAAATTTTAAGTAGATTTGGAAAAAATATTCTTCTTGCATATGGCGGAGGAAGTATAAAGAAAAACAGAATATATGATAAAGTATGTTCTTTATTAAAAGATTTTAATATATTTGAACTTGAAGGAATAGAACCTAACCCACGAATTGGTACTGTTAGAAAAGGTATTGAAATTTGTAGACAAAACAAAATTGACGTTATCTTAGCAGTTGGTGGTGGAAGTACTATTGATTGTTCAAAAGTAATAGCAGCAGGTTTTTATTATGAAAATGATGCTTGGGATCTTGTAAAAGACTCTTCAAAAATTAAAAATGCTTTACCAATTGTTAGTATATTAACAATTGCAGCAACAGGTTCAGAAATGAATAAAGGAGCAGTTATTTCTAATCCAGAAACTAATGAAAAATTAGGAACTTCTGCAAAAGTTATGGCTCCAAAAGTTTCAATTTTAGATCCTGAATATACATATACTTTACCTAGAATACAAACAGCTGCAGGAACTGCTGACATAATGTCACATGTTATTGAAAATTACTTTCAAATGACCAACGGAACTTTTCTTCAAGACAAATTATGTGAAAGCATTTTGCAAACATGTATTAAATATTGCCCTATCGCTCTTCAAGATTCATCAAATTATGAAGCTCGTAGCAATTTAATGTGGGCTTCTAGTTTAGCATTAAATGGTTTATGTGGAAGTGGAAAATCAGGTTCTTGGACTTGTCATCCAATTGAACATGAATTAAGTGCATTTTATGATATAACTCATGGAATTGGTCTTGCAATAATAACACCAAACTGGATGAGATATATTCTATCTGATAAAACAGTTGATAAATTCGTTGATTATGCTATAAACGTTTGGAATATTGAAAAAACAGAAGATAAATTTGATATGGCAAACAAAGGAATAAACGCTACTGAAAAATTCTTTGCAGATTGTGGTATTCCTATGAATTTAGGAAAACTTGGAATAGATGATTCTTTATTAGAAAAAATGGCACATGCTGTAATTGAACATAAAGATTTACAAAATGCTTACATTCCTTTAGATGAACATGATGTTTTAAATATTTTGAAAATGTGTTTATAATATTAAAAATCCCACCTTTGTATATAACAAAGATGGGATTTTTTTAATCTGTTATTTCTATCAAAAAATTTTCCAAATCTGCAAATTCATCTGGTGAAGCATCTTTTCCTCTTTTTATTATTTTTTTATTATCACCATAATATATAGTAAGTTTCCAAGAATATTCTTCTTCTGATTTTTCATTAAAATCTAAGCTATAATTGTTTTCCCACTTATCTACATTATATTCTAATATTTTATTTGCAAATTTTGTATATTCTTCATTTGTAAGTTCTGAAAAAAAACAAAGTTCATTAATTTTTATATCTGTATCTTCTTTAAAAATTTTATATATTGCTGGTAATTGCCATGAATCCGTTACTTCTAACTCAAAACAATATGAATTTAATATACTTTCTTTTATATTAACCATAAAAAATCCTTTCTATATTAATATTTATCTGGTTCTGGATATTCTTCACCAAAAGTATCTACCGTAACTTTTTTCATAACAGGTGGTTCAACAGGTCTATCTTTTCCACCACCATATGGGCTTCTTGTAATTACTCTTGATTTTACAATTTTATCAACTACATCCATACCTTCTATTACACTACCAAAAGCTGCATATTTTCCATCTAAAAATTCTGAATCATCTGTTACTATAAAAAATTGTGAACCTGCACTATTAGGCATTGAGCTCCTTGCCATAGAAATTATTCCTCTAACATGAGAAATATTATTTTCTACACCATTTTCTTTAAATTCCCCTAAAATACCATATCCTGGTCCACCCATACCAGTTCCTTCTGGATCTCCGCCTTGTGCCATAAATCCTGGTATTGTTCTATGAAATATTAATCCATTATAAAAATTTTTATTTATTAATGAAATAAAATTATTTACTGTTTGAGGTGCTTTTGATGGATATAATTCAAGTTTAATTATTCCTCCATCTTCCATTTCTATTGTTACTATTGGTTTATTTGACATTTTATATCTCCTTTATACTATTTTTAATCCTAAACTTTTTCCACCTATTAAATGAAAATGCAAATGTTTTACTTCTTGACCTGCATCTTCACCACAATTGCAAATTAATCTATATCCTGAATCATATACTCTAACTTTTTTTGCAATCTCTCCAATTTTTTCATATATATGTGCTATATACTTACTGTTTTCTGAATTAATTTCATTTGTGTTTTTAATATGACATTTTGGTATAACAAGTACATGTACTGGTGCAACTGGATTTATATCTTTAAAAGCTAAAATTTCATCATCTTCATATACTTTTGAAGATGGTATATCTCCATTTATTATTTTACAAAAAATACAATCATTATCTAACATATATTTTCCTCCTTTTCAAGTATATTATTTATATCATTTTTTACTCACTATATCAATTACTTTTTTTATATTATTTTTCATTTGCTTTTTTAAATTCAACTTTTTTAAATCATATTCTTCAAAAAGTATTTTATAGATATCTTCTATTTCTTTTTCAGAAATATTATTTATTTTAGGTTCTAACCATTCTATAAATTTTATCCATTCTAAACAGCTTTTTTTATTTCTTTTATATATATTATTGTTTCCATTAAGCCACTTATTTATAGAAATTGGCTTTGCATTTTCTAAAACACATTGACCTGAATTGTAAAAATAATCTTTTTCTATATTTTCTGGAATTAATGGAAACATCACACATGGCATAGGTTTTACTTTGTGTATCCCACATCCTTTTATTTTTTCATTATATAATATACATTCTTTTAATTTTCCTTTTGTTTTTAATACAATTTCAGGTTTATCTATTTCTAGCCTATCTGTATATTTTTCTAAAAATTCTTTTATGGAAATATTTAAAAATTTAGCAATTTCACACACATTTATAGGCGTAAGTCTAATATCTCCCCTATATATACAGCATTTATCGCACATTTTACATGATAATTTATCTTTTGATTTTAATGTTAAAATATCCATTTTTTTCCTTTCAAATTATCCTCTTTCCACAATTATATCACTAATTGTAATTAATTAAAAAATATTTATTTTGCCTTTTAATATTTATTTTGATATACTAAATGTATTATGGAAAATAAATCAAGATATAATCATTTAAATGAATACTTAAAAAACAAATTTGGAGAAAGAACATTAAAAATTTGTGTTGATGGAAATTTCACTTGTCCAAATAGAGATGGTACCATCTCACATGGAGGATGTATTTTTTGTAGTGAAAAAGGCTCAGGAGAACATATTAATTTTGAAGAAAATATCTCTAAACAAATTGAAAATTATTTTAAAAGTTATAAATCTGAAAGAGCAAATAAATTTATTGTATATTTTCAAAATTTTACAAATACATATGATACTCTAGAAAATTTAAAAAAGAAATATGATTCTGCGTTAATAGATGATAGAATTGTAGGCATAGACATAGCTACAAGACCAGATTGTATAACAGAAGAAATTGCAAAACTTATACATAGTTATTCTAAAAATTATTATGTATCTGTTGAACTTGGTTTGCAAACATCAAACGATAAAATTGGAGATCTAATAAATAGAGGTTATTCTTCTAATCAATTTACAAATGCAGTTAAAATATTAAATAAGTATAATATTGATGTTATTGCACATATTATGATAGGCTTGCCTTGTGAAAATTTTGAAGACATTAAGAATACAGTTAATTTTATAAATAATCATAATATTAAAGGATTAAAAATTCATTCTACATATGTAGTTAAAAACACTGTTTTAGCTGATATGTATAGCAAAAAAGAATATCTTCCCATTTCTTTAGAATATTATTTGGATAATTTATCATATATTTTAACACATATAAATCCAGATATTATTATTCATAGAGTGTCTGGAGATGCTCCAAAAGACATACTTTTAGCACCTAAATGGAACCTACATAAAAAATGGATTCTTAATGGATTAGATAAATTAATGAAAGAAAAAAATTTATGGCAAGGAAAATTTTTTACGTCACCATCTACTTAAATAAAAGAAAAATCCACAAATAAATATTAATTTGTGGATTTTTCTTTTATTTAAAATTTTTAATTAATTCTTCTTCATCAATTTCTTTATTAACTAATAAATATTCTACAACTTTATCAACTTTTTTCATATTGTTTTTAATTAAGTCTAATGTTTCATCATAACATTGCTTTAATATTTTATTCATTTCTTCTTGAACTTTTTCTGTTAAATAATTGTCAGGATTTATAATTTGTCCTAATCCTAGGTCTGACATACCATATTTTGTAATCATATTTTTGGCTATATAGCTAGCATGTTCTAAATCAGAAGTATTTCCATTTTCAAATTCACCAAAGTATAATTGTTCAGCTGCCATACCACCTAATGATACTTTGATATTATTAAGTAAAGTAGTTTTTGAAGATGTATAACTTGTATTTCCACTATGTCTCACATATCCTAAAGTACCCGTACCTTCAGGATTTATTGTTATTTTCTTTATTCCTGGCTCTTTAAATAATAATAATCTTATACAAGCATGACCAATTTCATGTACAGCCGTTTTCTTTAAATCCTCTTCTGTTATTTTTTCTACATCTATCATTCCTTTTCCAGCAAATATCACAGATGTCATTTCCTTTATAGTTGGAATATCTTCTTTTTGAATATTTCCAATCTTTTTGTTTTCATTTTTAGCATGTTTCATTAATATTTCTTGTAATACTTTATCTACAAATCTACCATTTCCAATATTTTCAACATTTGCAAAATATTTCATAATCTTTTCTACATTTTCTTTTGAATCTTCTGTTATTGACATTCCAGCTTTATAAATTTTTTTATATAAAATTTCTGCAAGCTCTTTATCTGTGTAGTCTTGAAAATCAAAAGTATATCCTATTCTTGATGCTATTCCAGAATTCATAGCAATAAAATCTTTCATTTCTTTTTTATATCCAGCAAAAATTACTATAAATTCGCCTTTATGATCTTCCATTGCCTTTATTAATGTAGTTATTGCTTCTGAACCAAAATCATTTTTGTTTCCTGCTAAGGCATATGCTTCATCTATGAAAAGTACTCCACCCATAGCACGGTTAATAACTTCTGATGTTTTCTTTGCAGTTTGACCAATATATTCTGCAACTAAATCTTTTCTTTCTACTTCTATTAATTTATTTTCATGAACAATACCTAAATCTCTTAACATTTTTGCCATAATTCTCGCTATTGTTGTTTTTCCAGTTCCTGGATTTCCAGTAAATATCATATGCATATTTTGATTTGGAATGTTTAATTTATGCTTTTCTGCCTCTTTTAAAAATTCCATATATTGTTCAAATTCAATAACTTTTCTTTTTAAATCTTCCATTCCAACTATATCTTTTAATAATTCTTTTGTATCTTTTATTTCTGCATCATTTCTTGCATTATTTAAATCTTCTATTTCTGGAATGTCTTCTTTTGTTATTAATCTTATATTTTCGCTATTTAGTTTTGAATGTTTCATTATTACTTCTTGTATTAATTTATCTACAAATCTACCATTTCCAAAATCTTTTCTTTTTGAAAAATATTTGCATATATTATTTAATTTTAAGTCTACTGATTTATCTATTTCAAATCCCATATTATTCATTTTTTTATAGAAAATTTGTATTAATTCATTTGGAGTATAATCTGGGAAGTCAAAAGTATATCCTATTCTTGATCCTATACCTGGATTGCTATCTATAAATGTTTGCATTTCATTTCTATAACCTGCAAAAATAACAACTAAATTATCTTTGTGATCTTCCATAGCTTTTATTAATGTTGCTATCGCTTCTGAACCAAAATCTCTTTCACCTTTTCCAGCAAGTTCATATGCTTCATCTATGAACAAAACTCCGCCCATAGCTTTTTCTATTACTTCTGCAGTTTTAGTAGCTGTTTGCCCTATATAATTTGCAATTAAATCTTTTCTTTCTACTTCTATCAATTTATTTTCTTTTATGATACCTAAATCAAATAGCATCTTAGCCATAATTCTCGCTATTGTTGTTTTACCAGTTCCTGGATTTCCAGTAAATATCATATGCATATTTGTACTATTTAAAGTAATTCCTTCTGATTTTGCTTTCATCTGAAATAACATATATTTTTCAAATTCAGCTACTCTCTCTTTTACAATTTTCATTCCAATAATATTTTTTAAGCTTTCTTCAATAGTTTCTTTTTTATATATATTTTCTGGAAATGTAATCTTTTTCTTAGAATTACTATATATAGCCAAATAATTTGCAAGTTCTATATCAGAAAGTGGTATAAAATTTTTGTTTAAACTTATATACTCTATAAATTGTTTTTTATATTTTTCATAATCTTTTCTTGCAATTTCTAATAAATCTGGTTTTAAAGTTTTAATATATGCTTTATATATTTCATCTATAGAAGGATCTGGTAATATTAATCTTGAGTTTTTATAAATAAATTGTAATCTAGGTTCTATTTCTAACAAATTTTCAATTTCTTCTTTCGTTCCATTTATAATAATATAATTGTTTTTATTAATTTTAGTTAATAATTCAAAAGTATGTTCAAATTGTTTTTTTCTAATTTCAACTGTACCACCTAAAACAGTATTGTTTTTGTATTTTTTATAATCTTCATAAAATTCTTCTATACCATCTACTACATATAAAACTTTTTCTTCAAGTTCTGTATATTTTACAGCACTTTCTACTTGATAAAGTACATTATTAATATCTGTTACTTTAGAATTACTTTTATTAGTATAACTATATGCATTCGAAGCAGCTAAATTCAGTAGTGATATTCTTTCATATTCTTCTTTATTTGTTTTTCCAAGTTTATATAATAAACTTGATATTTCTGATACAAATTTATTCTTTCCAATATTATCATTTCCTTCTATTGTACAATGTAAATTTGTTTGATTTGGATTTAAAAGTATGTCTGTAAAATCTTTAAAATTGATTATTTTTTCATCATATTCTTTTTTTAAATTTTCTAAATAATCATTTTTTTGATTTTCCATTTTTTCAATCTTATCAGATTTTATTTTTTCATTTTCTAAATCAATTTCTTCTTTATTTTCTAAATAATATTTTCTATCAGCTATAATTAAATCTTCTCTTCCTACTGTTTTTAGATATTGAATATATCCAGCAACTAAAATTGGACACGAATTTAATCTACATGAAAAAGTATCACAAAGACCTATTTTACAATTTGTATTTCTTTTAATTGATACCCAATCTGAAAATTTTCTATCATATTTAAGAATTTCTTCTGTTTCATATAATGTATATTCTGAACATTTTATTGCAGTTAAAATTTTAACTTTTCCATTATCTGTTAGACAACGATCAACATATATACACTCTTTATCAACCAATTTTTCAGCAAATTCAAATATGTTTTGAGGTATTTTTTTTAGCCCATCCTCTACATTCCATACAAATGCATATTTATCATTTATATTTAATTTATCTTTTCTAAATTTTTCTCTTTCTTGTAATTTTTCTTTTAATTTTCCTGTATTTCTTAAATATAATATATATCCTGCAATGTGCTTTGGACATTTTTCATATTCACATTTATAACAAAGTTTTTCTATAGATTTATCTTTATTAGCAGTAAAATCACTTTTTGAATCAGTAAATATCTTATTTCCTTTTGATTTTAAAATATCTAATAATTCATTTGTAGTAAAACTTTCATCACACAAGTTTCTTACATTCGTGCTTACACATATTTTTTCTGTTTTTGCATCTTTTAGTATTTTTAGACTAAAATTACCTTTTTCTAGTAGCTTATATGCCAGTTCTAAACTTTTATCTGATATGTATTTTAATTCATTTGTTTGTTTCCATTCAAAATCATAATTTTTTTCTTCTGATCCTTTTGGAAAAATATATGGATTAAATTTTTCTGTATATTCATATCCGTAAATAATATTTAATTCTTCTGTTACTTCATTAATAAGTATATTTTCATATTCGTATATACTATCTGTCAATTTTTCAATATTTTCTTTATATTCAAGTGTATCTAAATCTATTCTTTTAAAATTTTGTGCAAAATAAAAAATTTTTACAAAAGCTTGTAATACATTTTCAAATTTAGAATCCGTATAATTTACAATTTCAGTATCATTAATTATTATTTTATTTTCTTCTGCTATATATTGACTTAGTGTATATTCTTTTAAATCATATTCTCCCCAAGTAGCAAGTTCTAAAATATTATCGTTTTTTTCAAAAATTGGAAACAATGCTTTTAAATTATCATTATCCGTTAAAAATTTAGGAAAAAAAATACAATATTCTTTATCAGCGCTATTTTTCTTTTTCCAGTTGTTTAATATTGCCTCTAATAAAGTTATTGCATTTTTAATATCTTTTTCTTTATCCATATTTTATCTCCCACAAATTCTTTTGTATTAATATATAACTTATGTATTTTTATCTATATATATTTTAACATTACTAAATAAAAAAGCAAACTAAATATAAATATATTTTACATATAGTTTGCTTTTCATAAAATTATTTAATATATAAATTGTTGTTTTCAGCATCAATAGTAACAGTAGACATTGGAGAAATCTTTTGATTTAATATACTTTCAGCAATCAAAGTTTCTAATTTTTTCTTAACAAATCTCTTTAAAGGTCTTGCACCATAAATTTGATCATATCCATTTTCTATTAAATATATTTTAGCATTTTCTGTTAATTCTAATTTAATATGTTTATCATCTAATCTATTTTCTAAATCTTTAATTAATAATTCTAATATTTTAGAAATTTCATCTTTCTTAAGTGGTTTATAAAATACAATTTCATCTAAACGATTTAGAAATTCAGGTCTAAAACTTCTTTTTAATAATTCATTTACTTTTTCTTTAGCTTCTTCTGAAATATCTCCATTGCTATTTATACCATCTAATATAAAATCTGAACCTAAATTTGAAGTAAGAATTATAATAGTATTTTTAAAATCTACTGTTCTTCCTTGTGAATCCGTAATATGTCCATCATCTAAAACTTGAAGTAATATATTAAATACATCTGGATGTGCTTTTTCTATTTCATCAAATAAAACTACTGAATATGGTTTTCTTCTAACTGCTTCTGTTAATTGACCACCTTCTTCATATCCTACATATCCTGGAGGTGCACCAATTAAACGAGAAACTGAATATTTTTCCATATATTCAGACATGTCAATTCTTACCATATTGTGTTCATCATCAAATAAACTTTCCGCTAAACTTTTAGCAAGTTCTGTTTTACCTACACCTGTTGGACCTAAAAATAGGAATGAACCTATAGGTCTTCTTGGATCACTAATACCAGCTCTTGAACGCATAATAGCTTCTGATACATCTTGAACTGCTTCATCTTGCCCAATAACTCTTTTATGAAGAATATCTTTTAAATGCAATATTTTTTCTCTTTCACCTTCCATAAGTTTAGTAACAGGTATTCCTGTCCATCTAGATATAATTTTAGCTATTTCATCTTCTGTTACTTTGTTTCTTAAAAGTCCATTTTCTTTATTTTTTTCACTTTCTATTTCTTCTGCTTCTAATTGTTTTTGAAGTTCTGGTAATTTTCCGTATTTTAACTCTGCCGCTTTATTTAGTTCATAATTTCTTTCTGCTTGCTCTATTTGCGAATTTACTCTTTCAATTTCTTCCCTTAATTTTTGTACTTTTTCTATTGCAGATTTTTCATTTTCCCATTTTGCTTTCATACTATCAAATTTAGATTTTAATTCTGATTTTTCTTTTTGTATATCTTCTAGCCTTTGCTTTGATATTTGATCATTTTCTTTACTTAAAGCTCTTTCTTCTATTTCAAGTTGCATTATTTTTCTTGAAACCTCATCAAGTTCAGTAGGCATTGATTTCATTTCTGTTTTTATCATTGAACAAGCTTCATCTACTAAATCTATAGCTTTATCTGGCAAAAATCTATCTGAAATATATCTATGAGATAGTGTTGCTGCAGCTATTAAACTATTGTCTGAAATTTTTACACCATGATAAACTTCATATCTTTCTTTTATTCCTCTTAAAATTGATATTGTATCCTCAACTGTTGGTTCATCTACCATTACAGGTTGAAAACGTCTTTCTAAAGCTTGATCTTTTTCTATATATTGCCTATATTCATTTAATGTAGTTGCACCAATACAATGTAATTCACCACGTGCAAGCATAGGTTTTAATAAATTTCCAGCATCCATTGCACCTTCTGTTTTTCCAGCACCAACAATTGTATGAATTTCATCAATGAATAATATTATCTTTCCTTCACTTTTCTTTATTTCTTGAAGAACTGCTTTTAATCTTTCTTCAAATTCACCTCTATATTTTGCACCTGCTACAAGTGAACCCATATCTAATGAAAATATTGTACAGTCTTGTAAATTTTCTGGAACATCTCCTCTTACAATTCTTAAAGCTAAACCTTCTGCTATTGCTGTTTTACCAACACCAGGTTCACCAATTAAACATGGATTATTTTTAGTTTTTCTTGATAATATACGTATTACATTTCTAATTTCTGTATCTCTACCTATTACAGGGTCCAATTTTTGTTTACGAGCCATATCAACTAAATCTTGACCATATTTTTCAAGAACATTATATGTGCTTTCAGGATTATCTGATGTTACTCTTGTATTTCCTCTTACACTAGATAAAACTTTTAGAAAACTATTTTTTGTTATATTAAAAGTTTTAAACAATTCTTTTAACTCTTTGTTTGGATTATCTATCAAAGAAATCATTATATGTTCTACAGAAACATATTCATCATTCATCTTTTTAGCTATTTCTTCTGCATTTGAAAATACTATATCAACATCTTGTGATATATACATGCTATCTGCTCTTCTTGCACCACCAGTCATTTTAGGTTTATTTTTAATTTTATTTCTTACCTCAGTTTCAAAGTTATTTGATATTCCCATTTTCTTTAGAAGTTCTTTTATTAAACTTTCATCTTGCTCTAATAAACTAAGCAATATGTGTTCTTGATCTAATTGAGCATTTTGATTTTCTATTGCTAAATTTTGTGCATTTTGAATTGCCTCTAAGGATTTTTGAGTAAATTTTTGAATATTCATATTTCTCACTTTCCTTACATTATATTTATAGTGTTTAAAGTCTACTATATAGGACTTATAGCATATTTTTATATGTGCTATTTTATTTTGATAATATTTTGCTTTTTTATACATAGCAATTTATTATGTTTTAAAAGCACAATCATACGAACTGTAGAATGTGCTTTTCTTTATTTACAAGAATAATTATATTACTTTATTTTAGCAGTGTCAATAACAGAGTGCTAATTTATATTAAAAATTTATCATTTTAATCGCTTTTATTTAAGAAAATTGCTTTATTTTCAAATAAATGGTATAATAAACTTATAGTTTAATTTTAAGGAAGGTATTTATGGACTTATCTATAAAAAATACAACAAGAGAGCAAAGAAAAGAAATTGTAAAAACAGCACTTGCAATTTCAATATCAGGATCTGAATTTCCTGGAGAAGAAGTTTTAAAACTTACAAAAGAATATGTAGACGGTATTTCTGAAATCGAAGAAGTACAAAAAAAAATAATAGCTTTGTATAAGGAGGATTAAATATGGTAGATCCTTATGTTTTAAAAAATGGTACATTAAGAAATAAACTAAATATTAGAAATTATGAAAAACTAAATGCAGCACAAAGAGATATTACATTTACAAAATTCTTAAACGTTTCTAAACAATTTCGCTCAAAATTTGATATTAATTATTTTAAATCAATTCATAAACATATATTTGAAGATATATTTGATTGGGCTGGTGAATTTAGATGTGTACCAATTTATAAAGAAGAAGTAGTTATTCCTAAACTAAGTCTTGATTACACCCCTTATCAAGATATTGAAAAAGAATTACAATCTACTTTAGATGAAATGAATAGTACAAATTGGGATGCACTTTCACTTGAAGATAAAGCAAGCCTATTTACAAAAGACCTTGCAAAACTTTGGAAAGTTCACCCTTTTAGAGATGGAAATACTAGAACAACACTTACATTTGCCAAACAGTTTTCAGAAGAGCATAATTTTCCATTAGATTTAGGATATTTATTAGATAATTTATCTAGAAAATATGATGAAAATGGAAAAATTACACAATATAGCATTAGAGATAAATTTGTATTAGCAGCACTTCCAGAAGAATATTATCCAGAACCTGAACATCTGACTCATCTTATACATGAATCTATGAAATCAGGAATTTCAAAAAATATAAAATCTTTACAAGATACACTTTACGGAAAAGAACCAGATAATGATGAAATAGATAGATAAAAATAAAATTAGCTCCAAATTTATAGTAATTTGGAGCTTTTTTTATTTAATAGTCAAAATCTGCGATTTTTCCTATTAAACAAGAATAGCTGTCCGACAGACAGCTCTGCACAGCTTGAAAGCAGAGCTTTCAACGAGTAAGACAAAAGAGCTATTTGTCGGACATATGTCCTACAAACAGCTCTTCCGATTCTTATTTTTTAATATTTCTATTTATTTGATAGTATTTCAAATATTTCTTTTGCTAAAGTACATACTTTTGGTTCTATGCTATTTATTTTGCTTGTCCTATCAAGTGCTGAATATATTGATATATAACTTATTTTATTAATTATATCTTTTAGATTAGCTACATCTCTATACTTAGCTAACATATATGCTATCGCATATTTTATCATCTTAATATCATTTAAGTGAAATTGCTTTAAGTTAGTTTTTTCTACTATCTTTCCTACCTCAAAGAATGGAAATTCACCAAATCTTTCGATTATTACTTTTTTAGCTTCCCTTATATCTAAATTTGTGAATCCTGAATCTTTAAATTTGATATCTGGTAATTCTTCTAATATAGATTTATATTCTTTTGTATTTTCTAAATCTATTGTTTCGTAATATTTTATATAAGTCCTATATGGTAGATTCAAACCTTGCCATTCTTCTTCGATTAGTTCCGCATCTACTAATTCTTTATGAATTTTAGTTGCAGTATTAGCACATATTTTTAATTCATTCATTATGTACTTTCTTGCATTTTCTATATACTTGTATCCCATTTCGTCTTGTTTTACATTGATATTTCCATTTAGCATATGCACATATATCCCATATGCTACTTTTGCATTTAAGCTTACTCCTTTTAAATATTCTCCATCAAATAAATAGTTATAAATTTTGTATTGTTGTTGCATAAACATTCCTCCTTTTTTCTATTCTTAAATTTTAATATCTTTTGTATCTCAAAATCTTGGATACTATCTCTCCCACACATCTTATTTTTTAATATCCAAGATTCTTATCTTTTGTGATTTGTTTATTCATTTGTTATAGAAGCTTTTTCTTTTTCATTTAAGTATTTATCTAGTGCTTCTTTTCTAAATAATACTTTTCCTCCAACTCGTGAGCATGGTATTTGTTTTCTCCTTACCAGTTGTGTAACTAACCAATATGATACTCCTAAATACTCTGCTGTCTCTTTCATTGTTAGAGTTGTTCGTGTTACTTTCTCAAGTTCCATATTACTCACCTGCCTTTCTTGTAATTGTATTGACATTTGATGTTATTGCTAATATAATATTGTTATACAATTACTAATTATATTTTAATTGTAGGCGTACTGTTTAGTAAAGCAGACAATGAAAGATTATATAAAATAATTTTAAATTGTAGGAGCATTTAGGAGGTTTTATGTTTTATTATAATATTGCATTTGATTATGAAAAAATGAATGAATTTCTTTGCTATTATACGACAAAAAATAGAAATAATAATATTTATTCATTTACTCAAGCAACCACAAAGCAAGAACTTGGTAGCTTTTTAATAGAATTTTTAAATACTGATTTTAGAAAAAGGAAAAATTTTGACAGCTTTGTAACAAAATATTCTTTTATTGATTTATATGCTAAATTGCTATCTAAGAAGTTTAATGAAAAATCTATTTTCTCTTTTAAGTTTACGAATGAGGAACTGCAAAATCTGTTAGATAATATGTATGAAAAATATTCTGAAGATTTTATTGTATTTGGAGAAATTTTTAGAGATATAGCAAATACCAAGAGCAGATATAAGTTATTAAGTAATTTATCTAGAAGTGAAAATTCTAAAGTGGCTGAAACATTTGATATTAAAGCATACAACCTATCTACTAAAGATTATAGGCAACAATTAGAAGAATACTCAGATTTATTTGATGATATATGTGTAGATTTCCGTATGATAGATTTTATAGGACTATATGAACAAAATAATATTACAAATGAAATTCCTTATTCTTTTAGAAGTAAAGACCTTTTAAATATTATATATTTATCATTTAAGCATATTGAATGTTATAAGCATCCCATTTTACAATGTGAAAATTGTAAAAAGTTATTCATACCAGACTCTGCACACGATATTAAATATTGTAATAATATATTTAAAAATAATAAGACTTGCAAGCAACTTGCACCTGAACTTAAATATCAAAAAACTTTAAAAGCTGATCCAGTACTACAAAAATATCGTTCTAGATATCAAGCTATTCAAAGATTAGCAAGAGAAAATCCAGAAAAGCACCAAGCATTATATGAATATTATAAAGTTGAAGGCAAAAAAATGAAAAACGAATATTTAAGTAAGGTTATAACAGCTAAAGAATTTGAAGATTGGATTGATACTACAAAAATAAGGAAGTAGACTTTTAAAGTTTACTTCCTTATAACTTTTTATTTTAAATAATACTCTATCATATTTGCATATTGATCTTGTGCATTTAGGCAAGTATCAATTAAAAATCCTTTCTCATTTTTATATTCTTTTAACCCTCTATAATAAAACAATTTATCTTTATCTAAAATAATAAATGGAACTATATTATTTTTTAAACATTCCTTAAATGCTATAATTCTTCCTACTCTTCCATTACCATCTTGGAATGGATGTATTCTTTCAAATTTAAAATGAAATTCTATTATTTCTTTTATAGTTATTTTTTCTAATGTATTATACCATTCCATTAGTTTAGCCATATCTCTAGCTACATTTTTAGGAAGAGAGGTTTGTATATTTCCTGCTTCATTAGCTAATTTTTTATATTCTCCAACATTAAACCATTCTTTTCTGCTATCAGATGTTCCTTCTTTTAAAATTTTATGAAATTCTTTTATCATTTCTTCTGTTAATTTTTCTTCAGCTACATCTAGCATATAATCAACTAATTTAAAATGATTTGCTGTTTCTAATATGTCATCTACACTAGCTACTGTTTGACCTTCAAATAAAATTGTATTAGTTTCAAAAATATATCTTGTTTGATCTTCAGTTAGTTTACTTCCCTCAATATGATTTGTGTTGTATGCAAATATAACTTGTGTATTATGATATAAGTTTCCTTTTAGTCCCATTTCTTTTTGCTCTTTTAAGCATTCTAAAATATCTAATTTAGAAATATCAAATTTCTCATCTTCATTTTTTAATAACTCATCTATTGTTATTCCAAATGTTTCTGCTAATCTTTTTATTGATTCTATATTCGGTTCTATCATTCCAGATTCATATTTTGATATTGTTCCTGGCTCTACTCCAAGAATTTCTGCAATATCTTTTTGAGTCATTTTTTTACTTTCTCTATATGCTTTTATTCTTTCTCCTAACATAATAAAATCACTCCTTTTTCGTATATTAATATTATATCATATTATTTCCAAAAAAGAAAGTGATTATTCGCTTTTTGTTTTGTTGTTTCCATGTGAGATATTTTGATATTATACCATATTCCCAAAGAATTATTTTAATGCAATTACATCAAAATGCCCGCCCATTTTGAAATCTCATACTTGTCTAACCTCTAAATCTAACCATATATACAAGTATTATAAAAAGGAAGGTCCTGTAATACAATACAAATATAAAAACGTATTAATTTCAGTCGAACAATTTAAGATTGGATTAATAGTACAAAAATAAAGGAACTTTACGGTTCCTTTATACTCCCTCATTTCTTGTTTGAAACCACTCATGATTTTCTATTCTCATATAATATACCGTTAATTTTGTATACAACATATAACATGCAAATTGTGTCAACGATGCTACTCGTTTTACAATCTCTCTATCTAAAGCTGTTTTTATAACATTACGATTAAATGCTTCACTTTGTGAAAAATCCACAAAATAATTGTCTAAAAAAGAGTTTTTAAAGCACATCTTAGCCGAATAAACATTATCCTTTAAATCTCTTTTTTCATCATCATTAAACGTACCTAAACTTATATCAAAAAGAGGCGCTATTATTATACTTTTATCACGTTGTAAATCACATGTATTACTTAATATTATGCCTTTCGTCATATATGTAGTTGTGGTTCCATCTTCATTTTTTATTGAAAATGGTATTTTATCAACAATATCTCCTTGACTCAATTCATTTAAAAGACTAGAACAAAACCAACTATGTTGAGTCATATCAATTTGTTTAACAGCATCGCGTACTGCATTTTTAATTTCTGTATCAATTGATGGAAATAAACGATTACAATATTCACTAAAATATCTAAGCATAGTAATCAAAGAAATTATTTTTTGGTTCAACAGCTAATTTTTTTATAATAACTTCTTGAGAATCTTTCTCAGATTTACCAAAAAACTTTTCATCTTTATACATTTGCATTATTAATTCTTTTTCAGACATATTACAAACATTTGCAGAAATGTAATATTTTCCATCATCTGAAAAAGTAGCATTATATATATTTTTTAATTTAAAATCATCCAAATTAATACACCTAACATAAGCATATTCAGGCTGTGAATATTTATGAATATCTTTAGGTATATCTGCTGAACAAGAACTAAAAAACATATTGTTCATCCTTTCTATTAATTAATCTTTCCCGTATCTACAAAAACCTCGATTTTATTTTGCAAATCATCTCTAACTGTTAAAAACATATTCTTTATGATTTCTGTATTATTAGTATAATTTTCATTACTATCAAAGCTATATTTATCATTCAACTCATAGCTTATTGAAATATACTCTTTTGTGATTGTTGCATCATTCAAAGAAATCAACGGAAATATTATTGTATTCTGACCTGGTGTAATTTGTTTTTGCATAGTAAAATCTTTAGAATTATTAATGGTCAAAATTCTATAATATTTATTATCAATTACCATAGATGCTCTCATACCAACTTCACTAAAAGTATTTTCATTAACAGACGAATTTAAAAGATTTTGTTGTATTGTTTGAATCGGATTTTCAACTTCTTTTTCTAAATTTACAAACACAGCAGAATATAATACTTTTACTTCTTTTGATATTAATAGATTATATATTTTACTTGCTCTCTCTTCCATATAATCTATACATTTAGAAAAATCTTCATTAAAATTCCCATCATAATTTGTTGTTATTTGCACATTAATTGTTGACATATTAAATATAGTATGTCCTGATTTAGATTGCGAATTAATTCTAGGAACTATTGGATCTACATTGGCTGGTAATCCCATATAATTAAATGCTGGAAAGTATTCTATTAATTTAGAATTTAGCTCTTCAAAGATTCCTTTAGTATTATCATATTTTTCAAACCAAAATGTAACAACAATATTTTTTATTTTCATTATTCATTCTCCTTTAAATATATATCCGAAATAATTATATCATTTATTAAATATTTTTTCCACTTTTTTTAAAAAATATTGCATTTTATACATCTTTACCATACACTTTCATATTATTTTTCCAAAACATCCGTTGTCGGTTAGACTTTTACATATTTCACATTGTATAATTAATGTATACAATCTTTAACTTGTAATTTCATTGTAGATTACAAAAATACTCTCTCCCACACAGGAAGGAGGATAATATGGCAGGGAGTATAGAAAAAAGAGGCGAAAATACATATAGGTTAGTATATGCATGTGGGTACAACCTAGATGGTTCTATCGCCAAGTACACTAAAACAGTGCATTGTAGTAAAAAGGAAGCAGAAATCGAACTTGCTCAGTTTGTTACTAAAATACAAAATGGTATGGTTGCTGAACCTAAGTCTATAACTTTCAAAGACTTTGTTGAAATCTGGAAACGAGATTATGGTACAAAAGATTTAGCACCTGGTACTTATGCAAGATATGTTAGAATTTTAGAAACTAGAATTCTTCCCTACTTTGGTAAGTTCAAGTTAGATAAGATTAAACCAACAGACATTATGAAATTTTATGACATGTTAGAAAATGATACACAGATCAAAAGACTTAAAAATAACAGAGGTGAAAGATTATCTAAACCACTATCTAAGAAAACTATTTTAGAACATCACAGGTTACTTAGAGCAATGCTTCACAAAGCTGTTTACTGGCAACTAATTGCAAATAACCCAGCAGAAAGAGTTCAACTACCAAAAGCTAAGAAACCTAAAAGAAGATATTACGATGATGAACAATGCAAACTTCTATTAGAAAATCTTGAAAATCAAGAATTAAAATACAAAGTAGCTATTACAATAACAATATTTACTGGAATGAGACTTCGGTGAACTTCTAGGACTAGAATGGTCTGATATTGATTTTAACAATGGAATAATTAGTATTAACAAATCTAGTCAATATTTATGTGATAAAGGAATATTTACCAAGACACCTAAAACTGATAGTTCAATTAGAGATGTTGCAGTGCCTACATTTGTTATTTCTCTACTTAGTGAGTATAAGTTATGGTATGATGAACAAAAAGCTTTGTATGGCGAATTATGGATTAATTCAGATAGGTTATTTGTACAAAACGATGGCAAACCAATGCACCCATCTACAATTAGTAAATGGTTTGTAAAATTTGTTAAAGAATGTGGTCTTCCTGAAATTAGCTTTCATGGATTAAGACACACAAATGCTACACTACTAATATCTCAAAATATAGATGTTGCAGCTGTAGCAGCACGACTAGGACATGCACAAATTTCAACTACATTTAATTTTTATGTGCATCCTGTTATTTCACACAATAAAGTTGCAGGAAATGTTTTAGAAAATTTATTAATACCAGGAAAAAATATAGAAAATCTAAATTGAGATTTTTATTGATATATCAACTACTTTACGGATTATTTAAGTTCGTTATTTCCCCAAGATTTCCCCAAAAGGCATTTTTAGGGTAATTTTGGAAGAAATTTAATGGTAAGAAAAAAGTCTCAATTACTTGAGACTCTAATATTATATCAATTTATTCTTTAAAGGAATACGAGCTTAATTCCATAAAGTTATGAGCAATTTAAAATATCAAAATAATTTCTAACACTATAAAAAATTCTAATTTTATACTTTTCGAAATGCTCTGATTATATTCACAGTACGATTATATCTATCTGTAAATTATCCTAAATACAATTCAGTTACTTTTGGAATTACTTTATCTAAGAATCCGATCTTGTTATTATCACTTAAATCCCCTAAATAATTTTAACCATTATAAATTTACCATTTTATCCTTGTATCTTATCTAAAATTTTTATATAATTGCTTCAAGGAAATTTTTAGAAAGAGAGAAAAAATGATTGAAATAATATGTGGAGAATTAATTTACAGAAGAAAAAAATATCATTTTTCATTTCAAGATAACATCTTAACAATGATACCATTAAAACTCAAAAAATATTCTTTCGCTGATTTTTTGATTGACGAAGATGATACAACTAATAAAAATATCAATATTAACGGAATAACAGAAAAGAACTTTCACATATGTTTTTTAAATGTAAAGCCAAAAAAATTTGGATCTGGTACATTTAGATGTTTTGTTCCCGCATATATTTTAAATAAAAATAATGGATTATATCCTGTTCCTAAAATTGACAATATAGAAAGTATAATTTTTAAAGGAGCGCCAATAGATAACTTTTACCATCCAAAGCAAATCGTAAATTATAATAATAACAATAAAGATATCACTATCAATGTCAACTTAAATGAGTACACACCAGAAAAATTTGAATTAAATAAAGAAACTATCATAATATCTTCTGAATATGTCGTACCATATTCTAGAAATATAAACGAAGTTTTAAATGTATCATCTTCTTTTGAAATACAATTCAAAAATCCTCAAAAGATTTGTAACATATTAAAAACATATTTCAAAATTCAAAAATTTTTTGGATTTCTAAATAATAGAAAAATAATTAAATGGGATACAATAATTTTAAGAAAAAAAGTTTATTTAGAAGATCAAAAGAAATATTTACCTATAGATTTATTTTTATATATTGCGCATGATCCAAACACAAAAACTGACATTGAAAATTATATGAATTCAATAACATTTAAAGATATTAAAAATAATTTTTTAGAAATTTATAAAAATGTTACAAAAAAAGATTATAATGTTTACTATATGCCTTTAAATAAAAAGGAGAATTTACTTGTTGACAATAACAAATTTTTAAAAATAGCATATACTTTTGAATCACAAATGAGACTAAGTTATCCTGACTTTAAATCTTCCATTAACGAAAATTTTTATTATTCTAAAAATTATATCTTAAAAAATATAAATGCAGAAATAAAAAATCTTTCTACCATTAATGGAACCAAGAAAAAAATAAAATACTTAAATCAATTTAAAGATATAATAGAAAAATCTGATGGAAATTTAGAAGAAAAAATATTATATTGTTTTAAAAAATTTGATAATATTATTTCTTCTAAAAAAGAGGCTTTATTATCCAACTATCACTTAAAGAATTTATCTTATGAAGTTTTATCTAAAGCTTTTGTTAAAAGACGAAATAAAATTGCACACGGAGAATTCACTGGAAATTTTGAAGATATTGACATTATTTCATATATTTTACTACAAATATGTATTTATTGTTTAATTTTAGAGCGTTCATCTGTTTCACCAGAATCCATTCAAAATATATGTGACAAACTTTTTAATATTTAAAATTATTTTATAGGAGGTTTTATGAAAAATACAAATTTTTTAAATCAAACCATATATGTAAAAATTGATAGACCAATAGGCAGTAGTCATCCAAAATATCCTGATCATATCTACTTAGTTAATTATGGTTATGTTCCCAATACAATAAGCGGTGACGGTGAAGAATTAGACTGTTATATCTTAGGCGAATATAAACCACTAACAGAATACACAGGAAAATGTATTGCCATTATTCATAGATTAAATGATAATGATGATAAATTAGTTATTGCACCAGAAAATAAAAATTATTCAGATGATGAAATAAAATTATTAACCGATTTTCAAGAAAAATTTTACCAAATTGAAATTATACGTGACCAAAATTATCTAGAATTCAGTAAAAACATTCCCGAATTATCCGTTACTAATTTAGAAAACAGCTTAAATTTCTATAAAACCATAGGATTTAAAGTTGAATATGATAGACCAGAAAATAAATTTGCTTTTATAAGCTTAGGAAAAATTCAATTTATGTTACAAGAAATTTCTGAAAATGATAAATGGGATATTGCACCACTTGTTTATCCTTTTGGAAACGGTATAAATTTTCAATTAGAAGTAGAAAATTTATATAATATATATTCAAATTTAAAAAATTCTACTTATAAAATTACTTTTGAAATAGAAGAAAATTGGTATAGACAAGAAAATAAATTACTTGGAAATAAAGAATTCTTAGTTCAAGATCCAGACGGATATTTATTAAGATTTTCAGAAGATTTAGGAGAAAAAGAAGTATAGAAAAAACTCAAATTGTTTAATTACGCAAACAATTTGAGTTTTCTTATTTTTCAAAATCTATTTTATCCCTACAATTCCATATAGTACTCTTTTTAATAAAATACCATTATCTGTTTTATTTTTTTCTATATACTTTTCAAATAATTCTTTTTCAATTTTTCTTTTTTCTTGTGAATTATCTTCCAAAAAATCAGTAGCATATATTTTTTTCACTTTAGGATAATATTTTAAAACTTTTTCTCCTCCACCTGTTCCCAAATCTAAACAAATAGATTTTTCATTCACATTTTCTTTTATTTTTTCATAAAAATCCCAATCACTTATTTTTTTGGTTTTATATTTAATCTGATCAAAATTCTAATTTCCAATATTATTATAATAATTTAATTCATTTTCTTGCATAACATTTTATTCCTATCTTTCAAATTATATAAATATTATACCATATAGTTATTTTATTTTTCTACTAATACCATTTATATGCTATAATGTTTTTTGTCTGATTAGTAGATTAGGAAAGGTTATAATTCCCTATTATATTTTGATATGATATAATTAAGCTATCTGGATGTACATACCTAGGCTGGTTATAATTCCCTATTATATTTTGATATGATATAATCTATTTGACTTACCTGATTTAGTAGCAGAAGTTATAATTCCCTATTATATTTTGATATGATATAATTAATAAAAATAAAATAATAACTAATATCCAGTTATAATTCCCTATTATATTTTGATATGATATAATTTTACGCTCTGGATAATGTGTGTCGTGTCGGTTATAATTCCCTATTATATTTTGATATGATATAATTAGAGAATTCTTTTTCAGTTCTGTTAACTTGTTATAATTCCCTATTATATTTTGATATGATATAATGAAGGAATAGCACCTGTTGAAGTTCCAACAGTTATAATTCCCTATTATATTTTGATATGATATAATTTGCTAGCTACCAATAAAGCAGCAATACAAGTTATAATTCCCTATTATATTTTGATATGATATAATCTTTCCTAATCTACTAATCAGGCATCAGACGTTATAATTCCCTATTATATTTTGATATGATATAATACTATTCATTACAACAATTAGTACAAGAAAGTTATAATTCCCTATTATATTTTGATATGATATAATAATTTAAGTCCAAATACAACATATTCAATAGTTATAATTCCCTATTATATTTTGATATGATATAATTTTGAAACTAAAATGTTATATTATTAATATGTTATAATTCCCTATTATATTTTGATATGATATAATACTTATATGGTGTTTCTGCATCGTGGCTAGGTTATAATTCCCTATTATATTTTGATATGATATAATTATGAAAACTATAGAAGATACATACAATGGGTTATAATTCCCTATTATATTTTGATATGATATAATTTGTACCATTCTCTTATTGCACTTCCTAAAGTTATAATTCCCTATTATATTTTGATATGATATAATAAACATTAGAAATTATGGCAGAAAGTGAGGGTTATAATTCCCTATTATATTTTGATATGATATAATTAGAAAAGCTATATCTAGGTTGAAATAGTTGTTATAATTCCCTATTATATTTTGATATGATATAATTTAAAATAAGTCAATCAAATAAAATAACTTGTTATAATTCCCTATTATATTTTGATATGATATAATATCCAAATCATAATTAAAATAATATTTGACGTTATAATTCCCTATTATATTTTGATATGATATAATAAAAGCACAATTTGAAGAAATAATGATAAGGTTATAATTCCCTATTATATTTTGATATGATATAATTTTACAAAATGGAGATTACATAACTGCTTAGTTATAA
The DNA here is from genome assembly GCA_964650305.1 of uncultured Lachnospiraceae bacterium. Lineage (GTDB taxonomy): Bacteria > Bacillota > Clostridia > TANB77 > CAG-508 > Scatovivens. The sequence goes on from CAZYST010000001.1 coordinate 94,549, forward strand.
TTCCCTATTATATTTTGATATGATATAATTATTAGATTGTTGTGTTAATAAACAACAAAGTTATAATTCCCTATTATATTTTGATATGATATAATATTCCCACAAAAAAGCTAGTAATATCAATGATTTACTAGCTTTTTACTTTTTTAAAAAAAGATTATCTTTTCAATTTTTTTAATCATTTTTTCTTTTTTAAAAAAACGATAAAGTTTCATAATCTACTGGTTTATCATAAATAGATTTTCTTCCTAATAAAATTTCAACACTCTCATACTGTCTTTCAGTTATTACCAATACTCTTATTGCACCTTCATCAGGAATATTCATTTTCAATCTTTGTTTATGTAATTCTACCATATCATTTCCATTGCAAACTCTTGCATATACAGAAAATTGTATCATATAGTATCCATCTTTTAATAAAAAATTTCTAAATTGAGTAGCTTTCCTTCTTTCTTGTTTAGTTTTAACTGGTAAATCAAAAAATACTAATATTCTCATAAATTTATGCATACCTATACTCTTCTATTGGAGTTATAATATATGGTAATTTTATAAAATTTTTTCCTTTATTTATACTTGTTGAATAACTTTTTATCATATATTCAATAGCTCCCTGAACATTAAATTTTTTACCATCTATTAAAACCAAACAATTAATTAAATTATATAAAATCTTTTTATCTTCTGGCATTAAAAATTTTTTACTAAAATCTATATTTGAAACAACATATAAATCTACAAGTGGTCTAAAACACTCGATAAAATCATCTGCAAGATTAAAATTATTTAATTGATTATGATGAAATATTCCTAATGCTGGCTCAAATCCATACATTATCAAAGTTCTAGCAATCATTCCTCTAATAATTGCATAACCATAATTTAATGAAGCATTTTCTATGCATTCAATATTTCTATTAAAAGTCCTTCCAAATAATTCTCTAAAATAAAATGACGCTGCTTTTGCTTCAACATTTTTCGTATCACCTGATGTAATTCCTTTTTTCATTTCTTCAAGAATATTATAATGTTTTCTTCCTAGATATTTTAAAACATCTGCTTGATTTTGAATTTTTACATTTATAATATCTTGCCATATACGTTTATTTAAAGGCTTTGGAATTCCAAATTGTAATTTAATGTTTTTTAATTGCCTTGAATAATTATTTGTGCCTATCAATATCCCAGTTGGTAAATGTTTTTCATCACAAATATAAACTACTATATCATGTTCTATAAATTTTCTTAAAGCATATGTGCTTACATTTGTTCTTTGAGATTCAATGCAAATACTATTAATATCTTCTAATGGTATTTTATATTCTGCATTTTCTTTTTGTACTATTAATTGTTCATTTTTTATTTTTATATGAACATCATTTTGTACATAAACATTTCTAAAAGCCATATTTTCGCTTAAAACATTTATCTATATTTTGATATACAATAGATGCTTTAAGATAAATATGAAAGCTTCCCTCCCTTCTATTTTTTAATATTGAAAGGTAATCTTTTTTCTGGTAGTTTTACTTTACTATAATTTCCTAAAATATCAACTGTATATTTTTCTAATATTTTTAACTCTTTTATTCCAATTTTCTTTACATATTTATTATCATGTGTTTGAATATTTATCACTGCATTAGAAATATCCGCTTTAACATAATATGCAAAAACTTCATCTACTTCAATTGTTTTATTTTCTTTATTATTTGGATTTAACTTTATTTTATTTTTTCCTACTATATGTATCAAATCTTTTGGATATATAGAAAATATAAAGTTTTCATCGTTCATTTCTTTCCATTGAGCATATGGTTTTCCACCTACACAAGTTTTATTTGGCAACACATCTTTTACAACATCTGATACATATATTGGTATAAAATAATATCCTTCATTTTCTACATAAAAAATGTCTAATCTTACACAATCTCCATTTCCAGCAATTGATTTTCCTTCATTAAATTCTACTCCTAAAGTCATTTTTTCTTCTATTTTTACTTTTTTTACCAAAGGTCCTTTAGTGCCATCTGCTTTAGGTTTATAAAAATCTTCCTTAAAAGCTTGTTCTGCATTTCCATTAAATTTTATTAATTGTTCTTTTAATGCATTATATAATAATTTATCATCTTGTTTACATTTTTCTGGATATCCTTCTATTTCTCCGTTTTTTAATTTCAATTTTTTTAGTTCTGTTTTAGTAACAGATTTTATAGAATCCTCTTCTTTTTTCACTCCTCTAACAGTATCTAAGTGTGCAACACCTGTTACTTTTCTTCTTGGCATTTTTGAAACAAATATTGGTTCCAATTCATCTATTTTTTCTTCTGTATCATATGTATAAATTTTTTCTGCTGCTAAGCATTCTATCATTCTTTCTTTTGTTTGACAGTTTGTTCTTATATCTAATTCTTTTCTAAATTTATCCCATGGCTCTGGAAAAGTTTTTTTGTTTTTTTCTTCATATTCTTTTGCTGTCAATACTTCTCCTGTTAATATATCTACATATTCTCCATTATTTTGCATATATCTTCCGTCTCTGTATTGATAATAATTAGTAATTTCATTTATCATTTTTTGAGTAGTAATGGCAATTATTGTAGCATCTATCGCATGATGTATATCTCCATCTTCTCTTATTTTTTCAATACCTAATCTTTTTCTTATATGAGATGTAATTTGTCCATTTACAGTCCAAACTTTTCTTTCAAAATTATCATTATTTGAAAATTCTAAATGGTTTCTTATTAGGTTATACATAATTTTACATATATATTGAGTGTCCTTTAAGTTTCTTTCTTTCCATCCTTCTATATCTTCTTTATCTACTTGTTGTTTTAGTAGTTTTCGTTTCTTGGCTGGATTTTTTACAATATTGTTTATTCTTATTTCATATTCATCTAAATTTCTTCCTGCTTCTTTTTCATATTGATATGGAACTCTATTTCCTTTTTGTCTGTTTTCACTAGCTAAAACTAAAACTTTATTACTATATGAATCATCAAAACACATACTATATGGAATAATATGATCTACATCAACTGCTTCTGTAAATAAATCATTAATTGATATAGTTTTTCCTGAATATAAACAAATATTTTGTTGTTCTTTCCATAATTTGAATTTTACTATATCTTGACCTGTAGGATTTTTCTTATATTCCATTATTGTTTTCAAAGCATTTTCATTTTTTTTCATATTTTCTTCTTGCGATTTTTGTATTTTATTTCTGTCTTGGAAATTTTTTCCTATTTCTCTTGCTAATTCTATTACTACTACATCTGGTTTTCCATATATACTGTTATATTTTAATGTTATTGCATTTAATACTTTTATTGATTGAGATACTGCTCTTCTTACAACTGGATTAGATATTTCTTGTTCTAAATCTTTTAACTTTAATTTAGATTTTTTTACAGTATTTACAGTTCCTCTAAAATCTTCATAAACATTATCTACTGCTTTATCGTATGTATATCCTTTTTCTAGTTCTGGAATTATTTTTTTCATTGCTTTTATTGATAAACTTCCTACTTTTGAAAAAGATAATGGTAACACTTCATTTATAGCTTCATCTGACAAATTTGTATTTTCTTTTAAATAATTTATTCTTTTCTCATCATTTTTATATATTGTTAATGCATATCCTAAAAAATCTAAATCTTCTTTTGATATTTTTTCAATATAATTTTTTTCTATATGATTTAATGCAGTTTTTAATTTATTATAGCTTTCAAATTCCTTTAGTTTTCTTTCTTTTTCAACTTCTTTATTGCTTTCTTCTGAAAAATCTATTGAACTTTTGTATGTTATTAAATTAAATCTTTCATAATTAGATAAATTTAATTCTTTTCTAATATTATCAAAAGTTACTGTGCTTTTTGATAATATTAAATTTTTTATTTTTTCCTTTTCTTCTTTTGTTAATTCTCTTTTTTCAACCTTTTTTTCTTTGCAATCATTTATTATTGTTTTTTCTATTTTTATATGATTTAACATTTGTAATAATTTAAAATATTCAAAAGTATATGTTGCTTTTGCCGCTCTTTTTTCTTCCTTTTCAAATGTACAGTTTCCTAACATTTTTTCTATTTGGTTTCCACCATATGGACTTTCTTCTCCTGGTCCATCGTCAAAATTTCTTTGTCCTTCGAAAATTTCCAAATATTCTTTTATAAATTCATCAGTTACAAATGAATTTAATTCTTTTTGTTTATTTAATATTAAAATTATTTCATCTACTAACAATTTTCTTAATGTTGTATTTTTATAGTCATCTACTGAATTTTTAATTTTTATTTGTGTATTTCCTTTTGAATCTAAAATATATTCTCCATTTTTATTTTTGAATTTGAATTTATCATCTTTTAAATACATTTCTGCAACAGTTCTATAATTTTTATTTTTCATTAAATCAGCATTTTCTTTAGTTGCTGTTAATAGTTGTCCTGCTTCTTTATTTGATTCTTCAGATTTACTATTAGATTTATAACCTCTTTTTTTCACAAAACTTATTAAAACTCTTGCTAATTCTTTATTAGTTAATTTCTCATCTAATCCTTGCACTCTTAATTCGTATACATTATATTGAAATTTATAATTTTCATACATATCTTCTATTTCTTTTTTAGAAATAATATTATATCTTTCTAAAAGACGTTTGGTTCTTTCTATTCTATGTTTTTTTCTTCGTAATCTACGACGTAATCCTCTTTTATCTCTTCTATCTTTAGCTAATGGTGAACCGTCTTTAGGTTTTTCAGCAGCATCAAATATTCTACTTCCTAAATCAATGATTCTTATTGGATTTCCTTTCATATCATCTTCTATTACTGCCCACCCTACTGATGTAATTCCAATATCTAATCCTATTCTATATCCCATAAAACCTCCCATATATGAAGATAGCTGCCCATTTTTGGACAGCTAGAGCTTTACGACTCATAAGTTTTATAATAAAACTTAGGTCTTATTATAATAACCTATTCTACTTTGATATGATATACAATGTGCTATTCCCAAAGCACGTTTATATAATATCTTATTTTCATCAATTTGTCAATAACTCTCCATATTTAAATTATACCACACTTTTATTTTTCTTAGGAAAAATATTACTTTTTACGTTCAATTTGTACTATTTTTTGACTAATTTACATAATTATGGTATAATATTATTATCAAATACATAAAGGAGTACAACACTATGAAAAACAAGACTTTTACAACCAGAGACATCATTGACCTCGCAAAAGGACGGATCACACCTTGTATAAAGGTGGAAACTCAGAACATCGTGTTCCCTCATTGGTCTGATTTGGGCCTTCTCGGACTTATGTTCCGCCAGTGCATTGTTACAAAAGAACAGCCTGATGGACATATTTACGACGAGTCTTCTTTCCAGCCTGTTCTCCGCATTTTGGACGGAAAAGTTCTTATGAACAACAAAACCGATTCTTATGCGTGGAAGTTTTCCAAGCTTGGAAGTGCCAAAAATATTGGCGTCATTGGAACCGCTACTGCTGAAGGGCTTATTAGCTTAGCTACTGTCTTAAGCAGTATTTCCGATGATCAAGAAAAAGCCCTCGTTGCTGGCATGTTTGCCAATTTCAACAAGAATTTGCAACTTGTCACAACTCCTGCCGAAAAGCGTGTTTGCATTGAAGTTACCAAAGATCTTTATGATGCTGGATTGACTTTCTGTGTAGACGAATGGGCAGAAACCGATGAGAATGGTTATGCTGAGGAAACTATCCTCAACATTGGCGACTTTTTGATTGTCACTTCTTATGGCGTATATTGCATTCGCCGTGAAGAATTTTTGACAACTCATAAATTCGCTTAAAGCTCCTCCAGAAGTCATTAATTGAGTTCTACAAATCCCTACTCTTCGAGTAGGGATTTGTTTTTATATTTACTTTAATCTTTATTATTTAATCTTTTAATAAATTCGATTATCTTATTAAAAAAATTTATATTTTTCTTCTTGCTTTTAAATTCATATTTTTTACTTTCTTTTTCTTCTATTTCATTTAAAATTTCATTATCATGATTACTTCTTGTTTTATCGTTATCTTTTTTCAATTTTTCTTTCAATTCTTTTTCTTTACAATTTGAATTCATAAAATTTCGTTCTTTTTTATAGCTTATTCCATTTTCTATAAAAGGATTTTTCTCATTCAAATTTGCATATGTACTATAAAGTTTATTAATATTTTCTTTTCTTCTTTTTTCTTCTTCAGCTTTTTCCTTTTCAATTTTTTCTTTTCTTAATATATTTTCTCTTTCACTTGGAGTAGCCCAATAATCTCTATACATTTCTCTTAAGATTTTTCTAGTTTCATTTAAATAATTTTGATTTTTTAATGATTTTTTTGTATCAATTTTAAATTGATGTTCTGTATCCATTTTTAATTCAAATGTATATATCATTTCTTTTGGCAATTTTTGAACATATTCTTTTGGTATGTATTTTAATAATTCTAATATTTCTTTATATGCTTTATGAAAATTATTTTCCATACATTCACCTTCCTATTTATGCAATATATTTTTATTCTCGTAACCTTTTTTCCACTTTTTCTGTACTTTTTGTGAAAAATATGTATATTTTATTACTACTCTTGCTTTATGCTTTTATTTCTAATTCTGATGTACAATGTGGACATCTAGTTGCTTTTACATTTATTTCACTATAGCAAAAAGGACATATTTTAACAGTAGGCTCTGGAATATTTTGTTCCTTTTGCTTTTTTCCTTTATTCAATTTAGTAGCAAGTTCTTCTATTTTTCCAAATTTAATATTTTCCATTTTTTTGTTCAATTTATTAACATATTTTACAGCAATAAAAATTGAGAATGCTATAATCAAAAAATTCACTATCGCTGTTATAAAATTTCCATATTTAATTGATGCATCACCTATTGTAATCATTCTGTCTGAAAAGTCCACTTTTCCTGTAAGTATAGATACACATGGCATTATTATATCTTCTACTAAAGACGTTACTATTTTTTGAAATGCACCTCCTATAACAACACCAACAGCCATGTCCATAATATTTCCACGAGTGGCAAATTCTTTAAATTCTTTAAACATATATTCCTCCTAAAATTAGTATTTAAAAAGTATTATAATACGATTACTTTCGTTTTACCATTCTTTTATTTTATATTTTTAAATATGCTATTTTTCATCATTTTCGTCTTGTATTTCTCCTACCAATCTTTCTATTATATCTTCTAATGTAATTATTCCACAAAATTCATTTTTATCATTATATACTATTGCCATCATTTGTTTTTGGCTTTGCATTTTTCTAAATGTACTTGACAAATTATCTTTTTTATTAACTTTTATTGCTTCTCTTAAATAATCTTTTATTTGAATATCATTACAAAATCCGTTTTCTGTAATAACATCTTTCATATTAAAAATTCCTATAATATTATTTTCGTTTCCACTATATACTGGCATTCTTGAAAATTTATATTTTTTAATCATTTTAATAATATCGCTATGTTTTGCTTTTAAATCTATAGCTTTAATATCCTTTTTGGGTATCATTTCATCTTTTACAAGTACTGCATCAAATTTTATTGTATTTAATATTATTGCTTTTTCTTCTTTTCCTATTATTCCATCTGACATGCTTTCACGAATTAACATTTTTAATTCTTTTTCTGTTAATTTGTATTCTGTTGTTTCTGGTATATTAAATATTTTTGAAAATATCTTTGTTGTGATTCTAACAAATTCTTCAAAAGGTTTATTTAACTTTGCCAAAATCCATAATAGATTTATTGTTATATATGCTGTTTTTTCTGGATTATTTCTAGCTAATTGTTTTGGTAAAATATATCCAAAAACTAAAAATACATATGTTAACAATAATGCAACTATTATAACTGATAGTGTATTTGCTGTAGAATATGCTATATATCTTGCTAATAATAATTTTAATGGATCTACAAATACTTCTGCAGCATAAGCTGTTGCTAGTAATTCTATTGCTGTTGTTAAAAGTTCTATTTCTCCCCAAAATCCTATTCTATTTTCTTTTAGTGCTTTTATTCTTTGTGCTCTTTTATCTTTTTTTATTTTTGAATTTAATCTTTCTCTATCAATGTAAGTTATAGCTGTATCTCCTGCAGAAAATAATGCTTTTAATAATAACATTATAAAAACAATTATAAAACTAATTACCATTTTTCACTCCACTACTTTTTTCTTTATAATACTACTAATTATTTTTTTCTTCAAGTAAATTACTATTATTTAGAAAAAAACTCAAGCCCCTTAAACCAATGGTTTAACTAAGGGCTTGAGCTTTTCAGAAATATGTATTGTTTTATTAATTATTTTCATTTTGTTGCATTTTATAATTTATATTTTCTTCTGGAAAATTTCCAAATTTTTCATAATATTCTTCATATCTATTTTCCATTTCTCTCATTATTCTGTCCATTATAATCCTCCTTCATAATCTTATCAGCTTGTTCCTGTGTAAGATATTTATATTTTACCATTTTATTTACTACTTGACCTTGCCTTTGTTTTGCAAGTTCTGGATTTTTTGTTGGAGCATACACAGATGGTGCATTTGGTATACCTGCAAGTAACGTACATTCATATAAATTCATTTCACTAGCGTTTTTATCAAAATATCCTTCTGCTGCATCTCCTACACAATAATATCCATCTCCAAAATAACTAGTATTCACATATAATTCTAATATTTGATCTTTGCTACAAACTTTTTCTATTTCGAAAGCCATAAATACTTCTGCAATTTTTCGTGTTATTTCTTTCTTTTGTGTAAAATATATGTTTTTAGCTAATTGTTGTGTTATTGTACTTCCACCTTCTACTAATTTCATTTCTTTTGCATTTTTTAATATAGCCCTTCCTATTGATATCATATCAACTCCAGAATGGGTATAAAATCTTCTATCCTCTACTGCAATAACTGCATTCAAATAATCTTTTGGCAATTCACTTATGTTTGTATAATTATCTTTTTCTTCTTTTATTTCTTCTATTTTCTCTTGTATAGATATCTCTTGAAGTGCATTTTTATACATATCATACCCTTTATAAGTATAAAAACCAGCAACAGATATTACCACAATAATAATAACTGCCAAGATCCTTTTTAAAATTTTCATATAATCACCCTTTTTTTCATGCCTACATTATATACCAAAAATTATGTCTTTTTTATGAAAATTTTATTAAATTTATCTTAATTTTTGTGAAGAAAAAAAGTTTTTTCTGTAACATTATATTTTGATTTTAAAAAAGTACCCAGAAAATAGCACATTTAAAGCTAAATTTCTAAGTACTTTTATTTTTACATTTATTCTTTTTCTAATATTTTTTTAATTTCTACATATCTTTTAATTTTTTGTGTAGTTGTTTTTACAAAATCTTCTTTTGTTAAAATCATATGTTTAATATATTTATATGTTGGCATTTCTTTATTTATTTCTTTTATTTTTTCCCAAACCACTTTTTCTAATTCTTCATCTGTTATATTTGGATATTTTTCTTTAACATATTCTTCATCATATTGTACTTTTACACTTAAAAGTAAATCATTATTTTTAGGTAATCCAAATACCATACATTCTTTTACTATATCTAATTTATTTATTAATGTTTCTACTTCATCTGGATATATATTTTTTCCATTTTTTAGTACTATAACATCTTTTTTTCTTCCTGTTACAAATAAAAATCCTTCTTCATCAATATATCCTAAATCTCCTGTATAGAACCATCCATCTTTTAATACTGCATTTGTAGCTTCTTCATTTTCAAAATATCCAAGCATTACATTTGGGCCTTTTGCTATAATTTCTCCAATTCCTTCTTCGTTTTTATCTACAATTTTTATTTCAACATTTGGCATTGGAAAACCACATGATCCATATTTTATATATTTATAGTTTTCTGCTGAAAGTACTGGTGATGTTTCTGTTAATCCATATCCTTGTACGGTTTTTATTCCCATTTCATTTAGCCCTTTAGATACTTCTTTATCTAAACTTGCAGCTCCACTTATTATTGTTCTTAATGAACCACCTAATTGGTCTATTATTTGTTTAAAAACTTTTCTTCTTACATCTATTCCTACTTTGCTTAATACATTACAAGTTACTCTTCCAAATTTTATTGCTTTTGTTTTGCCTTGTTTTTCAACTTCTTTCATTATTTTTTTATAAATAGATTCTATAAGTAATGGAACTCCTACAAAAAATGTAGCTTTATATTCTTTTAAATTTTGAGCAACATATCTTAATCCATCAGGGAAACATGTTGATGCTCCACAACTTAAAAATACTATCATTCCAGTTGAACCAAATGTATGATGTAAAGGTAAAAATGCTAAATTTACATCTGTATTTCTAAAGTCTTCTACTAAATGCATTGAATGTACATTTGAAGCAATATTTCTTTGTGAAAGCATTACTATTTTAGAAGCAGATGTTGTTCCTGATGTAAATAATAATACACTCATTTTATCTGGATCTATTTCTACATTATCATATTCTGTATTTCCAGCATCTAAAATTTCTTTTCCTTTTTTCATAATACTTGCAATAGATTTAAATTCTTCATTTTCATCCATACAAATATATTCTCTTAAATTTGATTCTCCTTTTGCACGTACTTTTTCTACAATATCTATAAATTCTTTTTCAAATATTATAGCATCTGCTTTTGATCTTAAAATAGAATTTTCAATTTCTTTTTCTGTAAGTGATTTGTCAAGAGGCACTGCAATCATTCCGCCTAGCAAAATTGTTATATAGCTTAAGCCCCATTCGTATCTGTTTTTAGAAATTATAATTATTCTTTTATTTTTTAATCCTAAATTATATAATCCTGTACCAAAATTTCTGTATTCTTGATTAAATTCTTTATAACTAACATTTCTATAAGTTATATTCTTTGGGTTTTCCTTATTTTTAATCACAAATGCAGTATTATCTGGATATCTGCTTTCAGTATATCTTATAATCTCTCTTATATCTTTAACTTCTGGATATTCAAAAAAAACTTCGTCTTTCTTCATAAATTTTCCCCTTCATCTAGTTTTCAAAACTATTATATACGACTTCTAAAACAAAGTCAAATTCGTATTGTATATTTTCTCATCTTGTGTTATTATCATAGTATATCACTAGTGTTGAGAGATTTTAATTTTTCTGAACAGTCAGTCAGTTTTAGAAAGAGGTTTGAAAATGGAAGAAAAAAAATTAGTTGATTGCTTAAAACCAATCAAACACAAATTACCATATTGGAATGAATTACCAGAAATTGAATTATATATGGATCAAGTAATAGTTCTTATGGAAAAATATTTATCACTTCATATTTCTAATGGAGATAAAATAATAACTCCTTCTATGATTAATAATTACGTAAAATTAGGAATTATGCCTGCACCTATAAAGAAAAGATATTCAAGAATACATATTGCTTACCTTATTATAATATGTTCTTTAAAACAAATTATACCTATTCCTGAAATAAAAAGGCTTATCGAAATGAGAGTCGCTAAATCATCCATAGAAGAAACTTTAAACTTTTTTAGCGATTTATATGATTCTACTTTTAACACAGTTGTTGCAATTGGAACAAAATTTAATTCTAAAAATGAAACTGATAATGATATCTGGGAAGACACAGCATTATATATGGCAATTGGCTCAAATGCAGCAAAGTATGTAGCTGAAACAATTTTAAAACAATCAAAATAATTTAATAAAATAAAAAACTTGTTTAATTTTAAAATAAATTGCATTTATTTTATTTATAAACAAGTCTTTTTTATTTGTTTTATTTTTTATTTATTTTCTTTTTTTTGCATTACTTCTTTTAATTTTTGAAGTCCAAATATTACAGCTCCACCTATTATAAAGAATATTATACTAAATGTTGCAAAAGTCATTGCAGGTTGTGCAACTTCTAATGTTGTTGGACCTAATACTATAGGACAAATTGAACCAATCATAAGACCTAAAATTGTATACATTGTTTGGCTTTTAAATTTCTCTAAACATTTTCTAATTAATTTTATTACTGTAGCAATTCCAGCTAAACATCCAAAAGAAAATAATATTAAAACTGGTAAATATGAAAAATTAAAATGTAAAACATCTTTAATAGCTGAAACTATTGGCATATATAAACCAAATACTAATAATAATGTTGAACCTGAAATTCCTGGTAATATCATTGCAGATATTGCAACCATTGCTACTAAAAATATATATATACACATTCCAAGATTTAAGTGTTCTACACTAAGATTTACACCTTCACCTGTTGCTGGATTTAAAAATGATATTACGACAACAAGTGCTATTCCTAAAACTGTAAATATTAAATTTTTATATTTTCCTTTGAATTCATCTTTTTCTTCTAATATAATTATTGGTATAGAGAAAACTATAAATCCCAAAAATAAAGAACTTACTTGATAAATATGACTTTCAAAAACGCTAGCTAATATTAGCATTGATAATATCATACCTATTACCCAACCAACTCCTATTTTACATAAGAATTTAATTGCTTCAATTCTTTCTTCTTTTTTTCCTGTAATTAAATGATCAAGTGAAACAATAAATTTTTCATAAAATCCTAATAAAAATGCTATAGTTCCACCAGATACACCTGGTACACTGTCAGCAAGTGCCATACAAAAACCTCTTATTAAGTTTAATATAAACATGCTTTTTCTTCCTTTTTAGTAAATTTAGATTTTTTATTTTCAAGAAATCCATAAAACTCTTTTGTATTATACTTTAATTTATATTTTTTTGTCAATAACTGTCAAATCTTATAAAAGTTTCTATTTTCCTATATTTTTCATAGCCTTTAGCTCTATCTGTTTAAAGCTTTTTATATCTATTTTTTACCTATTTTTGTGTTTTAAAATTATAATTATTTTTCTTTGCATAAAAAAATGCTATACTACCTGAAATAATATATGTAACCGAATATACTATTATAATAGTTTTTATATCTCCATTTAAAATTCTACTTCCAACTATTGTTGATGATATTACAGCTGGAAATCTTGCACACAATGATATACCTAAAAACTTTTTAGTTGATATTGGCAATAAACTTCCTATGTATGTTAAAAAATCTTTTGGCAATATTGGTAAAAAATATAAAATAAATAGTGTCATTTCTACTTTTTTAGGATTATTATTTAAAATTTCTTCTACTTTGCTAAGCTTTTCTTCTGGCACTATATCTTTAACTAATTCTATTCCTTGTTTTTTTACAATATGTGATATAAAAAATGTACTTATTGCAATTCCTATATATATAACTACTATTCCTCCTATTGGACCATAACACATACCTGCTAAAAGTTCTATTGGTTCACCAGGAAGCATTACTACGAAAACTTTTAAAATTTCTAATGATATTATACATATCATACCTACAAATCCTAAATTTTCTAAAACTTTTTTAGCAAGTACTCTTCCTTCATCTGTAGAAATATTTTTAAATAATGGAAATAAAAAAATGCTAACAACTACAAATATAGTCACAGCCACAATAAAGGCTATTTTTCTTATAGTTTTTATATTTTCTTTTTTCATATTTCACACCTTCTTTTATTAAAAATATTTTTTATGATAATATCATATTTTTCTTTATTATTAAAGCTCAAATATCAAGTCTTAATATTTTTTTAATAATTAAGACTATACAAATTATTATAAAGTGTGCTAAAATTATAAAATAAACAAAGAAAATCTTTTTTATATATTTGTAAAAATATATTTTTTGGGGAGAATAAAATGATAAAAAAAGATGAACAATCAGAAAATCAAATTGAAGAAGATATAAAAAAATTTGCAAATATCGTATACACTATCGCATATGCAAACACTTCTTCAGTTTCAGATGCAGAAGACGTATTTCAAGATGTTTTTGTAAAATACTGTAAATATTTTAATAGATTAACAGATGATATTCACAAAGAAAGATGGCTTAAAAAAGCAACAAAACATTCTGCTATTAATTTTAATAAGCACAAAAAATTAACTCAATGTTTAGAACTTGACGAAAATATTTTAATAGATACTATGCAAGAAGTTGAAGAACCAAAAGTATCTCAACTAATAGATTATCTAAAAGATACTTATAAAGTCGTTCTTAAACTTTACTATTTAAATAATATGCATATTAAAGAAATTGGAAAAGAATTAGATATAACAGAAAGTGCTGTTAAAACAAGATTAAAAAGAGGCAGAAGAGAATTAAAAGAAATTTTAAATAAGGTTGGATTTTATTATGAATAATAATTCAGATAACTTAATTAAAAATGAATGTAACCAAATAAAAAGTCAAATTAAACCTTCTGATGAACTTATTGATAAAACTATTTTAAAAGTGCGAAAAGTGCAAGAAGAACGTACATACAAAAAGCAAAAAACAAAAAAACTTTTAACAAAAGTTTTAGGTACTTTTACAACTGTAGTTATTTTAGCAGAAGGTGCTACTTTTGCATTTAAAAAGCAAACTTCTTTAGACATGCTTTTTTCAACTATTGATAAAGGTATAGAAACTGCTCTTGAATATGGCAATATAAAAAACGTAGATATGGACTATATTGAAATTGAAAGCGGATTAAAGGTAAAAGCAGAATTTGCTTTAATAAACGAATATAATTTTGATTTAGTTTTAAGATTTAGTGGAATTGAAGAATATTGTTCAAACACAAATATTAATAATATTAATCAAATTTTATTAAAAGACCTTGAAGTTACTGACAATTTTGAAAATTATTATACATTCTATACCATATCGCCAAATTATATATCATCATATTTAAGTGCATCTTCAGTAAAATTAGAAAATGATGTTTATTATATATTGCATTGCTATAATGAAAATAATTCCTTTCCAGCAACTAATATTGAAAATATAAATATTTCTTTTTCAGAAATATCAATAGATAATTATTATTTAAAACATGATATTAATTTTAATATTGAATTTAACAATTTAAATTTAGATAATAATTCAACAAATTTCGAAATTACAAATAAACCAGATTATATAGAAAATTATAATATTGTTCTTTCAAGTACAAATCTTAAAGTAGAATTATTTTTTAATACATCTAGTTCGATCAACAAAGATTCTGTTTACTTAAAAGATAATAATAGAAATATTTATTATCCTAATAATGATTTTAGATTTAGAGATGATTATATTTTATTTGTATTTCCTGTTAGTAATTATCAAGAAATAGAAAAATTAAAATTAAATTTTGAAATAAATAATAATAAAGAAAAATTAAAACTTACAAAACAAAGCTAGGATAAAATCCTAGCTTTGCTATTATAGTGAGAAACAGCAAAAATATTATTACTAACTATTTTTTATTGTTTCAATTTTTAAATTTACTGCCAAGTATAATATGTTACAGTTGCTTTAATTGTGGCACCTGTAAAATTAAATACTCTTATAATGTAGGTGCTTTCTGCATTTAAGGAAATCCAATCTTCTTTTTGGGTTGTTCCATCTGGATTGATATACACCGATCTAATGATTTCACCATCATCATAAAAATTGGTAAGGAATTTTCCTGTTGCCACACCACTTGTAACTACAGCTTTTGTTTCAAATGCTGCATAATTATACATCGTAGCAAAGCACGCAGCCATAATTTCTGCACCATTTTCCATTTCTTTTTCTCTCTGATCCCATAATTGTGGAGATACTCCATCATCTTCTTCAATAGGGGGAATTTCAATTTCAACTACATGAACTTCCGCATTTTCTGGGATACCTTCTGGCCAATCGCTTTCTGATGCAAAAGCAGTACACGGCATAATCATTGTAACAATCATCAGAATAGCTAAAAATACACTCATTTTTTTCATACTGCATACCTCCTAAAATGTTTATATATTTTTGCTGTTTCTCAAACTACTCTTTGTTCACTCTTAAACATAATTATGAGTATTAATGAACTTAGAGTAAAATTAATTAGTTACACAATAATATTATCAAAATTCAAATTAATTTTGGAAAAATATTACTTTTTTTCAGTAAAATATTTTTAATTTAAAAAAGTGATAAGTCATTCAAAAAATAATTTATCACTTTTTTCGTTATTTTATAATCAAAAAATTTTATAAATTAGGTTTTTCAACATCTTCATCTTTTACAATACCTTCTAACATATAAGATGAGTATTGATAAATTTGTAATTCTTTTAACATACTTACTGTATGTACTACAAATCCTGTATCTTTATTTACTATTTTTCTATCTCTTCGAAGATTTATCACATAACAATCATTAATAGTGTTTATGTATCTAAAAATATTTGATTTTATTGCCTCTTCGAAAGTTGCTTCTTCAAATAATAATTTAAAATCACCATCTTCTAAATTAGGATTTTCACTAAATACTGGTTCCCTTTTCTGGTATGTTCCATCATCTGCAAGTTCATATTCAATAAATTCTTGTGTATTTAAATTTCCCCACATCAATGTAAGCATTTTTCCATTTTGAGAAAATTTATAATTGTATTTACCATCTTTATATAAAATTTCATATTCTTGAATATAATTGTCACCTATTTTATGAATTACTTTTGTATATAAATTAGTTGCATTTTCTAGGAATCCGTCTGTTTCGTTATAAATTTCTTTTAAAATTTTATAATTTCTAAAAAAATTTAATCCAAATAAAATTAATAGCACCACTAAAATTATCAAACTAGTTTTTAAAATCTTATTTTTTATTTTATTCCCTCCCTTTTATATTATACATCTAAATTATATAGATTACTATATACTTTTATAAAGGAGAATGAAAAAACTCATCCCCCGCAAATTAAATGCACACAATAAAATAATTGCTATGTTTTCAATTCTTAATTTACAAAATTACATGTAAGTTGAGATAAGGTACAATTAGATGGAGACACTCTTAATGTAACAGTATAAGTACCACTTGGAAGGGTTACTCCCATTTTTTCATTATAAGTACCTCCATCACAAACAAAAGAAAGTGAATACACTGTATTGGTGGAATTGTTTTTGAAGTTAAAAACATATACTCCAGAATTTCCTTTTGAGAGAACACCTGTATAACTCTTAGTAGTTGAATTTATTTTTGCATCTTTACTAAGTGTTACTGTAAGTGATGAAGTATTTGTTTTCCAAACAAATCCATTTGTAGACCTTGCTTGCTCATACGTTGATTGCATTTCTTTTGTTTCATTTTCCATTGCAAATGCAACATTCGAAAACGTGCAAATGCACATAATTGATACTAAACACATACAAATTGTTTTTCTTAAAATTGTCATAATATTCCTCCTGTTCATGTATGTGTGCATTTAATTTTCTTCTTTGTACATCATAAATATTCTTTTATGATAACAAAAGAAGTTTGTTCATAAAACTTATACCATATGAACACTTATATTATACACCTATATTTTTTTGATGCACAAAATATTACTTTTTTCAACAAAGTATTTTAAATTTTTAAAAACAATAAATTATTTTTTGAATAATTTGTCACTTTTTTCGTTATTATGTAATTATAATATGAAAATAATAAAAAAGATGCATTAATTAATTTAATACATCTTTTTAACAAAGGAGGCTTTTACATTCCAGGCATTGATGGCATTTGCATTCCTTCTGGTTTCATACCACCACCCATATTTTCTTTAAAATCTCTATTTCCTTTTTCAAAATTCATTCCACCACTAAAGTTATTTGTTGATGTTTTCTCTGTTTCTATCATTTGTACACTTTCATTTCCAGTTAATCCAGATTTTATTTCTGTGTATGCATCATTTGATATTCCTGTTTCAACATTTACGTTTTCTGTTTTTCCATCTTTTACAACAACTACGTAGCTTTGATCATTTGCAGTTTGAATTGCTTCATTTGGTACAGCTATTACATTTTCTGCCTTTTCTACAATTATTTCACAAGTAGCAGACATTCCTATTTTTAAATTTCCATTATTTTCAAATGTAACTGTAGCTGTAAAATATGAACCACTTGAACTATATGTTCCTATTTCAGATATTTTGGTTATATATCCAGTTATTTTTTCATTATTTGCTGAAAGTGTTATATCTACTTCATCACCAATTTCTACTTTATTAATATCAGTTTCGCTAATACTTAAACTCATACATAAAGTATCTATTGATTGAATTTCTATATAATGTTCTGATGTACATATTTCATCTTCATTAGGTAAATTACTAGATATTAATACACAATCATATGGTGCTGTTAGATATGTTCCATTTGTATATTCTATAATATTTGTTCCCTCTTCTATAAACAAATTTTCTTCAATTAATAATTCTTCAAAATAATATGAAGCATGTAATTTTACTTTTTCATCTAATTCTGAAGATATTTGCCCAGAATTTGATAATGTATTTTCAATAGTTGTTGTTATTGCATTTACTGTTTTTATATTTGTATTATCTGCCTCTTCTTGATTAGTTGTTGGTTTAAAATATAAAAATAACATTATACATAAAATTAATATTAAAACTATAATTACAAAAACAATTGGATTTTTTTTCTTATTCATAATAATTCCTTTTTATATTTATTTAGATTTTTGGGATATATCTATAAACCTCTTATTTTTTTGTTACATAAATTCTATAAACTCTTTCACTACCATCATCTGCTGTAACTGTTATTATAATTTTATTTTTACCTGTCTTTATTGATGTATTTCCATATATTGTTACAACAGCACTTGTATCTTCTGGTTTTGCTGTTATGCTTACACTTTCTACGTTACTTTCTACATCTGCAAAATATGTTGTTGTTGTCTTTTTAAATGTATTTTTAAAATCATATCCTACTATTTTTAATTCTTTTAAATAATTATTTTGTGAACCTTGGTATTTTACTGTATTTTGAAGTGATGATATTTTTGTATTTGCTTCTGTTAAATCATCTTCCATTTTTTTCATCATTTCTTTCATACTAGCAAATTCTTTTTCTTGTTTCATCATTCCATCTTTATCTTTTATAGCACCTAATATGTCTTTATCTTCAAAGCCTTCTTTATCACCAAAAAAATCTTTTTTATCCTCATTTTCATTCACATTATTATCTATTACATTTCCTATCAAATTTCCTATTACATTATTTGTAGGAGAAAATTCTATATTATTTTTTGATACATTAATAATTATTTCCTCTTCTACATAATCTGTTTCGATTGTTTCTGTTCCTATTATTTCATTAACAATTTCATTATCTATAACATTTTGAGATATTATTGGCTTATCCTCTAATTTTATTATTTTTATAACAAACTTCACATTAGTTTCTTGGTCAGGCATTGTATAATTTATTGATAGAGAATTAATTGTATTATTTGCATTTAATACTAATGTATTACTTGTAGAAGATTGTATATTAACTTGTGTTTCACCTTCTATTTTTCCTTCACCAATATTTAAATTATTGCTTATTTCTATTTTAAATTTTTGATATTCTATTTTAGAAACATCAATATTAATATTAATTTTCTCTCCTGGTAATGCTTTTTCTTTACTAGGTGTACAAATTTTTTCTACTGCAAATGATTTACTAAAAAGAGAAACTATATTAATCATTGCTAATATTGATATTATAATTGCAAAATTTATCTTTTTTACTCTCATATATAATCTCCTTTTACTATTCTGTTCTTAATGCATCTATTGGTTTTAAACATGCTGCTCTATATGCTGGGAAAATACCAAATATTAAACCAATTAATGCGCTAGAAGAAAATGATATTAATATTACAAAACTTGATACTGAAAAAGATAATCCTATTTTTTCTGTAACATTTCCAAGTATTAAACCTAACATTATACCTATTACTCCACCTATTAGACTTAATACTAAAGACTCAACTAAAAATTGTAATAATATATCTCTTTTTTTGGCTCCTAATGATTTTCTTATTCCTATTTCTTTTGTTCTTTCTGTTACTGAAACTAGCATAACATTCATAACTCCGATTCCACCAACTACAAGAGAAATACTTGCTATTCCTCCAAGTAATAAAGAAAGTGTTGTTCCTATATTGCTCATTGCATCTAACATAGAATCTTGTGATGACACACTAAAATCATCTGTTGAAATTATTAATTTTTCTCTTATGTAATTTTCTAAACTTGTTTGTGTTAATTCTATATAATCTTCATTTTCTACTTTTACGTAAATATTATTTATTTTTAAATCTTCATCAAAATATTTAGCTGCTGTTATAGGAATTAGTATTGTGCTATCTACATTATTTCCCATTGATGATCCTTGTTCTGTAAGTACTCCTATAACTGTATAATTATCACCATTTAATTTTATTTTTTCTCCTATTGGATTTGTTAAATTAAATAATGTTTCTGCAATTTCTGAACCCAATATACATGCTTTTGTGCTATTTTCTATATCTATTGGGGAAATTTTTCTTCCTTTTTCAAGTTCTAAATTTGATATTTCTAAATAATTACTATTTGTTGCAAGTATTGTAGCTTTTGAAGATGTTGTTGTTCCTCTATTTACAGAAGCAGATATATTCTTATATGGTGCTATTTCACTTATATTAGTTATTTCTTTTAATTCATCTAAATTATCATATTCAAAACTTGTATCTGATGAATTTATATTTATTGTTAATATATCTGTTCCTAAGCTTTTAACACTATCTTCTATATTGCTAGTAGCGCCACTTCCAATTCCAACTAAAACAATTACTGAAGCTATACCTATTATTAATCCAAGCATTGTAAGAGCTGATCTTAGTTTATTACTTTTTATATTTTTGAAGGCTATTTTAACAATATTCAATAATTTAACCATTATTTACCTCCTCATTGTATAATCTACCGTCTGCTATTCTTACAATTCTTTTAGCTTTATGAGCTACATTATTATCATGTGTTATAAGAATTATTGTTTGACCATTTTCATTTAATTGTTTTAACATTTCTGTTATTTCTTCACCTGTTTTAGAATCTAGTGCACCTGTTGGTTCATCTGCAAGCAGTATTTCTGGTTTGCAAGATAAAGCTCTTGCTATAGCAACTCTTTGCTGTTGACCACCAGATAATTGTTTTGGGAGATGTTTTTCTCTTCCTTTTAAACCTACTTTTTCTAAATATTCATAAGCTATCTTTTTTGATTCTTTTTCTGATATTCCTTGATATATAAGTGGCACTTGAACATTTTCCCATGCTGTCAATTTAGTAAGTAAATTAAAATTTTGAAATACAAAACCTATTTTTTTATTTCTAAGTTTTGCAAGTGCATTATCAGAAAGTTCTTTTGTATCTACATTGTCTAAAAGATATTCTCCTGTATCTGGAACATCTAATAATCCAAGTATGTTCATAAGTGTAGATTTACCACTACCAGAAGGTCCTATTATAGATACATATTCGCCTTTTTTTACTTCAAAGTTTATATTATCTAAAGCTTTTATTTCTTCATCACCCATAATAAAACTTTTATTTATATTTTTTAGTTTTATCATTTATCTATTTCTACCTCCTCTTCTTTCTGAACCTTTATCATTATCTATAAAAGATGTTATTGATTTTGTTTCTTTTTTAGTATCATTCTTATTTTCCACTACTTTTATTTCATCATATTTTACTTTGTTTCCTAAAGATAAACCTGATGTTATTTCAACATAATTTGCATCTGATTTTCCAGTTTCTACATATATTTTTTTTTCTGTTTCATTATTTTCACTTAATTTGTATACAAATTTTTTATCATCTTCATATTGAATTGCTTCTATTGGAAGAGCTACTACATTTTCATCTTTTTCAAGTGTAATAGTACAAGTAGCAGACATTCCTAATTTCAAATATCCATCATTTTCTATACTTGCTATTGCAGCAAAATTTGTTCCACCTGAACTCGCTGTTCCTATATCATTTATTTTAGTTATTTTTCCTTTATATATTTTAGATTCATCATAATTTGCAACTATTTCTACTTCTTGATTAGTGCTTACTTTTTTTATATCTTCTTCACTAATATTTATATTCATATTTAATTCATCAATAGATGCTATATATACATAGTTGCTTGATGTACAAATATCTTTTGCTTCTGGAACATTAATTCCCATTATTACACAATCATATGGTGCTACTAAATATTTTCCATTTGTATATTTTAAAATATTTTCACCTTTTTTAACTAATTCTTCTTTTTCTACACACATTGTTAAATAATAATAGCTTGTGTTTAATGATATTTTTTCAATGTTAGCAGCCTCTACCTCTCCTGAAGCTGTTAATGTTGATATTATGGTCTGATTTGAAACTTCAACTACTTTTTCTGTAATTGAAATATTATCTTTTTCTTTAAATTTAAAAACTAAAGTAAATATTAATACTATTATTAATATCAATACTATTGCTAATATAATCAAAACCTTATTCTTTTTTTTCATTTTTTGTCCTTTCATAATTTAAATTGCAATTTTATTATATGTGTTCTCTCTTAAAAAAAACTTAAAAAAAATCACAAATAATAAAATATTTGTGATTTTTTATTTATATTTTTTATATTTAAACTTTTAATTATATGATACTGTTTCTTTTTTTATAACATCTATATTGCTTACATAATATTTAGAATATTCATATTCTGAATTTTCTAGAATAACTGCTTTTACAGTATATGTTTGCATTTCTACTGGTAAATTATTTGTGTAATCTGAAAAACTTTTTTCATCTGGAAAAGCCACTTTAAATTCTGCTTCTATTTTTTCATCTTCTTTTACAATGTTTAATGTTTCTATAAGTAGGCATTCATTAAAATCATTTACTTGGACAATATATTCATTTTTTTCTTCATCATATTTATATCTATTTTTAACATTTAATTTTTTATTAATATATTCTCCATTCATTTCTCTAACAATTTTATTTATCTTGTCAGCTTCCAAAACAAGATTTTCATTAGCATTATTTTCTTCATATGTATACATTGTATTTAACAATTCTACAGCTGCATCTAGCATTAACGTATGTTTTTCTTCTTTTTCAACTAATTCTGGATATTCTTTAACCAAATGCCCAAATAATTTTAAATAACTTTCAAATTCTTTTTTATCTATTCCTTTTGTTTCTAAAGAAATTTCTGATACTGACGTAGAATTTAAATCTTTTGTTGTGTTTGAAAGTATTTCTGCATAAATATCTGCTTCTGTATTTCTTGAGCTAAATACATAAATTAAAACTCCTATGATTATTCCTATAATTACTAATGTTATTGTTATTGTTGTTTTAATTCCTAATTTAAATTCTTCATTATTCATAAATATCTCCAATTACTTTTCTTATAAATATTTATATCATAAACTCAAAAAAAAATATAGTAAAATTAAAATTTTACTATATTTTTTATTTTTAATAATTTTCTGCTTTTACTTCAAAAAATGCTTTTGGATGTACACAAACTGGGCAAACTTCTGGAGCTTCTTTTCCTATGACAATATGTCCACAATTTCTGCATTTCCAGATTTTTTCTCCATCTTTTGAAAATACTAATCCATTTTCAACATTTTCTAATAATTTTTTATATCTTTCTTCATGTTCTTTTTCTATTTTTCCAACGCTTTCAAATAAAAATGCAATATGATCAAATCCTTCTTCTCTAGCTTCTTTTGCCATTCTATCATACATATCTGTCCATTCATAATTTTCTCCTTCTGCTGCATCTTTTAAATTTTCTGCTGTTGTTGGTACATCATTATTATGTAATAATTTAAACCATAATTTTGCATGTTCTTTTTCATTATCTGCTGTTTCTAAGAATAATGAAGCTATTTGTTCATATCCTTCTTTTTTAGCTTTACTGGCATAATATGTATATTTATTTCTTGCTTGTGACTCTCCAGCAAAAGCATCCATTAAATTTTTTTCTGTTTTTGTTCCTTTTAAATCCATTTTTTTCCTCCTAAAACTATTTATTTTTGCATTCACTACAAATTCCTTCAAATGTAAATCCTTTTATAGAGATTTCTACACCTGTTTTTTCTCTAATTTCTTTTCTTATTCTATTAAAATTAAAATTGTGTTCAAAATCAAATACTTTACCACATTTAGTACAAATTGCATGATTATGAACATCTCGAACATAATCATATCTATCTGGACCTGCTGCAGATGTTATTTTATTTATAATATTATTTTCTACAAGAAGTCCTAAATTTCTATACACAGTACTTCTGCTAACAGCAGGATCTTTAGCTTTTACTATCATATATATATCTTCTGCTGTTGGATGTGTATACAATTCTTTTACTACATCTATTATTTCTTCTCTTTGTTTAGAATAATTTTTCATAAAAATCTCCTCAAAGTAGGATTTATTCCTATTTTATATTTGTATATTATCATATATATTTTAATAAATCAAGATTTATTTTCATTTTTTTAAATAAAATCAGATTAAATTATTCTTTTATATAAAAAAAGAAATGTTAAAGTTTTACTTTACATTTCTTTTGCTTTTAAATAATTTTTATGAGCATTTAAATAATATTCATCTAAATACACTCTATCTTCTTCTTTTAAATACAAATGTTCATAATTTTTTTCTTTTAAATATTCTTCAAAAGTCTTTTCCATTTTACTTTCGTCAAAAACGATTTTTATATTTAAATTTTCAGAATTTTCTTTCATGCCTTCAACTTTTTCACAGTCACATACATTCATTAAAAACTTTTTCTTATCTAAAAATCCTGTTTCTATATCTTGTATAAAAAAGTATTTTATTGAGTTTTTTAATTCACTTTTTATTGCCCCATCTGTTTTATTTGTTCTTTGGACTTGTATTGTATATTCATTATTTTCATTAAGAATATATTTATTTTCATTTTTTTCTGCTCTTTTTCCAAAAATTGAAACATTTTCTTCATTTAATTTATCTAAAATTATTTCTATTTTATTTTCATCTACTTTTATTTCTTTTGTGTAAATGTTCTTTTTCCATAAATCCTGACAAGTATCTATGCAAAGCTCATTTACATGTTTTTCTATACCTTCTTTTAATATTTGATGAACCTGGATTTTTTTCATTTCTTCAAGCTTTTTACTAGAAACTATTTCTTCTTCAATATCATCATATATTTCTTGATTGCATATAGATATTGGATTTTCTTCATTATCAATCGTCATATATACATTCAAAAAAGCTACTAAATCATCAATATTTTCAGTTTCTTCTATAAACTTTTCTATCAATTAGTTCATCTCCTTTTTTCATATATTCTATTATATCTATATTTACTTTTTTTGTCACTACTAATTTTTGAAAAAAAATCTTAAATTTTTAGTTGTTATTTGCTAAAATTGTTGTATTAGTAGCTCCTTTTCCTACAACATCTGCCATTAATGCGTTCCATGTATTTGTTCCTACCAAACCATCTATTGTCAATTCTTTTCTTCTTTGATATTCTTCAACAGATTCTCTCGTTTTTATTCCAAATACTCCATCAAGTCCTCCCGTATCATATCCCAAAGTTGTAAGTCCATCTTGTAATATGCAGACATATACTCCTCTGCTTTCTTGCCTCAACAACGGATATCCAAACGCTACTTGCCTTTCATCAAAATGCACCCATCTAGGTGTAAGATTTGCTGGTTCTACATAATTCCATATTCCTGAATTTATTGCCAAATTTCTCATTGCATTTCTCTCTGTATTATTTAAGTTTTGTCCAACGTCAAATGCTAATCCTGCATAATGTTGTGAAAGATTGCTGTGTCCTCCTTCCCACGGTCTTTTAAAAGCAAATCCTACAAAAATTCCTCTTCCATAAATATATCTAAAGCTATTCCAAGCTTCCATACATCTTCTATCTGTCCATAATAATCCAGAATTACTTGATCCTCTAAATTCTCCTACTGTTAATGTTCTATTTGAATTGTAAGGCATACTTTGTGCCTCACCTCTATAATATGTTTCCATTCTATTGCTATAATTATTGTACACTAATACTTTTGCCATAATATACTCCTTCCATATTTTATATATACTATAATATGAAATTTAGTATCTTATGGTAACATTAAAAGTCATAAAAAAATCTATTTAGCATTTGATACTTTTGTACCAACTAAATAGATTTTTTATTTTTGAATTTTTATATTTTATTTCTTTATGCTTTAACTTTATCTTCCTTCATCTACATGTTTTTTATACTCTTTCTTAGATTTTGGAACATCTCCTACTTCTTCATTAAATGTATACTTTCTAGGTTCTTTTTTATTTGATTTTACATCTGATGTTGTTTTTCTTAAATTTTCTGCTAAATCTAAAATTCCATCTACCATAATTGTACCTTCTTCTATTTTACTTCCTAAATTTACTGCTTTTTTAATTGCAGGATTTGTTACAACCTCTGTAGTAGTTATTATTTTTTCTACCATTTCTGTATAATCTTCATAATGTCCTGCAACATCTAAAACTTGTTTTACCTCTTCTCCCACTTTAACTTTTGTTGTCACATTTCCTACCAAATCTGAAAGTTTTGTCCAATATCTGTCTCCAACAGATACATACATATCACTTAATTTTGAAACATCTATATTTCCTTCATTTAATGCCTCTACTAATTCTGTTAATGTAGTATTTTGATTTAAAAATCCATTTGCATCTAATAATCCACTACTAAATGTTCCATCTGTAAACGTTGGTGCTTTTAATCCAACATTATCTGATAATCCTTTTCCACCTAATCCTTTAGATTGGAATATAGCTGTTATTTTTTCATTTCCTGTTAATGTATATGTTGAAGCACCTTTTTCTCCACCATATACAGAATAAAATCCTGTTACATCTTTTCCTTTATTTGTAGAAATAATATCAGACATAGTTTTTTTCGTATCAATTACATCTTCATAAATTGGAACCGTTTCATTTTTGTATGTTGGCTCAACCCATCTACTTTTTGTTTCTGGTACTTCTGTCTTAATATCTATACTTCTTGTAGTTTTTCCTCTTTCTAATAGCCATTCATGTACTTTTGGTCCCACATATTTTATTGCAATTCCTTTTGCTACACCTTTAATTGCAGTTACTCTCATAGTATTTACTTCTTTACTTGCTATTGCATGTTGTTTGTCACTTACTGCATCTGTTTGTGATGTACCTTCTATTTTATTTGCATAGTTAGCTATTAGATTATCTACGTTATCTCTACTATTTTTTTTATCTTCTAATGCTTTTATTACATCATTAATATTTACAGCATTTGGATTATTTCTAATTTCTTCTTCTAAACTTTGAATTTGTGTATCAAATTCATCTTTTTTATTTTTTAGATTTTCCAACAGCATTTTTTCTTTTTCTTGTCTTACAATGTTTTCTCTTATATCTGCTGCACCCGCTCTTAATACTGCTTCATTTCCTTTTTGTGCTTGTGTTATTGCTTCTACTCTAGATTTTATTGCATTTCTTATAGGATGTCCTGGATTTGAAGTATTATTAATATCTTCAAAATAATCTCTTCTGGCAACCATTCTATGATACCAATTATTTCTATATGGTGATGCTTCTTTGTTATTTGTTATCATTCTATGTAATGGCTGTGCTACATATCTTCCAACCACTCTATAAACAGGACTTACCAGATTTCTCGTAAATATACCTACATTTCCCACTGCTCTTACTATATTTTTTACTGCACCTGTTTGCTTTGGTATATATGGCATTCTTTCTCCATATTTTCCCAAAGTACTTAAATCTTTTTGAGTATTTTTATGTTGATCAAATGTATGATTACGAGTTTCAACATATTCTTTATCTTTTTCAAATGCTTTATCTATTTGAACCTGAGTTCCTGTATATACAGCTGTATCTCCTGCTTCATAACGTGTTTTTCTTTCTAATGCTTCTTTGTATTTATCCAATAATAAGAATTTTTCATCATCTTCTTTTTCAGGATAATCTTCTATTGTTTTATATGTTATACCAGCTGCAGCCATTTCGATTTCATGATTTTTATATCTTCTATTTCTTTCTTCAAATTCTTTTTGATAATTTCCATCTCCATAAAATTTAGCATACATATCATTTTTTCTACGTCTATATTCTTCTGCAATTTTATCTGGATCTATTATTATCATATTTAATTTTGGATCTTCTGGTATATCAATTTCTGCACCTACTGTTCTAAAATCAAAACTTCTATTTTTAGCACGTGCAAAAGCATTTCTAACAGCTACTCTATTATAATCATTTCTTTCAACATTTTCTATGTCTTGTGTAAGAATTTGTTGATGTTCTTTTTTAAAATTTGCTTCTCCTAAAAGTGTATAATCATTTTTAGAAAGTTCAGCATCCCATGTTAAATCTGTATTATACCATCTTTTTGTTCCTGAACCATCATCTAAATATATTTGATTCCAAGCATGACGTGTATCAAATCTTCCTTGTATAGTATTTCCTGTATTTAATCTTGAATTAATTCCTACTAATGATAATGCATTTCTTAAAATATCTGCATATCCTGCACACACACATTTTCCTTCTTCAAGTCCTTCTAATAAATTTCTAGAAGAATTATGTTTTTCTGCTTTATATAAAGCTTCTACTGAATTATTTGCTGTACCTATAACATCATAATCATATTTTATTGAATCCATAAGTCTTTGATAAATTACTGCAAATTTATCTAAATCTGGTTCATTTGGATTTATTCCAGACACTATTTTATCCAAAGTTTCTCTTATATATATATATTGGTTTATAGAATATGGTGTTGTTTCTGTTAATTCATTATCTGCATTTTTATCTAATATTTGAACTTCAGATAAGTTCATTCCTTTGCTACTAATATCTCTTAAAAGCTCACTTGTTTTTTGACTTGAAAGTTCAGATACATCATTAATTCTTATTCTTATATTTTGTGGTATTGTTCTTCCAGATGATATTAATCTTTCTATTTGTGGTATTGTAAGTAATAAAGTTCCATCTCTTAAATAATCTTTATTAAAATCAAATGTATCTATTTCATCATCATTTTCAATCATCATTGGATTTAATTTTATATTTAAATCTTTTCTTATTGTTTCTGCATCTTTAATATAATAGGGAATATTAGGAGCATTATATAATAAAAAATTTACACTATCTACTTTATTAATTCTATTTTGAAAAATACCTGGTGAATAAAATTGTTCTTCAATTGCTATATGAGAATTATCTGAAATTTCTGGTAATGCTGAGATAGTATTTACAATTGAACTATTGTCATTCGCATATAATGTAAGATATGGATTTCTTGCTCTAAAATCACTTAGTCTTCCTATTTCTGCTACTGGCAATTCATTTCTCATTATATTTAAATATGCTAGTCTGCCATCAAATTGTTCTAATCCATCTAAATTATTCAAACTACACCCAAATATTTTTATATTTGTTAAATTTGGATTTGTAGCTAAACTTTCTAATATCTTGTTATCTTTTAAGTCAACATTTGAAACATCAAAATCATGAATATTAGAAGTAGCCGACACTACCATTGGAAATACACTGCTAAATTCATATTGATTAACAGCTTCTAATCTTATTCCAGTAAGATTTTCTACACCTTTTATATTCGCAATATTTTTAGAAAGTTCAGAATTTACTTTTAAACTTTTTACATTTGTTTCAGATATATCTAAATTCTCGAGGTCTAATCCCTCTGTTTCAATTTCAGTAATATTAGGAGAAATTTTTCCTTTTAAACTTGGTATTTTTATTGCTGTATCTGATATGTTTTTTAATACTATTCTTTGTTTTTTTTCACTATCAACACTTTTTTGATTTGTAGGAATAGCTGGTACATTTGAAAAATCCAAATCAAAATCTTCTGCAAATTTACTTGAAACTGTAATACTTATATTTCTATCAGTTTGTTGCAAGTCATCTTTTGGTTCACAAATTTGATCAACAACTTGTTGCATATTTATATGAGTATTTGTTGTATTTTCTATTTCAACATTTTCAAGAACTTCTGGATAATATGTAGAAATTTCCTTTAAATCTTCTGAAAGCTCTGAAATATCTGCATCTTTTAAAGCTATTTTTATTGATTTTACTTCTGCAAAATCTTCTTTTGTAATTTCATTACCTTTAAAAATTCCAGCTAATTCTTTACTTTTTACTGTAATTTTAGGTCTTTCTCTTTCTTCAAAAATATTCCTCTTTGAAGAAATTACTTCATATGCTTTTAAAATATCTTTTTCATTGATACTTTGTTTTTCATCTTCTTTTATTTGTAAACTTTCATTTTTGTGTTCAACTTTGTCTTCTTTTTCATTTTTTACTTTATCATAAGAAACAGGTGTTAAAAATTTAAGTATGTCTATATCTTTTTCAGAATTATCAATAACTTCTTGTAATAAATCTACTTTATAATTTTTTCCATCAATTTCTATTTCATTCCAAGCAAACCCTTTTTCATCTTTTAAATATTTACAAGGAATATCTAATCTTTTAATAGCTTCTCTATATTTTAATGCTAAAGTTTCTGATAAATTTTCCAAACTTTCTGCTTTTTGTAATTTTGGGTATTCTTCTCTTGAATTTTTTATTAATTCTATATATGTATGCAAAGAAGCTTCTAAGTCTGTCCAATTTACATCTATTTCATTTTCCATCTTTTCAAATAAATTTAGCATTTTGCATAATTCTTCAACAGTAATTGTTGAAGAATTTTCATCATAGAAATCACCTTTTTTTGAAGGTTCTTCATCTATAATTTTTACTTTTATTTCTGGATTTAATTTTGACAAAATTTCTGCACTTTGACCTTTTGTACTAGAAATTTCAATTACTTTAGGTAAGTTTTTATTTAAATTTTCTATATCCTCCACCGTAATTTTTCCATTAAAACGTATTACTTCCATAAATACTCCTTTTATATATTACTTATAATACAAAAAAACATTTCATAACCCGCATGAAATGTTTTTTTAAACTTCTCTTGCTTTTACTATAACTCTTTGTTTACTGTCATTTGTGCAAGTAATTAATGTTACTTCTTTCATTCCATTTGTTCTTTGACTTGTACATGCTACATCAGAAGGGTCTACTACATATCTATCATATATTTTATATTCTATAGTTCTTCCTTTTAAGTCTGTAATTTGTATAATATCACCAAGTTCTAGTTGAAGTACTTTACTGAAAAACTTTTTATTTCTATAATTATGCCCTACAATACATAAATTTCCAACTTCATTTGGTTCTGGACCATGGAATTTTGTAGGAGAAATTTTAAGTAATTCATCAGTAGTAGTATTTAGTATTGGATAATGCACATCAATTTTTGGAATGTCAATAGTAGCTATTGTGTAATATTCTTGACCACTATCTGTTACCCTTACATTTTTTTCTATAACATCTTCTGCAATTTCTTCTTCTACTACAGGTTCTGTATATATTACTTCAAATGGATCTTCTGCATTTAATATAACCACAACAGAATTATCTGCAAATTTTATTGTTGTATCATCTATTAAATCATCTTCAAAAGTCACACTTGACAAAATTTCTTGCGAATATTCTTCATTTTTATTTTTATCATATTCTGCATATATGTAATATGAGAATAAAATGCATACTAAAAATATTGAAATAAAGAAATCAATTTTATAAGCGTTTTTCTTTTTTCTAAGCTCTGGTGTTATATATAGCTTTTCAGAAACTAATATCTGATTCATTTTATCTCCTTTCTTACATAATATACTATTATGATTATATCATTTTGCTTTTTTCTTATCAATACATTTTTTCTAAAATATTTAAAGAAATTTCTGGATATTTATTTGCCTCGTGTTTGTTTGCGTGCTAAATTTATATGATAAAATTTGTGTGCATAATTTTTATATAATAAAAATTTTTATTATATAAAAAAAGAACCATTTTAAACTTATAATTACAAAATTTCATATTTCTAATTATAAATCTAGATAGGTTCTTT
The DNA here is from genome assembly GCA_964650305.1 of uncultured Lachnospiraceae bacterium. Lineage (GTDB taxonomy): Bacteria > Bacillota > Clostridia > TANB77 > CAG-508 > Scatovivens. The sequence continues at coordinate 126,596 of CAZYST010000001.1, forward strand.
TATACTTTTATTTTTTTCTAAAGCTTTTAGCTATTTAGTTTGCCATTTCTTTTTTAGATTTTTTATTTAATTTTGATAATTTATTAAATAATCCTTTTTTCTTTGGTTTTATCTCTTCTATATTTTCTTCTGGATTAATATTATTATTGTTACTATCTAATGTGTTCCATAAAGATTCTTCTTGCTCATCATTAAAATCTGTTATGTAATTATCATATCCATCATCTTCTTCAAACATAGAAACTTTATCTTCTACTTCTTCTGATTCTACTTCATTATTATTTACTTGATTTTCTTCGTCTTCATCATATTCTACGTCAACAAAATCTTCATCTTCAAATTCTTCCGTATTTTCTTCTATATTTAATTCATGAGTATCATCTTCAGGTATGTCTTCGTCTAAATCTTCCCAATCATCATCTTCTGATTCTTCATCTAATTCTTCATTAGAATCTACAAAAACAAATCCTTCTTCATCTTCTATTTTTTCTTCTTTTTTGTTTGAATTTGTTTCAAAAATCAAGTCTATTGGATCTACTACAGGTTTAACTTCTTCAACTTTTTCTTCTACTATTTGATTTACATTTTCTTCAACTGTTTCTGTTTCCTTATCTTTTGGTAAATCAAATTCGTCTAAGTCTTTTCCATATACTTCAGTAACATTATTATAAAATACTGTATAAATATTTTTTATACCTTCTATTCTCCAATAATTTGAATTAATTATTGTTCCTGCATTTATATTTATTTTATCTTTTTCTTTTTGAAAATCTGCTTCTGTTTGTTCTATTTCTAATAAATATGATGTATTGTATAATTGCTTATATCCTTTTTTAGTTGACCTTCCAGCGATTTCTTTTAAAATTAATTCAAATAAATTATTTATTTGTTGAACATCATCAGCTAGATTTTTGCAAGCTTCTAACATTAATTTTCTATGTGTTTTCTTTGGATGAATAACTGTTATTCTTTCATAATCTAAAAATTGAACTAAGTATTCTTTTTCAGCAGCTAAGAAATTTAATTTTACTGTAATATCTCTTGCCCATCTCTTAAATCTATTTATTTCTATTAATCTTTTTTCTATATCTGACAATAATTTTTCTGTTTTGTCATATATAAATATGTAACATTCAGCTTCTTTTTTAGCTATATCAATACCTAATGTTGCAGCATTTTCTATTATGTCTGGATCAAAAGGATTTTTTTCTCCTTCTCCATTTTCTTGCATTATTTGTATTAATTCTTTTTTGTATTGTTTATCTTCTTGTTCGATAAATTTTCTAACAAGTTCAACATTTTCTTGTTCTATTTTTTGTTTATTTTCTATTGTTGATTTTAAAGTTTCTTTATATTCTGCTTCTGCTTCTTTTTTATTTTCCTTGCATTCTTGCATGTAATTTCTCTTAACAGAATATTCTTTTACCTTTTCTATAAATTCTTTTCTAAGTTCTATTAATTCATTTGAATTTTTTTCAACTGATGCTTCTATTTTTATTACACATTTTTCAGTTTCTTCTGGATCAACTTCAATATTATTAAATATAATATTTCTTGTGTATTCTAACTTAGCTGATTTCTTATAAAGTTTATCCTCTCTTTTTTGAATTTCACTAATTTCTTCCGAAGTCGAATTGAATTCTTTAACTGCTTCTTTTTCTTTAATACATGCTTCTTGATATTTTTCAACATCTTCTATTAACTTACAATAATTTTTATAGTTATTTTTCAAGTTACTTCTTTTTCTATAACCTAATATAGTTTGTAAATATCTTTCTAAAACTATTGCACTTCTTTCATACATGACAAACAATCCTCCATTATTCGACTTTTTCTTATTATATCTATTTTGTCAAAAATTGTCCATAGTTTTTTTGGTTATTTTGCCATATTTTTTTATAAATTTATAGCTAGTCTTCAAAAATTCCTGTATACATTTTATAGTATATTCCTTTTTTATTTATAAGTTCTAAATGACTTCCTTGTTCTACTATTCTTCCTGAATTTACTACTAAAATTTTGTCTGCATTTACTATTGTTGATAATCTATGTGCTATTACAAAACTTGTTCTTCCTTCTAAGAGTTTATTCATTGCTTGTTGTACTTTCACTTCCATACGTGTATCTACATTACTTGTTGCTTCATCAAGTACTAATATTTCTGGATTTTTTAATATAACTCTTGCTATATTTATAAGTTGTGCTTGCCCTTTTGAAATATTGCTTGCATCTTCATTTAAAATAGTGTTATATCCATTTGGAAGTCTTTTTATAAAGCTGTGTGCATCAGCAAGTTTGGCAGCTTCTATAACTTCTTCATCTGTTGCGTCAAGTTTTCCATATCTAATATTTTCCATTACACTTTCATTAAATAGTACTGTATCTTGTAATACTATACCTAATGAATTTCTTAAAGAATCTTTTTCTCTTTCTCTTATATCAGTATTGTCAATTAAAATTGCTCCTTTTGTTACATCGTAAAATCTTGTAAGTAAATTTATAATAGTCGTTTTACCAGCACCAGTAGGCCCAACTAAAGCGATTGTTTCACCTGGTTTTGCTTCTATGTTTATTTCTTTTAATACTTCTTGATTTCTTTTATATCCAAAGTGTACATCTTTTATTTCAACATGACCTTTTACTTCTTTTATTTTTGGTTTTTTAGCATTATTTGGAAATTCTTCTTTTTCATCTAATATTTCAAAAATTCTCTCTGCACCAGCTATTCCTGATTGGATTACATTAAATTGATTTGATATTTCTGTAATTGGTCTTGAATATTCTTTTGAAAATTTTGTATAAAGTGTTATTGTACCTACTGAAATTTTTCCTTTTATACATAATATACCAGATATAACAGCTGTTACTGCTGTTGTTATATTACTAATATTTCCCATTATAGGCATTACCATTCCTGCAACAGTTTGAGCCATAAATCCATCATTTCTTAATTTTAAATTTTTTACACTAAATTCTGATTTTATATCTTCTTCTTTGTTAAAAGCTTTTATAACTTTTTGTCCTGATACATATTCTTCTATATAACCATTTACATCTGCTAATGCTTCTTGTTGTTTTATAAATTGTTTTTTATTATATCCAGCAATTTTCTTAACTACAATTAACATTATTGGTAAGCTTAATAAACTTATTGCAGCAAGTAATGGACTTATAACAATCATTGCTACTAATGTTCCTGTTATTGTTAAAATTCCAGATATTAATTGACTTATACTTGTATTTAATGCAGTACTAATATTGTCAATATCATTTGTTATTCTACTCATCAATTCTCCATGAGGATGAGTATCAAAATATTTTATAGGTAATGTTTCTATTTTTTCAAAAACTTCGTTTCTCATATTTTTTACTGTACCTTGAGAAACTTTTATCATTAATCTATATTGTACTAATGTACATACAGCATATAAAACAGAAATCAATACTAGTAAAGCAATCATTCTTATGCATCCATTTCTATATTCTATTGATTCTGGATTTTTTAATAATGGAATTATATAATCATCTATTATTGGTTGTAAAATAACTGTTGATGCTAGATTAAATACAACACTTAATATAATAAATATAACAGCTAAAATTAATAATTTTTTTGAATTTTTTAAATATGTTAATAATCTTTTTAAAGTACCTTTTGTGTCTTTTGCCTTATCTAAATTAACACTCATTGGACCTCTTCCACTTGGTCTTCCCATTGGTCTACTCATTTTTTTCTCCTTTCTGTTATTTTTCTGGCATTACTTCTTTTTGTGATTCATATATTTCTTTGTAAATTTCATTATTTTCAATTAAATCTTCATGTTTTCCATTTCCTACGATCGTTCCATCATCTATTACAAGTACTCTATCTACATCTTTGCAACTGCTAATTTTTTGTACAATCATAAATATTGTTGTATCTTTAAATTCTTCTTTTAAAGATTTTCTTAAATTATTTTCTGTAGTACTATCTAATGCACTAACACTATCGTCAAGAATTAGTATTTTTGGTTTTTTCACTAATGCTCTAGCAATTGCAAGCCTTTGTTTTTGACCACCAGAAAAATTTGCCCCTCTTTGTTCTACTCTAGCACTATATTTATCTGGTAAATTTTCTATAAAATCATCAATTTGTGCAACTTGACATGCATGTTTTACTTCTTCGTCTGTTGCATCTTTCTTTCCCCATCTAATATTTTCTTCTATAGTACCTGCAAACAATCTATTTTCTTGTAATACCATTCCTATTGAATCTCTTAAAGTTTTTATATCATAATCTTTTACATCTTTACCATCTATTTTTACATATCCATCTGTTACTTCATAAAATCTTGGCATTAAATTTACTAATGTTGATTTTCCTGTACCTGTAGATCCTATTATAGCTACTGTTTCTCCTGCATTTACTTTGAATTTTATATTATTTAATATAGCTTCACCTTCTGAGTCCTCAAAGCAGAATTCTTTTACATTGTATTCAACATTTCCTTTTTTTATAGTTTTTGTATCAACATTCTCTTTGTTTTGAATGCTTGGTTTTTCTAATAAAATTTCTTTTATTCTATCATTTGAAGCTTTTGCTCTAGAAAAGTTCATAAATACCATTGATAACATCATTAAACTCATAAGTGTAATTGTCATATATGTTATACAAGCACTAATTGAACCTACTTCTACTTGTCCAGAAGCTCCTACCCATAATACAGCAGCTATTGCTAAGTTCATTATAAGTGAAACAACTGGCATTAATGTAAGCATAATATTAAATCCTTTTATACTTGTATTCATTAAGTCATTATTCGCTTTTTTAAATCTTTCTTTTTCAAAATCTTGTCTTACAAAAGATTTTACAACTCTTGCACCTATTAAATTTTCTCTAATTACTGCATTTACTCTATCAATTTTTTCTTGAACAATTTTAAATAATGGAAATGCTTTTACAATTACAAGTCCCATTACTATAAATAATATAGGTATTAATAAGAAAAATATTTTTGCAATTCTTGTGCTTAAATTTATCATCATAAATATTCCACCAATTAACATGATTGGTGTTCTTACAACCATTCTTAAACACATTTGAACTAAATTTACTAAAACCTCCACATCATTTGTAAGCCTTGTTATTAAAGATGATGTTGTAAATTTGTTTATGTTTGCAAAAGAAAATTCTTGTATTTTATCTATTAATTCTTGTCTTAAATTTGCTCCAAATCCATATGATGCCTTTGAAGAAAAATACATTGCAAGAAATCCACCTATCATGGAAATTAGTGAAACTATTACCATATATATACCTATTTTATATATGTATCCTATATCACTATTTGCTATACCATTATCTATTATTAGAGATGTAAAGTATGGTACTAGCATTGACCCTAATGTATCTATTAATATACATATAGGAGCTAATATTGCATATTTCCAATTTCCTTTCATAAATTTAGTTATTTTCATATTCTGCCTCCTTTAATCTATTTTCTAAATTTTTTGACATTTTGCTTAATAATTTTTTAAAAGTTTCTTTTTCTTCTTCTGTAAAATTTAAATAATGAAATTCTTGAAATTCATCTAAAACTTTTTGTGCATCTTTATTTTTTATTTTTCCACTTTCTGTAATATATACATGACTTGTTTTAGAATTTTTTTCATCATATTTAACTTCTACAAATCCTTTTTTTTGTAGTCTACTTAACATTACATTTAAAGTTGGTTTAGAAATTTGCGCAAGTTTTGCAAATTCTTTTTGGCTAAGACCTGGATTTTCTTCTATTAATTTTAAAATTATTGGTTGACCATTATATAGCCCTATACTATTTAAACTTATTCTTCTTAGATTCATAGACAAAAAAATAAATTCACCTATTTCATCTCTAATACTTTCCAACTTTAATTTCAAAGCCATCCCCCTTTTCTTCAATAAAATTAGTCGACTAATATAGTATACTCGTTTTTTTATAATTAGTCAACTAATTCTATAATTTTTATGTTCCTTTTTAAATACATATCTACTGCTTACGTGAGTTATTTTGTAAGAATATATTGTTTATAATTAATCTATTACAATATAAGGAGTAAATTATGTTTGAATTAAATGTTTTAGAGATTTTAAAAAGAAAAGGAAAAACAAAATATTGGTTATATAAACAAATGAATATGACTTATACCAATTTTAATAATATTGTCACAAATAAAACAAGTTCTATAAAATACGAAAATATTGAAAAATTATGTACTATTTTAGAATGTGACCCTAATGAACTATTTATCAAAAAATAAAATAAAAAGTTCTTGAAAAATTTATGAATTTTAAAACACATAATTTTTCAAGAATTTTTTTATTTTTTGTCTTTCTCTATTGCCTCTAATGTTAAATTTGTACCTAAACAATATCCTTCTGTAAAAGCTTCTCTACATTGTATCTCTAGCATTTCATTCATAAGTTCGTACATTTCATTTAATTGATTAGCTTTTTCTTCTGATAATCCTGCTGAAAGCTTTTCTAATGATTCTGAGAATTTTTTTGCAAGCTTTAAATATTTATCTGATGGTTCTATATTCTGACTTGCATACTCTTCATAAAGTTTTGATATATATACTTTCTCTTTCATAATGAACCTCTTTCTAAAACTTTTTTTCTTATTTTATCAAAAAAAATATATGTATACAATATAGTATACATATATTTACATTTTTTTATTCTTTATTTTATATATTTTTATTGTGTTGCTTCTAATTTTTCTTTTACAACTACATTTACTACTGTTCCTTCATCAACTTCTGTTCCAAAAGCAGGGCTTTGAGAAACAACAATTCCTTTTGTTCCCTCTACTTTTATATTTAGATTTTTAGCTTTTAAAGTTGCTGTAGCTTCTGTAATAGACATATCTTTAATATTTGGAACTTCTGTTGTTACTTTTGCCTCATTTTCCATTGTATATAAGTATATTGTTGCATTTTCTTCTAATGCAATTCCATATTTTGGTAATTGATCTGTTACTAATACTGTATTTTCATCTCCTGTTACATTTACTTGTACATTAAATCCTAATTGTGAAATTATATTTTTTGCTTCTGCTACTGTTTTATCTTTGAAATCTGGAACATATATCAATGTTTTGTTTGATGTACTCTCTTGTGCTTCTTGTGTATCTGATGCTACACCTAAATATGGTAATATTTCTGATAAAATATTTGCAGCAACAGGACCTGCTGTTTGACCACCTTGATATCTTTCTCCAGACATTCCATATAATATAACTAAAACTGCAACTTCTGTATTTTCTATTGGAGAAATTGCTATAAAAGAAGCTACATATCCTTCATCTTCTTTTCCTCTTGTTGGCTCTGATGTACCACTTTTTCCTCCTATTGAATATCCTGCAACTTTTGCATGTTTTCCTGTTCCATCCATTACAACAGAATGCATCATATCTTTTATTTTTTCAGATGTATCTTTTGAAATTACTTGTCTTATTTCTGTGGTTTCTACTTTTTCAACACTTTTGGTATCTGTATTTTCTATTTTACTTACAATTTTAGGTTTTACAAGCACTCCATCATTACATATTGCGCAAACTGATGTAATAAGTTGAAGTGGAGATATTGTAAATCTTTGTCCAAAAGAATATGTTGCAACTTCAACTGGTCCCATATCATCTAATTTATGAAATGTACCTGAATAAGCTTTTGCAATGTCATTTCCTGTAGCTTCAAATAATCCAAAAGCTTTATAATATTCAAATAATGTACTTGCTCCTATTCTTTGCCCTAATTGCATAAATGAAGGATTACAAGAATTTTCTAAAGCACCTCTTAAAGATAATGCTAAATGTGGTTCTTTCTTCCAACATGATATTTTTTCACCAGCAACTTCATAAATTACATTACAAAAGAAATCTCCCGGTGTATCAGTTTCAACTTTATCTTCTTCTAAACCAATAGCAGCTGTTAATAGTTTAAAAGTTGATCCAGGTTCATATTCACCTGTTACAGCTCTATTCATCCAAAGTTCAGAATACAATTTATTTCTATCTTCTTTTGAAGTAGCATTCCATTCTTCTTCTGTTTTTCCTATTGGAGTAATTGAAAATGGTTCATTTAAATTGTAATCTGGATATGTAGCCATTGCTAAAATGTCTCCAGTTTTTGGATTCATTACTATAACATTTCCACCATCTTTTGCTTGATTTTCATTTATTGCTTGTTCTAAATATTTTTCAGCTGTTGCTTGAATATTAGCATCAATTGTAAGATAAATATTACTTCCGTTTTCTGCTGCTATATATTGTTCATTTTCTTCTGATATAGCTTGACCATTATTATCTTTTGCAGTAACAATTTTTCCGGATGTTCCTGTTAAAACATTATTCCATCTTTCTTCTAACCCTGTTAGACCTCTATTTTCATCGCCACAAAATCCTAATAGATTTGATGCTAAATCATTATATGGATAGTATCTTTTAGTATCTTCATCAATATTTATACCAGCCGTAATTTTATTTTCTTGCATCCATTTTTCAAGTTCTGTTACTTTATCTGTTTCAACTTTTTTGGCTATAACTTCTACAGTACTTTTAGATTCGACTTTTTTTAAAGTTTCATTATAATCTAAAGAAAAAATATTTGCCAAACCTTCTGCTATGACATTATTTTCAACTTTTTTATTATTAGAATATGTAATTTTACCTGGATTTATTGATACTGTATCAACAGGAATACTTTGTGCTAAGATTTCACCTTTAGCGTCATAAATTGTTCCTCTGTTTGGACTTATTATTTGATTTTTTATTTGATGATTATATGCCATTTTACTGTATTCTTCACCTTTTATAAATTGAAGTTTTATTAGACTTCCTATAATAGGTACAAATAGCACTGTGGCAATTATCCCTGCACATATCAACCTTTGATTCATTTTTCCTTTATCATTATTTTTTCCAGCTTTACTTATTTTAATCACCGCTCTTTACATTTTATTTATTTTCTATTTTGCAATAATTAATAGATATATAATACTTAAATTGATTTTATATAAAAAGTATATCATTTTACTTATTTTATATCAATTAAATATCAAAAAAATATGATGATTCTAAATCAGCTTCATGTACCATTAATGCAACTGGATATTTTTTAAATGCTACACCTAATGTTGTATATAATTCTTTTGGTTCTGAAAATCCCATGTGCCATCTTATAGCATATTTTTCTTCATTTGTAAGTTTTATATATTCAGTAAGCATCATTACAGATTTTTCACCATGACCATATGGTATTGTATCTTCTATTGTATAATATGGTACTTTTTCCCATTCTCCCAATGCATTTTTAGCATTTCTATAATCTACTTTATAAAAATTTGCCTTGCAAATATCATGTAATAAAGCTATTATAATTAAACTTTCATTTGGAGTAGTAATTTCTATTGGAGCAGTTTTTACTTTTTCTTTTAATATTTCATATACTTTCAAACTGTGCTCTGCTAATCCTCCTTCATATGCTCCATGAAATCTTGTACTAGCTGGTGCTTTGAAAAAATCTGATTTTTCTAAAAATTCTATAACTTTATCCATTCCTTCTCTATTTGTACTTTTTAGCAATTCTATAAATTTTTCTTTCATTTTTTCTCCTTTATTATATTTTCATTTTCTCTTAAGTATTGATAATTGTATCATAAGTGATTTTTTATTACAACTTCATTTACTTCAAATATTTCTGTATTCATTTAAATACCATTCTATTTTTTATGTTCATCACTTTTAGTCACTTTGCTTTCAAAGCATTGATTTTAAAGGATTTTTAATGATATAATTTTGTATATTTTATTTCAAAAAATTTATTTCATAAATTCTATATTATTTTTTTCTCTAATTTTATCCCACGTAATATAGCATTTTATTTCTTAAAATTTTTATTCAAATAAAATTTCTTTACAAAAGAAAAATAAATTTTATTTTTTTCTAATAAAAATACAAATGAAAATGTACATAATAATGTATATTTTATATATGTTATTATGTACCTTGAAGTTTTTTTATAAATATAGTAAAATATTTATTATAAAAAAAGAAGGATATTTATTATGAATTTAGAATCAGAAACATTATTTTTAATGAAAAAATATAATATAACTGCAAATAAAAATTATGGTCAAAACTTTTTAATTGATGAAAATGTTATAAATACCATTGTTTCAAGTTCAGACATATCAAAAGATGATTTAGTTATAGAAATAGGTCCTGGGCTTGGCTCATTAACTTCTAAATTACTTGACAAAGCAGGAAAAGTAATTTGTGTAGAATTAGATCCAAAAATGATTAATATTTTAAATGATAGATTTTCTTTATATACTAATTTTGAATTATTACATAATGATATTTTAAAAGTAGATTTAAAAGAATTAATCAAAACAAATTTAGAAAATTTAAATTTAATTAATGCTAAAGTTGTTGCAAATTTACCATATTATATAACTACACCTATTATAATGAAATTATTAGAAGAGAAATTAAATTTAAAAAGCATTACTGTAATGGTTCAAAAAGAAGTAGCTTCAAGACTTGTAGCATTACCTGGAGAAAAAGATTGTGGAGCAATAACATATACTATAAATTACTATACAAACCCAAATTTAATATTAGATGTTCCAAGCAATTCATTTATTCCAGCTCCTAAAGTTAATTCAGCAGTAATCAAATTAGATGTTCTTTCAAATCCTAAAGTAATTGTAAAAAATGAAGAACATTTCTTTAAAGTTATAAAATATGCTTTTATGCAAAAAAGAAAAACTTTGCTTAATTCTCTTGCTAATTCAGGGATAGCTTCAAAGGAAAAAATTGAAAATATCTTAAATAATATTAATATTAGCCCTTCTATAAGAGCAGAAAAACTTTCTTTAGAAGATTTTGCTATAATTTCAGAAAAATTAGAATAAAAAACAAATTTTACTATAAAAAACGAACCCGAATTATTTTTTTATAATAAGGGTTCATTTTTTATTTAAATCAATTCAATACATTCAATGCTAGAATTTAAAATATTCTTAAATTCTATAACATCTTCTTTTTCTCCAACAATTTCTCCATAATGTATTGGAACTACTATTTTAGGTCTTATTTCATTTGCCAAAAGTGCTGCTTCTGTTGCATTCATTGTATATGTTCCACCTATTGGTAAAAATGCAACATCACATTTTACTTTTTTACTTTCTTTTGTTATATCAGTGTCACCTGCAATATAATATTTTGTATTATTTATATTAAGTATATATCCAACCCATTCATTTTCCTTTGGATGAAATTTTTTCTTTTCATTATATGAATTAACAGTTTTTATATTTACATCACATATATTATATTCTTCATTTGGTTTTACAATAAAGATATCTTCTTCTTTAAATCCTAATTTTATGGCCAATTCTTTTCCGTCTTTTGTAATTCCTATTTTAGTATTCTCTTTTTTTATTTTTAGAATATCCTCTTCTGAAAAATGATCATAATGTGTATGCGTACAAAGTATTAAATCTGCATCATGAATTTCATTTTTTATTCTAAACGGATCTATATAAATAATTTTATCTTTAAAAAATTTTATACTACTATGGCAATTTATACTAATATTTTCCAAAATTATTACTCCTTACTTTTCATTTTCTCTTTTATTTCTTCTAATCCTCTTGCAAATTGGTCAGGACATGAAGTTCCTTTTGCACCACAAGGAATACCTTTTAGTCTTTTTATAGCATCATCTATTTTCATTCCAGCTAGTAAATTTGTTAGTCCCACTGTATTACCAGCACAACCACCTATTATTTCTGCTGTTTTTATTGTATCTCCTTCTATATCAACTATCATTTGAATTGAACATACACCTTTTGGTAAAAATTTGTAAATCATATTTTCCTCCTTTTAAAAACTAACTATTTCATTGTATACTTGTACTATATAATTGTCTGTCATTCCTGACATATAATCAATTATAGCTCTGCAATAATCTTCTAAATTTGATAAATCATATACTATTTTATTATTATACAATTCTGTTTTTCTATCCTCTGTATTTGCATAATTAGCCAGCCAATTTGTAAATTCAAATGATAATGTAGGATAATATCTTTTCATTCTTTTTAAATTAAATATTGTACTTTTTCCATTCCATTCTCTTTTTAAAGTATAAAAAATCTCTGTCATTAAAACTGTAAAATATCTAATAGTAGGATTTATTTTTTCATTTTTATATATTTTGTCATAATTAAATTTTTTTATTAAATTCATTGTTTCAAAAGCTTCTTCAGAAAATCTTATACCTTCTTCAACAGAACTATTTTCACATAAGTTTACCACTAAATAATTTATTATATTCGAATTATTTATTCTTACATGTTCTGTTAATTTATCTATTCTATTTATATCTTTTTCTGATAATAATTTCATTTGTTTTGCATCTTCGATGTCTCTACCTATATACGAAATTTTATCCGCAACTTTTACTACACATGCTTCCCATGTATATGGTTGAAATTGGTTTGGATATTGGTAATCATTTAAATCAATATATTTTTCTCTAGGCTTTATTCCATTTTCATCTATTTCACCACAATGAGATATAATTCCATCTCTTACAGCATATGTAAGTAACAGATTTCTTTTTATTCCTTCATAATCTTTTATAAGTTCCAAATCATCAACAAATTTAAGACCATTTTTTTCATGCCAAAATTTTTCTTTATATTCTCTTTCAGAAATAGTTGACAATATTTTTTCTCCCTGATGTCCAAAAGGACTGTGTCCTAAATCATGTGCTGTTGCAATTGATTTTGTAAGTTCTGTATTTAACCCCAAATAATTTGCAATTGTATGACTAATTGATTCAACTAAATTAACATGTTCTATCCTTGTACAAATGTGATCATTTTGAGGCGCAAAAAATACTTGAGTTTTATGTTTTAACCTTCTATATGCATTACAATTTATTATTCTTGTGTAATCTCTGTCAAATTCTGTTCTCATTGTAGACTTACCATATATAGGTGCATATAATTCATTTTCTCTTTTTATTGATTTTTCCCATTTTTCATTTTCTTGAAATGTCGCTACATCACTAAATTTTTTCATTTGTACTCCTATTTTTTATAAAAATATTCTAAAATTTTATTTTTTAATTTTATATACCACTTCATATTCGAATAATCAACTAATGAATTTTTTTCTACCATATTGCTTACATATTTTATACTTTTTTTCATTATTGATTCCATTTCTTTTGAATTAACATCTTTTGCATTCATTTGTAAATCTTGCATTTTTCTATCTGCATAATTAACAATCATACAAAAAGCTTTTTCATTCAAAATAGTATCTTTAATATTTGCATTAATATTACACATATGCTTTATCCATTGAATTATCATTACATCATTATCATTTAAATAACTTGAATGTGTAAGCAAAGTTTCACCTGCTATATCATCATCTATTCCAGAAATAATATATTTTCTTAAATATTCTTTTAATATAAGTGATCTGGAATCTGTATATTCAGAATCAGAAGCCATTATTTCTGTTTTTTCATAAGCATTTTCTTTTACTTCTGATTTTACAGTTTCTTCTTCAATTAAATCTTCTAATTCTTTCAAAATTTCCTCCTTATCTTTTGTATTTTAGATATTTATATATTTTTTAATATATTTTCTAAATCCTCTTTTGAAAAATGATATTCTTTATTACAAAATTGACATTTTATATCTGCTTTTTCATCTTCCTCAATTATTTTTTTGATTTCATCTTTTCCTAATGAAATCATTCCTTTTTCAAACTTTTCTTTTGAACAATCACATTCATAAACTATTTTAATATCTTCATCTATTAGTTTAATATCTGTATCGCCTGTTACTGTTTCAGCTATCTTTTCTAAAGAATAATTTTGATCTAACATCTGAGATATACTTGGTGCTTTTTTTATAGCATTTTCTATATTGACAATATCCTCTTCTGTTGCATCTGGCATCAAATTTATCATATAACCACCACTTGCTTTTACTCCGTCTTTATTTACCAAAACACCTAAAGCAATAACTGTTGGTTTTTGCATTGATTTAGCAAAATATTCTGTAAAATCTTCTGCAATTTCACCAGATGTTAATGGAACTAAACCATTATATTCAGAATCAGTTAATTCATTTTCTTTTATTATATTTAAAAATCCATATTTTCCAACTGCACCACCAACATCTAATTTTCCATTTTCTTTAAGTGGTAATTCTACTAATGGATTTTGTATATATGTTTTTATTTTTGATGTATTGTCAATGTTTTTTATAACACAAACTAATAAACCAACAGGTCCATCACCTTTTATTTGAGCTGTTATACTATCATTATTTTCTTTTATTTCTGTTAATCCCATCATTCCTGATATTGTAGCAAATCTTCCCATAACAGCTGTTGTTGTAGGAGTTAAATCATTTAATTTTTTTATTTTTTCTACTAATTCTTTTGTATCTGCACAAATAACATTAACTCTTCCATTATATCCTAAAAATTTTTTTACTTTATCCATGTCTTCTCCTTATTCGTTAAAAGCATCTCTTACTGTTTTATAGCTCTTCATTAATAAATCATATTTTATATCTTCTGGTACATCTTCATTATACATTGTTCTTGATATTTGCAATGTGTAATTTGTGTATTTAGGCATAAATAATCTAGTTTTTACTATATAATCTATTAGACAATCATCTTCTTTTATTTCTACATCATGTCTTTCTAAAAAATCACGTAACAAACATGTATATTCATCATGAAAATAATTAAAAACTTTTACATATTCTTTTTTATCTGCTAGACTTTTTAATTCACTTTCTATTAACATGTTTTTTTTCTCCATCTTTATCTAAATTATTATCCAAATTTATTTTATAATATTCTCTTTTAAAAGACAAGGGAAAAATATTCAAAATTTCTATTTTTTATAATTTGTAACTATTTTATATATTTTTAATATACTAAAAATATATAAATAAAACTCAAATTGAAAGGATTTTAATATGGAAACTTTAAGATTAGGCTCTACTGGGCCATATGTAGAACTTTTACAGTCAATACTAAAAAAATTAAATTTATATTTTGGAGCTATTGATGGAATTTTTGGAATAAAAACACAAAATGCTGTTCAAAGATTTCAAAGAAATAATAATCTATCTGCAGATGGTATAGTAGGAAATAATACTTGGAATGCATTAATGCCATACATAAATGGTTATGTTAATTATACTATAAAACGAGGAGATACATTTTTTAAAATAGCTCAAGATTTTGGTACAACAGTTGATGCTTTAATATTTGCAAACCCAAAAACAGATTATGAAAATTTAGTTATTGGAGAAGAAATCATAGTACCAATTTATTCAGTTGTTCCAACTAATATAAGTTATTGCTCTGATTTTTTAAATATGAATATTATGTCTTTAAAAACAATTTATCCATTTTTGGAAATTTCTACAATTGGAACAACAGTACTTGGAAAAAACATTACAGCTATAAAATTTGGTAATGGTCCAAAAGAAATCTTTTACAATGCTTCTATACACGCAAACGAATGGATAAATAGTGTTTTACTTATGAAATTTTTAGAAAATTTATCCAAAAGCTATGTAAATAATATAGAAATATTTGGATATAATCCAAGAGAATTGTTTAATTCTATTTCATTATATATAGTTCCTATGATAAATTTAGATGGTGTTGATTTAGTAACGGGTTTAATTACAGAAGGAGATTGGGCATATACAAATACTAAAAGAATATCTTCAAACTTTCCAGATATACCTTTTCCTAATGGCTGGAAAGCAAATATTGAAGGGGTGGATATTCAAAACTTCCACCCCTTAATTATTGATTTATATTTTTACTATTCCTCTAAGGCTACATAGCTTTTTTCTTTTTATTTTGATTTAAAATTTGACTAACTTCAATGAAGTCATCAATGTTTTGACTAATAATATTTAATTTTGAAAAATTGAAATAAATATATACATTTTTATCTTTATCTATTTCTATTTTTTTGATTAATCTGTATAAATTTATTTTTTTAATTTCTTTTAGACTTAAAAAATCCTTTATTACATCTTTTAACTCTTTATCTTCTGTTTCAGAATATCTTGTATTCTGTTCTAATTCTTTTAGTTTAAGTTCAATTTCTGCTATCTCTTGTCTTAATCTTTCTCTTTCTCTAACAAAATTATCCGAATATCTTTTATAGTCTTCATCTGTTATAACCCCATTTAATCTATCGTTATACATCTTGTCCAATTTAAAATTTATATCTCTCACATCATATTCTAGAGATTGCACATTTTTTTCATATTTAGATTTTATGTTTAAATTATTTGAATCTAACTCATGATATAAACTATAAAAAACTTTTTCATTATGATAAATCTCACAAACTTTTTTTATAACTTCTAATACTTTTTCCTCAAACTTATTGTAATTCATATTTAATGCATAACACCCTCTCGGCTTATGATCCATACAAGTTATATATGGTCTTTTAGGACCTGGTCTTGCAGAATTTTTCTTCAAAACAATTTGTAATTTTCTCCCACAATGTTTGCATCTTAAAAAATCTCTTAATAAGTAGTCATACTTAAATTCAGAATTTCTTCTTCTAGTTTCTATTACCGGTTGTATTCTCTCAAATAAATCTTTATCAATTATTGGTTCATGTGTATTATTAACTCTTATTTGTTCTGATTTATCTGTCTTTCTAGTCTTTTTTACTTTATATGAAATGACAGGTCTCTTATTTTGTATCATATTTCCGATATAAACTTCATTTTGTAAAATATTCATTATTGCGACTTCATGCCAGGTTTTTACTCCGTTCTCATCTTGTACCAAACCAGTTTGCCTATAAACTCTAGGTGGATTATAATGATTTTCATCTAAATACTTCTTTATAAGTATACTTCCAACTCCATTATCATACATATCAAATATTTTCCTTACAACGTAAGCAACATTGTTATCAATTATTAATTTATTTTTTATTGTTGGATGTCTTTTATAGCCATAAGGTGGAGTACTACACATGAACTCTCCATTTTTTTGTTTCTCTCTCAAAACACTTTTGACTTTCTTTGAAATATCTTTTGCATACATATCATTTAAAATTGCTTTAAATGGTGTTATGTCATTATTTGTCGAATCAATGAAAGTATCAATTCCATCTAAAATCGAAACATATCTTATATGATTTTCTGGAAAAAAGTTTTCTATGTAATATCCAGTTTGAATATAATCTCTTCCTAATCTAGATAAGTCTTTAGTTATGACCATATCAATTTTTTTAGATTTTATATCTTCAATTAAACTCATAAATGCAGGTCTATTAAATGTCGTTCCAGACCAACCATCATCTACATATTCAGCAGTATAACTTAAACCACACTCCTTTAAATATCTTTCTATTATTTTTCGTTGGTTACCTATACTTTCACTTTCTTGCTTATCGCCATCTTCTCGCGATAATCTTATATAAGCTCCAACTTTAAATTTTTTATTGAATACTAGCATAAAATACCTTTCTACTAGCAATCGATTTTTTATTGATTACATAGTAACATTTTCGACTTTAATTTGCAATCATTTAATTGCTTTGATTTGAACTTTCTTTCAATTTTTTATTTAAATAATCTATAAAAATTAATCCAATCACAGATTCAACATCTTGACTGTCATCTGAAAAACAACAGTAAATCTTAAAATCATCTTTTATTGTTTTCTTATTAACCATCCTATTCACCTCATATAAAAATACTATTCTTCGTAGTTATTTTTATGAGTCATTTTTATCTTTCAATCCTTTCACAAAATTATTTACTATTCTTTTTAGTCTATCGATTGGATAATCAAATAAAACACTTACACACTCAAAAGTTTTATTTATATAATGTCTTAACCATCTATTCGTTTTTTCAATTTGTTCATATTCATTTTCTAATTCTTCATAATCCTTTTCTAATCGTTCTATTTTAAATTGATTATTTTCATGAATTACTTTTACTTTAGTATATTGTTTCGCTAAAGTATTAAATTTTCTAATCACTCTCTTGTAGTCTTGTTTTAATTCTTCTATGTTTTCTAATTCTTTTTCTTCTTCCAACTTCATTGATTGTTTTTCTAATTCTTGCATTTCATAATTAGTCATAACTTTTAGTTTTTCTATTGGAATATGTTCATTTTTTTCTGTTTCTCCTCGTTCCAAATTAAATCCAGCTCTTGTCATATATCTATAAAAATTATCTTGTAATACTTTATAACTATTTTTACCTTTCCAAAATTCAGAACAAGAAATTTTATCTACTGTTTTTCCACTTTTTTTATCCAAAGTGTGAACAACTGGCAAATAAATCAAATGCATGTGTGGAGTTGATTCGTCCATGTGTACTTTAGCAGAAACAATATACTTTTCTCCTAAATTTTTGTAACCTATTATAAACTTATACGCAGTTTCAAAATATCTTTGAGTTTCTTTTTCTCCTATTTCATCAAAAAAGTTTTTATCTGAAGTAATAATATATTCGCAAGCTACATTACTATTTTTCTTTATCTGACCTTTTAAGTTATATTGTTGTTTCATTTCATTAAACATTTTACTATATGGTTTAAAACATCTTTTAAGTGAATAATTTTTTATTGATTTATCTCTATCTATTTCTTTATTAGAATAGGCAGAGTTTTTTCGCTCGTTATGTCTAAAAAGAATATTCAATTTATCAAATGTATATTTTGAATTTCTAATTATTGCATAACTCACATATTAACACCTATCTTTCTTTTTGACCTCTCATTTTTCCCATGTATCTTGTTAACATTCCTATTGATTCACTAATTGAATTTTGCATTGACTCTCCGAGTTGTGTATCTTCATTTAGCCAGTCTTTATAAAATTCATCTAATATATCACCTTGAATTAACATCATCTTTTTTTCTTCATCATAAAGTTCCATATATTTAAGTTCTTCCTTTATTTCTTCTTTACAAATTAATTCATAAGCTTTATCAATTATTTTTCCTTTAGGTAATTTCTTTAGTCCTTTCTTGAAATGATTAAATTCTCTTTCAAGCATTGTTTCTAGTGCTAAATCTAAATCAATTACTTCATCTTTTCTTTCGTTATTTTCATATTCAGTTCTATTTAATAAATTATCATTTTTCATTTTAATAATCTCCTTATTATTTTTATTTAGCAAGGCTTCGTAGCATTACTATATTTCTAATATCTTCTTGTCCCACTAATTACACAAAGAACGGAAGTGTGAGGTGAACCAAAAATATTGGACAAAAAAATTAGTATGATTGGAGGTT
>CAZYST010000002.1:0-96784 GCA_964650305.1 uncultured Lachnospiraceae bacterium
TTCCATTATCTATTAATGCATCTACTGATTCTTGAAGCATTCTTTTTTCATTTCTTACAATTATTTCTGGAGCTCCAAGTTCTAATAATCTTTTTAATCTGTTATTTCTATTAATAACTCTTCTATATAAATCATTTAAGTCTGATGTTGCAAATCTACCACCATCTAATTGAACCATAGGTCTTAATTCTGGTGGAATTACTGGTACAACATTCATAACCATCCATTCTGGTTTATTTCCAGAAACTCTAAAACTTTCTACTGTATCTAATCTTTTTACAAGTTTAGCTTTTCTTTGTTCACTAGCTTTAGCAATTTCTTTCTTTAATTTTTCTGATAATTTTTCAATATCGATTTCTGCTAATAATTTTCTTATAGCTTCTGCTCCCATTTCAGCTTTGAAAGATCCTCTACCGTATTTTTCTTCTGCTTCATGGTATTCTTTTTCATTTAGTACTTGACATTTTAATAGTCCTGATGTTCCTTTGTCTGTAACAATATATGATGCAAAATATATAACTTTTTCTAAGCTTCTTGGTGAAATATCAAGTAATAAAGCTATTCTACTTGGAATTCCTTTAAAATACCAAATATGTGCAATTGGAGCTGCAAGCTCAATATGCCCCATTCTTTCACGTCTTACTTTTGCTGTTGTAACTTCAACACCACATCTATCACAAACTATACCTTTATATCTAACTCTTTTATATTTACCACAATGACATTCCCAGTCTTTTGTAGGTCCAAATATTTTCTCACAAAACAAACCATCTTTTTCTGGTTTTAGAGTTCTATAGTTAATTGTTTCTGGTTTTTTAACTTCTCCATAAGACCATTCTCTTATTTTTTCATCTGAAGCTAATCCTATTTTTAACTTATTAAAAACTTCTAATTCTTCCACTTTTTAAGTAGCCTCCTATTTTTTATTCTTATTTAGTAGGCAAATATATTATTTACCAAGTATTCTAAAAATGTTTCTTTTATACACTGCTGAGCACTTTTTATGATATAAGAAACCATTTTTAGAATACAAATATTCAGTTTTAAATATTATTTAAAAATTACTCATCATCATCTGAATCTAAATCTTCAAATATTTTATCATCTGGTAAATCTTCTTCATCTAATATATTTGTAAAAAATTCATCATCATCATTTTCATATTCTTCTAATTCTTCTTCATTTACTTCATTTAAAGAATTTTCTTCTAATTCTGATTCATCAATTACTTCTTCTATTCCGCCTAAATCTTCTTCACTATGCTCTTTTATTTCAATTTCTTCATCAGTTTCACTATATAATTTAATATCTAGTCCTAATGATTGAAGTTCTTTTATTAATACTTTGAATGACTCTGGTATTCCTGGTTCAGGAATATTTTCACCTTTAACAATAGCTTCATAAGTTTTAACACGTCCTACAACATCATCAGATTTTACTGTTAATATTTCTTGTAATGTGTATGCAGCACCATATGCTTCTAATGCCCAAACTTCCATCTCTCCAAATCTTTGTCCACCAAATTGAGCTTTACCTCCAAGTGGTTGTTGTGTAACTAATGAGTATGGTCCAGTTGAACGAGCATGTATTTTATCATCAACTAAGTGGTGAAGTTTTAACATGTACATTACACCAACTGTAACTGGTTTATCAAATTTTTCACCTGTTCTACCATCATATAAATCTGTTTTTCCATCTGGTTCAAGTCCTGCTAATTTTAACATTTCATCAATATCTTCTTCTGTTGCACCATCAAATACTGGTGTTGCAGTTTTCCATCCAAGCATTCTAGCAGCTGCTCCTAAATGAACCTCTAAAACTTGACCTAAGTTCATACGAGAAGGAACACCTAATGGATTTAAAACAACGTCAACTGGTGTACCATCTGGCATAAATGGCATATCTTCTTCTGGAAGTATTCTTGAAATAACACCTTTATTTCCATGACGTCCAGCCATTTTATCTCCAACAGATATTTTTCTTTTTTGAGCTATATAAATTCTTATAATTTGATTTACACCAGGTCCTAATTCATCTGAATTTTCTCTAGTGAATACTTTTACATCAACTATAGTACCAGCTTCTCCATGAGGAACTCTTAAAGATGTATCTCTAACTTCTCTAGCTTTTTCACCAAAGATAGCTCTTAATAATCTTTCTTCTGCTGTAAGTTCTGTTTCTCCTTTTGGAGTAACTTTACCAACTAATATATCTCCTGGTCTTACTTCAGCACCAATTCTTATAATACCATTTTCATCTAAGTCTCTTAAAGAATCCTCTCCAACATTTGGTATATCTCTTGTTATTTCTTCTGGTCCTAATTTTGTATCACGACATTCACAGTCATAATCTTCTATATGCATAGATGTTAAAACATCTTCTTTTACTAATCTTTCATTTAATAATATAGCATCCTCGTAGTTGTAACCTTCCCAAGTAGTGAAAGCAATAAGTAAGTTTTTACCAAGTGCCATTTCTCCTTTATCTGTTGAAGGACCGTCAGCAATAACGTCTCCTCTTTTTACTATTTCGCCTTCTTTTACTATTGGTCTTTGGTTTATACAAGTACCACCATTAGATCTTTTGAATTTTCTAAGAACGTATTTTTTCTTTTCGCCTAATTCGTTTTTTATAACTATTTCATCACCAGTAACAGTTTCTACTGTTCCGTTTTCATCTGCTATAATCATTACACCTGAATCTTTAGCAGCTTTATATTCTATACCTGTTCCGACCATTGGTGAATCTGTTATCATAAGAGGAACAGCTTGACGTTGCATGTTTGCACCCATTAAAGCACGGTTAGCGTCATCATGCTCTAAGAAAGGTATCATTGCAGCACCAACAGATACTAATTGTTTTGGAGAAACATCTACAAAATCAACTTTTTCTTTTTCTATTTCTTTAATTTCAGCTCTATCTCTTACTCTTACTCTTTTATTTATTAAGCATCCATTTTCATCTACTGGTTCAGAAGCTTGAGCTATAATATAGCTATCTTCTTCATCTGCAGTCATGTATACAACTTCGTCAGTTACTTTACATGTTCCTTTTTCAACTTTTCTATATGGAGTTTCAATAAATCCATATTCATTTATTATAGCAAATGTTGAAAGTGCAGAAATTAATCCAATGTTTGGACCTTCTGGAGATTCTATTGGACATAATCTTCCATAGTGAGTATAGTGAATATCACGAACTTCGAATCCAGCTCTTTCTCTTGATAAACCACCAGGTCCTAAAGCAGATATTCTTCTTTTATGTGTTAATTCTGAAAGTGGATTTGTATGATCCATAAATTGTGACAATTGTGAACTTCCAAAGAATTCTCTTATTGATGATGTAATTGGTTTTGTATTAATTAATGTTTGAGGTGTTACTATATCTAAATCTTGAACTGTCATTCTTTCACGAACAACTCTTTCTAATCTTGTTAAACCAATTCTAAATTGATTTTGTAAAAGTTCACCTACACATCTTATACGTCTATTTCCCAAATGATCTATATCATCTATATATCCTAATCTTGGTTTTTCTGGTGATGATATTATTGTATTATAATCAAGATTTAATAAATAGTTAACTGATGCTAAGATATCTTCTGTTACAACGTGTTTTGGAACAAGTTCATCCATTCTTTCTTCTATTTGTTTTCTTAAGTCTTTATCATCTTTAGCTGTTTCTAATATATTTTTTAATGTAGCATAATTAACATCAACTTTAATTTTTAAATCTTCAATTAATTTTGGTTCTACAAAGCTATGTATATCAACTGTTCCATTACCTATTACTTTAGCTTTTTTACCTTCTATATTTACATGTACTACATTAATACCTGCATTTTGAATTTCACGAGCAATTTCTTTTGAAATTACTTCATCTTTTTCTACTAAAACTTCCCCTGTTTCTGGGTTTACAATTGTTTCATAAGCAATATGATTTTCAATTCTAGTTGCTAAGCATAATTTTTTATTATATTTATATCTACCAACTTTTGCTAAATCATAACGTCTATTATCAAAGAACAATCCATCAAATAAATTTCTAGCAGCATCTACTGTTGGAAGTTCTCCTGGTCTTAATTTTTTATAAATTTCTATTAATGCTTCATCTGCATTTTTAACAGGATCTTTTGCTATTGTAGCTAAGATTTTTTCTTCTTCTCCGAAAAAATCTAATATTTTTTCATCAGTATCTAATCCTATTGCTCTTAATAATGATGTTACTGGTAATTTTCTTGTTCTGTCAATTCTTACATAAAATACATCATTACTATCTGTTTCATATTCAAGCCACGCACCTCTTATTGGCATTACTGTTGCTGTATATAATTTTTTACCTGTTTTATCATAGCTAGAATCATAATAACATCCTGGTGAACGAACTAATTGTGAAACTACAACTCTTTCAGCTCCATTTATTATAAATGTTCCACTATCTGTCATAAGTGGAAAATCACCTAAATAAATTTCTTGTTCCTTGATTTCACCTGTTTCACGGTTGATTAATCTTACTTTTACATGAAGTCTTGTTGAATAAGTAGTATCTCTTTCTTTAGCTTCTTCTAAAGTATATTTTGTTTTATCTTCCATGTAGTAATCAAAAAATTCTAATATTAAGTTTCCAGAATAATCAATTATAGGTGAAATATCTTTTAATACTTCTCCTAATCCTTCTTTTAAAAACCAATCATAAGAATCTTTTTGAACTTTTAAAAGATTTGGTATTTCTATAAAATCACCAATCTTTGAAAAAGTTTTACGAACACATTTCTCGTGTTTTACGTCTTTTACTTTTACCAAAATAAACCACCCTTTATATTATATATTTAGCAGGTAATATATTAATTATAATAAGTCCTTCTTAATTAAAAGGTTTTTATTTTTATCTTATATCCCTGCCAAAAAATATAATTTAAAAATAGTTCCTCTTTTAATTAATTCCTCATATTATAACTTCATATATATAATTTAAAATGGAATTAATAGAAAAAGAATTCCGATTCCCTTATGCTATTTGCACGACGAAAACGCAAAGTTGCATAAAATTACTACAATATTATATACTATTTTATCAATATTCGTCAATACTTTTTATCATTTTTTCTTAGGGAAATCTCATTTTATTTAAATATTTTTTTATTTTTTCTTCACAAAAAGTTTTTTATTACATTTATATTACATTATCTATTTTTTATAATCTTAACCGCAAATTTATTTTTTTAGTTTTATCTAACACAATATTTATAAATCCAATTTAATTTAACTTGTTTTTTCATTTAAAATGTAATATAGTATATTATATTTAAAGAAAGGAATATATTATGAATTACTTTTTTTCTTGGAGAAAAGAATTAAATATAAAGAAAGTTATAATAGCAGTTTTTATAATTTTAGTTTTACTAATTTTAATATTATCTTTTGGTATTTCAAAATTCAAAAATCATAAATTAGAAAAACAAAAAATTGCAGAAGAAAACGCAAAAACTACTAAAGAATACATAAGTTTAGATAATAGTATTAGTATTGAACTTTCTAAAAGTTATAAACTTGTTCAAAATGTTAGCTCTTCTGAATATTTATTAGATTTAATTTCTGATAGCAATTTATGTATTCATATTTCAAAAGTTGATCCTATAGAAAACAAAAACTTTCAAGATATTACAAAAGCAGATAGATTAGCTTTTTCTCAAAGTTTTGAAACCTGTTCAAATCTGTCAGAATTAAAAGAACTTTTAGTTGGAGATAAATCTGCATATACATATAGTTTTCACTATCTTGATAAAAATTTAAATAAAGCATTTTTTATTCAAATAATATGGATTGAAATAAATAATCTATATTATACAATAGATATTGACTTTCCTTTAGACGATTTACCTTTTTATACAAATCTCGTAACAGAAACTTTATCTAGTTTTAAAAAATTATAAAAAAATAAAAACCTTTGATAAATTTATCTATCAAAGGTTTTTATTTTTCAATTTTATGAATTTTTATTTTCTGATATCTTTTTATGATTTTCTATAAATTCTAATACTATTATTTTAGCAAAAGCAGCAATTGGAACTCCTAAAAACATTCCTAGCACTCCAAAATATGCTCCACCTACTGTTACTGCAAAAATAACCAATATTGGGCTTAAGTTTAATGATGTTCCAAGAATTCTTGGATTAATGATATTTGCATCTATTTGTTGTAATACAATAATAACTAAAGCTACCCATAAAGCTTGCATAAATCCACCTGTAAATATAGTTATTATTATTGTTATTGTAACTGCAAATATTGCTCCAAAATATGGAATTATATTAAATAATCCAATTAAAAATCCTAATAACGCTCCATATTTTACTTTCATTATTATCATTGCTATAGCACATATAATTCCAATAATAAATGCATCTATAACTTGACTACTTACAAAAGAATAAAATATGCTATTTGTTTTTTCATAATATCTTTTTATTTTTTTATATGTTTCTTTATCAAACATTACATCTGATAATTTTTTAATAAAACTTTTAATATCATTTCTTTCTAATAATAAGTAAACAGAAACAACTATTGTAACAAAAGCATCAAATATAATACCTGTTACTCCAACAATTCCTTTTATATATTGACCTACATTTTCAAATTTAAACCATTTTAAAACTTCTTCAGAGAAATTTATTTTTTGTAATTCTTTTATTAATTCAGGCATATTTAATTTGGCCCATATAGAATCTTTTGGTACATTTTTAAAGAAATCTATTGCACTATTATAGTAGTTTGGTAAACTATTAAATAAATCTGTTATACTTGTTGATATTGTTGGAATAATGAAATTTATTGTTATAAATATTATAAGACCAACTATAAAATATGTTGTAAGTACAGATAGACCTCTTGCTCTTTTTTTCAAGAATTTATTTGATTTATATAATGTTTCAATTTTCTTTGATGGTATATAGAGCATATAAGCAAGTATTACAGCCATAAAGAAAGGCATTATTAAATCGAAAAATCCAGAAAACCAAGAAAATAGCACTGACACACTATCAATTGTTTTGTAAACTACAATTGACGCTACTACAAAAGAAAACCAAAAAAGCCATTTTTTCCACTCTTTTTCTTTCATATTCACTTTTCCTTTTACTATATAATATTTTATTATATTATAACTATAATTACTTTTAAAATCAATATTTTTACTAATTCTTAATAAATATGTAATCTTCTTTTTCAATTTTAACATTAATTTTTTTGTAATATTTTAATTTTACCAAAATAAATTTTTTAAATGATTAATAAATATTTTTTGATTTAATATATATACTTCTATAACATCATATCTAATGGGTATATTTTTAAAGTTATTTATGTATATATAATATTTACTTACATCCTTTATATGTTTTTCTTTTATATTTGTTACACTTTCAGATGGCCTTCCATATTTATTATTTCTTCTAGCTTTTATTTCTAAAAAAACTAATTCTTCTTTATCTTTTGCTATAATATCAATTTCACCTTTTGAACATTTAAAGTTTCTATCTAATATTTCATATTCTAACTTTTCTATATAATCGCAAGCTATTTGTTCTCCTTTATTTCCAAGTTCTATTTTATCTTTAATTTGTAACCATCTCCAATTCTTTTTTCTACTATTCCCTCAAGTTGTAATTCAAATAATATATCTAAAACATTTTCTCTTTCAATTTTAGTTCTGCATATTATTTCATCTATTGTACATGGCATATCTTTTAAAAGTTGAATAATTTTTTTATGTTCATTTTTAAAATTATCCTCATCATTACTATAAAAAATTTCTTTTTTAATTGTATTTTTCCCCTTTTTATTAATAAATTGTGGAAAAACATTTAAAATATCTTCACTTTCTGTTGTAATTATTCCACCCTTTTTTATTATTTCATTTGTTCCAAAACTATTTTTGCTATCAATTCTTCCAGGAATTGCAAATACTTTTTTTCCTTGTTCTTTGGCATATTTTGCAGTTATACTCGTACCACTTCTGTAAGTTGCTTCTATAACTAATACTCCTTCTGAAATTGCTGAAATTATTCTATTTCTTTTTGGAAAATATTTACTTTTATATTTTTCTTCTGGAGGATATTCAGAAACAATTAATCCATTATTTTCTAATATATCATTAAACAATTCTATATTTTCTTTTGGATATATGTAATCAAATCCTCCTCCAAGTACAGCTATTGTTTTAGTATTAAAATCAAGTGCTAACTTGTGTGCTAATGCATCAGTACCTTTTGCCATTCCACTAGTTATGCATATATCTTTTTCTACTAATCCTTTTACAATTTTGTGTAAACACATAATTCCATATTCACTTATATTTCTCGTTCCTACAACAGCTATACTTTCTTCAAAAATCAAATTTTTATTTCCTAATAGATATAATCTTTCAGGCGAATTTTTAATATTTTTTAATTTTATTGGAAAATCTTTGTTTTCAAAAATAGATACATTATTCATTTTTATCTAAACTCCTATATTCAATTGCTTCAATAATATGCTTTTTTTCAATATTTTCTGAGAATTCTATATCTGCAATTGTTCTTGCAACTTTGACTATTTTCGTATATGCTCTTGCACTTAATTTTAATTTTTCGAATGCTATACTTAAAATTTTTTCACTTTCACTATCCAATTTGCAATATTTTTTTATAAGTGATGGGGTAAGCTCAGAATTTGAAAATATATTCTCATCTTTATATCTTTTAAGTTGTATTTTTCTTGAATTATTTACTCTTTCTTTAATACTTTTTGAAGTTTCTCCTTCTTTTTGATTTAATTCTTTATATTTTACTGGATTTACTTGAACTTGAATATCAAACCTATCTAACATAGGCCCACTTAATCTTGATCTATAATTCTTTTTTTGAACTTCTGAACATGTACATTCTATTTCTTTGCTTCCTAAATATCCACATGGACAAGGATTCATGCTTGCAACTAGCATAAAATTACAAGGATATGTTAATGAAATATTATTTCTTATTATAGAAACATTTTTGTCTTCTAATGGTCCTCTTAAAACTTCTAATGTATCTTTTTTAAATTCTAAAAGTTCATCCAAAAATAATACTCCATAATGTGAAAGACTTATTTCACCTGGTTTAGGTATTCTTCCTCCACCAATTAATCCAACTCCTGAAATTGTATGATGTGGACTTCTAAATGGCCTTTCAGTTACTAATGAATTATTCTTTAATATTCCTGCTATACTATGTATTTTTGTTACTTCTAAAGCTTCTTCAAAACTTAAATCTGGCAAAATTGTTGTTATTCTTTTTGCCATCATTGTTTTTCCAGAGCCTGGCGTTCCAATAAGCAAACAATTATGACCACCTGCTGCTGCAATTTCTAATGCTCTTTTGATATTTTCTTGACCTTTTACCTCAGAAAAATCCATGTTTAATTCATTTTTACTTTTTTTAACATTTTCTATATTAGGTCTTTCTAATGTAATTTCTTTATTCAAAAATTTAATTACTTCTTTTATATTTCTTACTGGTAATATTTCTATTCCTTTTACAATAGATGCTTCTTCATAATTTTCATATGGTAATATTATTTTAGAAATTCCTTTTTTTACTGCTTCAATACATATAGGTAAAACTCCATTTACTCTTTTTATATCTCCATTTAAAGAAAGTTCTCCTATAAAAATCGTATTATTAATATCATTTTCTTTTATTATATTCATTGCATTTAAAACAGCAACTGTTATTGCTAAATCCATAATAGCACCATCTTTTCTAAAATTTGCTGGTGATAAATTTATAATATATCTTTTACTTTTAAGTTCTATCCCTGTATTTTTTATCGCTGTTTTAATACGTTCTTTTGACTCTCTTACACTGGTATCAGGAAGCCCTACTATTTCCCAAGTTGGCATTCCATTTGATATATCTACTTCAACATTTATTATCATTCCTTCTAAACCTTGTAAATTAATTGTTTTAGCACTTGATAATATTTTTATTCCTCCTTTATAAAACACAAAAAGAGCACTTATTTTTAAGTGCCCCCTATTTTAAATTTATTGATATATATGACATTCTAGGTTTCTTCTTCCAAATTGTATACATTCTGCTAAAGATCCCATATATATATCTATTTTATTATTTGATATTGCTCCACCTCTATCTTGAACAACAAACCATCCACCATTTGGTTTATCTGCAAATGCTGGTATATATATTACAGTTCCTATTGGATAACCTTTTCCAGCTGCAACTGTGTACCATGATGTTGCCATTGCACCACTTGCTGTTCTTCCATATCCTGAATCACTTGGACTTTTACCACATGTTGACGCAGTATATGCAGAAGCATTTAAGTTAACAATTGTTGGTGTTTTTCCTACAACACTTGCTGCAATTGAACTAGCTGAAAGAGTTGCTCTTGAACCAGATCTTGAACTTACTTTTGTAGATATTTGAATAATTTTATCTACTGGTTCTGTAATAACTGTTTCTGATATTACAGTTCTTTCAATTTCTTGTTCTTCTTGATATTTTACTTTATATTTAATTTCTTTTAAACCATTTTTTCCTTTTTGTAATACTTTGTCTGTAGTTTCACTACCAGATGCTGATACATCTTTTGTTATTGTTTCATAAGGTATCTCAACTTGTTCAGTTAGTATTTTTTCTGTAATTTTTACATATTTTCCTAAAATTTCTTCTGTTGTTACATTTGAAACTTCTTCTGAAATAACAACTTTTTCTTCTGTAATTTTACTTATTGTTATTTTCTTAGATGAATCAATATTTGAATCTTCTTTTGGATAAACTTCTTCATCAGGTAATATCAATATGTGATTTTCAGCTAATATGTCAGATACTAACACATTTGATGTCATAATTGTTATTTCACTATTATCTGGAAAAATTATATCTACATAATTTATTTCTGATTTTGATGCCATAACTCCTATAGTGAATAAAAAAATTAAAATGACACTTATAAAAACAACTTTTCTAATTATCCTAATAGATAATTTTTCTTCTGTTTTCATTAATTGCCCCCTCCTTATAAAGTGACAATGCAATTATACTATTAATTATTTTTTTTGTCAAATATTGTCTAGGTTAGTTTTTTTATAGCTTCTACTCTTTCATTAATTGAAGGATGAGTAGAAAACATACTACTTACATCTTTTCTTTTATTTTTAAAAGGCGTAACAATATACATATGTGCTTGAGATTTACTTGCAACATCTAATTCAGAATCATCATTACTTAATTTTAATAATGCAGAAATTAATCCATTTGGATTTCTTGTAAAAGATACCGCTGTTGCATCTGCTAAATATTCTCTTCTTCTTGAAACTGCAAGTTGTATAAGTTCTGAAACTATCGGTGAAATAATATAACATATTGCACCTATAATTATTAATATTTTACTTGCATTACTTCTATCATCATCATCTCTAGAATGTCTATATATTCTTCTAGAACACATATCTGATAACATTACTACAAATCCAACCATTACACTTATTATAGCAGAAAGTCTTATATCATAGTTTTTTATATGTGCAAGTTCATGTGCTATAACTCCTTCTAATTCATAATAATCTAATTTTTCTAATAATCCTGTTGTTACACAAATAATGGCATTTTCTGGATTTCTTCCTGTTGCAAAAGCATTAGCTTGATTAGAATCTATAACATATAACCTTGGTCTTACTTCTAAGTCTGCTGTCATCATTAATCCATCTAATATATTAGTTAACTGCAAATCTTCTTCTTTTGTAGCTGGCCTTGCATTTACAGATGCAAGTACTATTTTGTCACAATTATAATAAGTTGCTATTGTAGATATTATAGAAAATGTCATTGCAATAAAAATTGAATATGTTCCCAAATCCATAATATAACAAATATAATATATTATAAGTGTTATCATAGTTAAAAAACCAAATACTACCATTCCTGTTTTTATTTTATTCTTTTTTATATCTTCGTACATTTATTACTCCTTACATAATATATTTTATTTAATTATTATATAATTTATTCCCATAAAAGTAAAGTTTTATCTTTTAGGTTATATTTATAACAAAAACGGACATTAAAACATCTTACTTTTTAAAACATTTTTTAGTACGCGTTTTCCTTCGTGTACGAAATTTGCGTTGCAAATTTCTGTTCAAAGCATTTATATTATAGAAAATTTGAAGAACTTTCATATAATATAAAAAAATCTGAAACTAAAGTTTCAGATTTTAAAATTTTTATTAATTAAATTTTACTTTTACATTTTGTCTTGCTTCTTCTGAATCAACTTTATATAATTCAAAAGGTTTAAAATTAAATATAGAAGCAACTATATTTGTTGGTATAGTTTCTAATTTAATATTATATCTTGTTACTGTATCATTATAGAATTGTCTTGCATAAGCAATTTTATTTTCTGTACTTCTTAATTCTTCTTGTAATTCAGAAAAATTTTCATTTGCTTTTAACTCTGGATAATTTTCAGTAATAGACATTATTGTTTTTAATGTACTTGATAATTGGTTATCTAATTCTGCCTTTTCTGAAATTGTATTAGCATTTGCCCATGATGTTCTTAATTCTGTAATTTTTTCAAGAACTGATTTTTCATGTTCCATATAGCCTTTTACAGTTTCTACTAAATTAGGTATTAGGTCAAATCTTCTTTGTAGTTGAACTTCTACTTGACTTAAAGCATTTTCAACTTTATGTTTTGAATTAACTACGCCATTGTATATTGAAATTACTAAAAGTACTAACACTACTATTATAACTAATAAAACTAACATATTTCTTCCTCCAAAAAATTTACTATAATTTAATTATATCATAAAAAATTTTTAATACAATACCTTTTATACTAAAAAGAAGTAACCATATTTGGTATGGTTACTTCTCAGGATTTTATAAAGAAATGTTAATCTTATATATCTTTATATTTTATATATCTATTATAACTTATATAAGCTAATATTATTGCAGCTATAATTGGCATTATTATCATACTTGTACCTGTTTTTGGTAATTTTGTTCCAGAAACAGTATTATCTGTTTTATTAGCTGTATTGTTTGTTGCGTTGTTTGTTGTGTTATTTGTTGTATTATTAGTAGTATTATTTGATGTATTATTTACAGTATTATTTGTTGTATTGTTTGTTGTGTTATTTACAGTATTGTTTGCTGTATTATTTACTGTATTATTCTTTACATCATTGTTTGTATTTTGATTTTTATCATCAGTAGTTGCTTTTTCAACTGTAAGAGTAATTGCTTCTGACATAGCTGGTGTTTTTTCTTCTCCAGCTGTTATAACAAACATATCATATCTGATTGCATTTTCAAATTCACCTATTGTTGAATTTTCTTTTATTTTAAATTTAATTGTTAATAAATCAGTATCTTCTTTTAAAGGTGTTACTAATCCTATTAATAATCTACAATCATTATCTGTTGCAGGTTTTCCATTAAATACAACTCCTGTTGTATTATCACCAGTATTTACTGATGTTGCACCTGTTAAATCTTCTACTACTAAATTATCTTTTCCAATAGTAACTTTTCCATCGCTATTTTTTACGATGCTATCTATTGTTAATGGTTCTATGATATTTTCATCATAGTTTATATAACCATCAATATTTGTTATTCCTTCGTCTGTAACTGCTATATCTTTTATTGATAATTTAACAGTTACTTCATCTCCTGGATTTAATTTTGTTTTTGAAGCTGTTAACTCTAATTTTACGCTAATTGCTGCATATACGCTTGTACATAATAATACAACAATTGCTACTAAAGTTTGAACTAATATTAACTTATTTCTTTTTTTCATATTTCCTCTCTCCTCATTTGCTTGTACAATATAAGGATATCATAACTTATGTATAAAATGCAATACTTTAAAAACATTTTTTACTTAAGTTTATTTTATAATATATATCCTGGAACTTCAGCTCTGTGATATAGTAATAATCTTGCATCTATTGCATCAATGCTTCCATCACTATTTACATCTCCAGCTTTTTCATATGCTCCTGAAAGCATTGTTACAGCTGCTCTATGAGCTTTAATTAATCCTGAGTCTACTGCATCTGCTGTTCCGTCTCCGTTTACGTCTCCTTTTACAACTATTTCATATACAGCTACTGGTTCATTATTTTCATCATATAATACAACCATCATTGCTGTTGCTATATTTCCGCTTTCTACTACTTTTCCATTTGATTTTACTTCAACTTTATAATCATCTGTTAATTTTTCTTTAAAATCTTTTAAAGATGTATTTGGAGACACTCCTAATATATATTCATCTTCTGTTTTATATCCTAATTCTATTATTGGTACTATAACTGGATCATTATCTACAGTATTATTTGTAACATTGTTATCAACAGTATTATTATCTATTGTATTATTTACAACATTGTTTACTGTGTTGTTTGTAGTATTATTATCTACAGTGTTATTATTAGCCACAATATTATTTACTGTATTATTTACTGGATCTTCTGGTTCTACTATAGCATCTTTATCAACAACTGTATAATAAATTGTACAAGATGTTCCATATGCTATACCATATCTAGATGCTGGTCCGTTATATGTTCCTGTTGTAATACTTACTGATGCAGATTGTGTTCCTAATCTTGATGTATCAAGTATTACTTGTTTACCATCATTTGTTACATTACCTAAAATGCTATTTACAGCAAATGATGTTCTGTCATAATCAAATTCTTCAGCTTGTCTGAAAATATTTGGTAAATCTACATATGTTAATGTTGATTCATTTGTAAGTTCAACATTCATTGTTAAGATTTGTCCATATAATTTTATATCTAAACCACTTGTTTTTAAGTATTCAGATATATCTTTATTTTCTGCTTTAGCAGCATATATTAATTGATTTCTTAAATATGCTATATCATCAATTCTATTTTGAGATAAGTCAAAATATACTAAATTTGGCATTTCTGAGAAATTGAAATCAAATGCACCTTCTAATAAGTTTTTAGCTACACTTAATTTTTCTAAAGAAGCTATTACTTCTAAAGGTTTAATATTACTAATATCATTAAATGATAAATCTAATTCTAAAAGTTTTGTCATTGAAGACCAAGAAATATTTGTTATATCACAAATTTCATTGTCTCCTGCATATAAACCTTTTAATTCTACTAATTTATCTATTCCTTCTAAACTTTCAATTAAGTTTACAGAAATATCTAAATATTTTAATTGTGGTATTGTTACATTATCTGTAATTTCATCACCACTTGCACTAACTATTCTTCCAGCTAATGCATACATATCTTCAAAATTATTTGTGTAAGATACTTGTCCTTCGCATGTATTTCCTGCTGTTTTTAAATCTTTTAATATATTTGTTAAGTTTGATTTTACATATTGTAATACTGAATAATCTTCACCGTCTAATTGTTTTAATTCTATTTCTTTTTGTAAATATTCTCTTGCTAAACATTCTGTTGTATTGTTATATAATCTTTCTACAAAACAGTAGTTAGCCATTTTAAATATTTCAGCAATTCTTTTCATTTCTGTTATTTTTGTTTTTAGATCACCAAGACTCTTATCTTTTGTTTTATCTTTTAGATCTTCAAAATATGTTTTAATTGGTTCTTCTATTGCTTTTGTAACTTCTTCTTGTGTTACATTTCCTTGTTCATCTTTTTTGTCTACTGTTGCTTTTGTTTCTGTTGGAATCTCAAAATAATTAATTAAATAATTTCTTTCATATCCTGTTAAATAACTTTCAATATTTTGTATTTTTGTATATTGATTATTTAATTTAGTAGCAGCATCTTCTTTTGTCATATTTAAAAATTCAACTGATGTTTGTCTTGCAAGTTCTGCTGTTAATATATTTGTAACTTTATATTGTTTTTCAAATATATGATAAATTTTATCCATTCTATCTTTAAGAGTTTGTTTATATGATTCAAATTTGTTTTCTGCTTCTGCTTTTTTTAATGTATATTCTTCTACTTGTTTATTTTTTTCTTCTATTTGTTTTGAAATACTTGTTAATGTTGATTCACTAGCATTTTCTTTTGCGTTTTCTTCTGCATATTTTGCAACTAATTCATCAATTGCTTTATTAAGCTCTTCAAGTTTATCTTCACACTCATTTATTATTTTTCTTTGCTCTTCCATTTTGTCTCTTATTTCTTTAATTAATTGTTGTTG
The DNA here is from genome assembly GCA_964650305.1 of uncultured Lachnospiraceae bacterium. Lineage (GTDB taxonomy): Bacteria > Bacillota > Clostridia > TANB77 > CAG-508 > Scatovivens. The sequence goes on from CAZYST010000002.1 coordinate 16,238, forward strand.
AGCTAAGAATCTTTCTTGTAATTTTTTTTCTTCTGCTTCTTTTTCTTCTTTTAATTCAATTATTTTTGAAATATCTTCAATATAATTGCTAGAAACATCTAATTCTTTTTCTAAACCAACAAATTTTTCAATTCCTGTTAAATCTACTATTTTTTTGTCAGTTAATTTTAAACTTGGTATATTATTAATAATATCATCTATTTTAATAACTAATACCATTGGCTCATCATAAGCTTTACTATAAAGATTTCCTTCTTCTGTTTCAACTAAATCTTCATTAATTTCTTGATTTTTTGTTAATTGTTCTTTTACTGCTTTATAAAGATTTACATCTTTAAATACAATTCCTCTTTCTTCTGAACGTACTGTAATATAATATAAAGTAATGTCAGAATTATATAAAGGATTTTTTGGGTCTGTAACTTTAATTTTTAAAGTTGTCATTCCATAATATGGTGAAAATGTATCTTGTGTTTTATTAGCTGTTACTATTTCAACTTCAACACCGTTAAATACTCTCCAATTTACATATGGTCCATCATCTTCTTTGTATTCAGGTAGCCAATCTGGATTAATAATTCCATCTTCTGCTGCCTTTGATAAAATTTGTGGTAATTTAAAAGTAACTTTAGCTAATTGATCTGAATCATTTGATTCGTCAACTTCTATAATTTCAACTTTTGAAAATTTTTGATTGTGCAAGTTTACTTTTGATATTATATCAATATCTGTAATCTTACTAACATCAGCTATTTCATTAGAAGATAAATCTAAGAAATCTAATGTGAAATTATTTAATACTTCTAAATTGCTTTCTTCAGTTAATTTATTTGCTGATAAATCAATTGAAGTAACATTTTTAAATACTTCTATTCCTGCAATGTCATTTATTGCAAAATTAGAAAGATTTAATGTTGTAACACTATCAAGAGCTTCTTGGCTTATTGTTAGTGTTCTTTGAGCATCATTATATACTGCAGTTATACCTTGTCTTTGAAGGTTTGATTTTACTGCATTATATAAGTTACCATTTAATGTAATCTCTACATCAGTTGTACTTGTTGCAGCTCTTACTTGTGCAATAGGTAAGATGCAATTCAATAACATTATACAAATTAATGTTATTGTGATTAACATTTTCCTTTTCATAATAAAATCCTCCCTGATATTTCATTAGCTATATGATAACATTTGATATTTTTTTTTCAATACCATTTTTTTCTTGCTATTTCAAAACGTCTTCTAACTCGCTACGGAAGTTCATTTAAAGAGTTTTTCTAATGAAATATTAAGTTTTTATTACAAATTTAGGGTGTTTTTTTAATTTATTTACGAAATAGCCTTTTATAGGTTTTTATATATATAAATATTTTTACAATATTTTTCTTTTTTATGCTTTATTTTGTTAATAAAATTGTATTAATTATATCTTTGTTTATTAAAATTAATTTATTTCATATAAAAAAGCAAATACATGTATTTGCTTTTTTACTTATATTTCAAATATTTTATTTGCATTTATATATGTTGTTTTGGCTATAAAATCCAGTTCTTTTTCTAATATTTCACTTATTTTTAAAGCAACATATTTAACATTTCTAGAATCATTTCTTTTTCCTCTTAAAGGTTCTGGTGAAAGATATGGGCTATCTGTTTCTATTAAAATTTTATCTAAAGGAACTTCTTTTACAGCTCTTTCTGATTTAGCATTTTTAAAAGTAATATTTCCACTAAAAGATATATAAAATCCTAATTTTACGCCTTCTTTTATAAGTTCAGGATTTAGTGGACAGCAATGGAATATCCCTTTTTTATTAACTTTAATTTGATTTTTCAAAATATCTATTGTATCTTGCACTGCTTCTCTTGTATGTATTACTATTGGTTTATTTAATTTATTTGCTATTTCTATTTGCTTTTTAAAAAGTTCTTGTTGTAATTCTTTATTTTCTTTATTCCAATAATAATCTAATCCTATTTCTCCTATTGCTACAACCTTCTTGTTTTCAGCAAGTTTTAATATTTCTTTTAAATTTTCTTCTGTATAGTTATCCACATCATTTGGAGATATTCCCACAGTTGCATATATAAAATCATATTCTTCTGCAAGTTTTACTGCTTCTTTGCTAGATTCTAAATTATATCCAGCACAAACTAACCTTGTTACTCCACTATCATAGATTTCTTTTAATATTATTTCTTTATCAAATTTAAATTTTTCATCATTATAATGTGCATGTGAATCAAATAATTCCATATTATCTCCTATCTAAAAAATCGTCTTATACTTGAAGACGATTTTTATTTAAATATCGCTATTGAATTTGCTATTGCATATTCTTTGCAATGTGAAATACTTACATCTATACTTTCTAAATCTTTTATTTCATATTTTAAATTTATAATTGGTTTTCCATTTGGTATATTAAGTATTTCTATATTTTTCCATTTAATATATTCATTATTTATCTTTGTACTTATCGATTTATAAATTGCTTCTTTTGCTGCAAATCTAGCTGCATAATGTTCATATTTATTAGCTTTTTTAGATTCACAATACTCTATTTCCTTTTCTGTGTATATCTTTTTTATAAATCTATTTCCTTTTGTATCAATTGCTTTTTTTATTCTTGATATTTCTACTATATCGTTTCCACATAAAAATTTCATATATCTTCCTTTTTTATTATGATAATAAATACATTAAAAATATTATGTTTACTGTGTTGAATAATAAAGAAAATATAAGTAAAATAACAATTATAGAATAATAAATATTATTTTTATCTATATTTAATTCTTTATATACTAAATCATATTTTTTCTCTATTTCTTTGTATTGTTCTTCTAATTCTAAAGTGTTATTTATTGCTTTATAAAATTTTAATCCTGCATCATCAGCAGATACTTCGTTTTCCCACACTTCTTTTGCAAATCTTGTAAATTTACTTTTTAATTTTACAGTTTTATCTAATGTTTTTAATTCTATATTTAATTTTCTTAAATACATTTTTTTATATAGACTTAATATATAAATATATAAATATTGATTTTCATATTCATATGGTAATTTAGTATAATTGTAAGTATCAACACTTGAGCATAAAGTATTTATACTATTTCTTGTAAATGCTATTTTAGAATATTTTAGTCTTTCTATAATATGCAAATTTTGTTCAATATTCGTTTTATCAAAATCAGAACTATAGTTTCTAGGTAAACAATTCGCATATTTTAAGAAATCATTTTCTATATATTCAAAAGAAGATTTATCATTCCAAGATTCACTTTCTACACACGCATATGAATAATTATAAAATTGAGATGTTGAAATATCAGAATTTCCACTTTCAAAAGATACACCTGTTATTTGTTTTATAAGTTCTTTTATATCTTTAATATCTTGAAAACTGCTTGTTTGTATTTTTATATTTTCAAAATCTTTAAGTGATGAAAATTCAGAATTTATACCTTTAAATCTATAATTAAAATCTAATAAATCTGCAAAATTATTACTATTCTCTATATTTGTTTTAATTAGTAAGAAGCATATTCCTGTATTAAAACAAATTATTTCTATTTTTTCTATTTTAAAGAATATTCCATCTTCTGTACCAACTTTTCCTTGAATATCTTCTGCTAAATTATAAGTAAAATATGTTACTGTTTGGTTTGATAAATATTTCTTCTTTTTTTCTAAACTAAAAGAATTAAATTCTTTTAGTTTTTCGTTTCTAAGTTCAAAACTCGGAAACATATAATTTCTTATGTTTGGAAGAAAGAAATTATATATATCTAAATCTTTTTCTTTTTCAAATATTTTTAAATTACATTTTTTATCTTTTAATAATTTTAGTATATATCTATCATATTTTTTTTCATTAATCTCATATGGATAAATAAAATATGAATATTGATATTTTGTCTTTAGTTCCACCTTTATCACCTATCTTTATTATTTTGTATATATATTTAATTTTAATTCTTTATATCTATACCAAACATCAATAAAATCTATATATAAACTTTCATCTAAATTAATACTAGGCTCTAAAACAACAGTACCATCTGATTTTAAAGCTCCCCATTTTCCATCTAATTTTACTGCACAATATCCAAATTCATTTTGCTCTTTTGCATCATCATATTTGCAATCAACTATTTTTTCATTATTTTTGTTAACATAACCATATTTTCCATTTTCTTTAACTAAAAATAATGTATTTGCAGTTAATACTTCTAAATTTGTTTTTTCTTCAAATTTAAAATTATAATATTTATACTCTCCATCTTTTCTAATTCTTATATATCCATCTTCTACATTTAATTCAGATATAATTATTCCTTCAAGTTTTTTTTCAAAATTTCTATTTATAATATCTGTTGTATAATCACTTTTTTCTGCTATAAATATATCTGCATCTTTTATATAACTTATATTTTCATATTCATAATTTACTTTTATGCTACTATCTGCTGTTAAAATAACACCATATTTTCCGTCTTTTTTTACTATATAATAATTTGATATTGATGGTTTAATGTCTTCATATTCACTTACAATAACTGTATTTCCTAATCTATCCACAACACCATATTTACCATTTTTTATAATTATAAATTGATCTGAATTTATTTTTTCAATACTGTCAAATCCTGAATCTAAAATAGTTTGAGCATTTTTATCCACAATTTTTAATATGCCATTTTCCTTTACTACAAAATACTCTTTTGATTCAACATTTTTTATTTCTTCATATTTTTCTTCTAAGATAACTTTTTTGTCATTTGATATTAAGCCATATTTGCTTTCAGGATTTTTTACTATATATCCATTTTCATTATTGTTATTTATTGAATAAATTTCTTCATATTTAGGTTCTACAACAATATCGTTAGAAACAGTTGTAAATATTCCTTTTTTTCCTTCTTTTTCTATTACTATTGATTTTTCTGTTCCAGATAAAGCATATATATTAGTGTATTCTGGACTTAATATTTCTTTACCTTTAAAATTTATTAATCCGTATTTTCCATCTTTTTGAAATTTTAAAACATCATCTTCATACCAGACTTCATTTTCTTTACTGTTCTCTAGTGGTTCTACTAAATCGTATTTTTCTAAAATTTCTTTACCAGATTTATCTAACACTTTTGTTTTATATGTATTATTTTCATAATCTACATCATATATGCAAACAAATATATCTTTGTTTTTATTTGGTATTATAACCATTTCATCATATTCTGTTTTAATTATTTCTTTACCTTTGTTATCAATAACTCCCCATTTATTATTTTCAAAAGCAGAAATATATGTTGTTAAACTATTTTTATTTCCAGCTTTATTTTCATTAGTAAGTAAATTTTTAAGTGAAAGTATTACCATTATAATAACAATAATTGCTATTATAAAAGCTAGTACTTTCTTTTTATTTAATTTGGGTTCTGAATCATATCTTCTTCCTTTGATTCTATTCATACTTACCTCCATTAGAGCTATTTTTCTAATATATCAAAATAATATCACTTTTACTAAAAAAAGACAAGTAATTATACTAATAAACATCTATTATTTATATAAAAAAAGATGTTAAAAACAAAATTGCTTTAACATCTTTTTATTTATTTTTTCTTAACAACTTTAGCCACAATTACAGTTATGTCATCATGTGCTATTCCATAGCTATTATCAATTGCTTCTGCTAATATTAAGTCTGCCATTTTTTGTGCATTATTTGTAGAAATATTTTTCAAAAATTGTTCTATCCAATCTTTATTTAAATCATCTTTTGATTCTAGAACCCCATCACTACACATTAATATTATATCACCATCTGTAACATCTATAGTATTTGTTTTAAAATCCACATTATGTGTAATTCCCATAGGTAATTCATTTGATTCTATAATTTTAATATTCTTCTTATTTTTAATATAAGTATTGCATGAACCGTTTTTTATTATATCGATTTTTCCTTGATATAAATCCAAAATTGATAAATCTAAACTTGAATACATATCTTCTGGATTTTCTAAATTTAGTGATGTATTTATTAATCTCATTGCTTCTTCTTTTTCAAATCCTGATGAAAATAATTCCTTTAATTTTGTTATTGTTCTTTTACTACTTTCTCTTGCAGTAATTCCACTACCTTTTCCGTCACTTATTGCTAAAATATATTTTCCATCATCAAGCCTCATTTGTAAACTGCAATCTCCAGAAGCTTCACTATTTTCTTTAGAAATTTTAGCACTTCCAACTTGAAGAACATATTTATCTTCTGATGAATATATTTGAACATATTCGTTTTTATTTTCTATTTTTTTATCGCGTTGAAAAACAATTTTTTGACTTAAAGATTTAGAAATAATATCTCCTATATTTACTACTATATCTTTATCTCTAATTATTGTATTTAATGACGTTTTTATTTCAACTATATATTTATTATTCTTTAATAATGATATCCTACATTTTTTTATATTGTAATTTTTGTTATTTAGTAATATTACAATTTCTTTTTCTTTTTTTATAAATTCTGTATTTTCTTGCTTTTCTTCTATTTTATCTGCACAATCTTCTATTACTTTTGAAATTTCTTTTAAACTACAAGAAACATTTTTCATTTCTTTGTTTCTTTCTTCTTTTTTTATTTTTTCTATTTGAAAAACTTTATAAGATCTATTTATCTTTTTTAATACTTCTTGAAGATCATTTTTTATTTCTTCATCTTGCATATATACATAATTATTATGATTTTTTAATATTTCTATTAAATCTTTTTCAACAAGAACTTCTTTTTTTTGAATTTCTATTCCTATTTCTCTAATAATACCATTTTCTTCATCTGTTATTTCTTCGAAAAATATATTGTCTGGTATCTCTTCCATTTCATCTAAAAATTCTTCTATAAAGTTTTCTGGAACAACTTCTATATTTTCCCTTACTATTTCATTTATAGTTTTTGATAAAGTTTTTAATTTTTCTGCAACTTTTAAATTATCTTCTAATCTTCTTTCACCTACATTATCCAATAATTTAACTTTTCCAACTAAATCATCTATTTCAATTTTTAAATTGCTTGGAACAAGTAAAAGACCTATTGATGCAATAAACATTTCTCTTAAATATATTACTGAAATTACACTTCCTTTGGTTATATATGTAACACCAATATTTCCTATAACAAATCCTAATATAACACCAATTTTTCCAAATTTATTTAATACTCCAGCTATTATTCCAGAAACGGCAAACATTGTAATTTGTAAAATTGTAATTTTTCCTGTAATAGACATTGCAAGACCTATTGAAATTCCAGCTGTTCCACCTAAAATCATTCCATTTTTCCAACCTAATACCATAATCATAAACATAACTATGATATTTGCAATATTTAAACCATAAATATTTAAATTGTTAAATGCTAAACTTGCTATTGATATAATTATAGTTGCACCAATCAATTCTTCTATTGAATACGCATTTTTTAATGCAATGTTTTTTATTACAACAAGACCGTTTACAAATATTTTGTAAAATACATATATTAAAGCTGCTGTAATAACAGACATAAATACATCATACATTAAAAATATACCTCTCATATTTTTAATCACATTAATAATTAAACTAGCCCAAAAAAGTTTTCCGCCCGTTTTTAATTGTTCGTTTCTTTCTTCTAAAGCCATTTGTGATTTAAATAAAAGCACAAATATAAAATATAATATTGAAATAGCTATATACTCTAATACAGCATTTAATCCTGTTCCTATTGCAGTTCCTACTATACCAGAAATAAATACACCAATTACTGGCGTTCCACTTCCAAGTGTTGCAGCAAGCATTGCTATTCCAAATGGGCATATATTCTGTTTTATTGAAATTGTAGATAATAATAATGTTAGTATGTATATTATTATATTTTGAAATTTAAATAATTCTGCCAATATTGGTTTTATATTATTTTTAGTTATCTCTTTTTCTTCAAATTCGCCTGTTATATTTTGAAACATCCTTAACCACCTCTTACTTTTTTAATATGAGATAATTTAAACATTTAAACTTTATTTATTTTGTCAATTTAAGCACTTATATTAAAAAAGTTCTCTACATATTGTGATAATTTTTTTATATTTTATTACAATTAGTCTAAAAAGACAAGTATTAATCAAAAAATAGACAAAAAACATTGATATATTTTGATTTTTTCTATACAAAAAATAAGCGAAGAATTTAATCTTCGCTTATAAAATATTTTGTTTAATTGCTACAAGTATATTTTCTTTTTAGAATCTATCAGTTTATTTATTTAATACTTTTTTCTTTATTACAACAATTCCTATTGCTACAATTAAAAGTCCAGCTAATATTGCAAGTATTAATTGTATTCCCATTACTTTTGTAACATCTGCACCAGTTGGTGGTGTTAATGTAATAAGTTCTGTTGCACTTGTATCTCTTTCTTCTAATGATGCTTTAAATTCTCCTACAGAAGGTACTGTATTTCCTGGTGTTGTTTCAATATCTCTTCTACCAACTGTTCCTTCGAATTTTACAATTTCTGCAACATTATCAAATGTCATGTCTTTTGAATTTGTTTCTGCACCAAAGTATTTTGTAGTTGTTAAAGTAATTTCTGAATTCCATGCATTGTTTTCATCAGACATTACAGCTGGTACTAATGCTTTTGTAAATCCTTTATTTGTTAATTTGTCTGCTTCTTTTTCATAAGTATCATCTATACTTATAATAATGTTTGATTTATTTTCTGTATTGTATTTTACGCCTTTATCATCTAATATTGATCCTACATTTGCATTTATTGTACCATCTTCATTTAATGTAAATATTCCTTTTGTTTCTTCTGTATTCATTGTTAATATTCTGTTTTCGTAATCAAAAGTACCATCTTCTTTTACTGCTAATAATTCAGGTTCTGTTATTGTTCTCCAACTATTATTTACTTCCATATTATCTATAGCTGCAAATGTTGCATCATTATCAACATAATCTATTAATTGTCTTACTCTTACTTCTGCTACTACGTCTTTATTACCTTCATTATTTTTACCATTGTAATACGTGCTTCCTAAATATTTACCAATAGCATTTTCTCTTGTGAATGTTCCATCTTCTTTTTTGTCATATAATGTTGTAGCTAATTCAAGTTTTTCTCTTTCTGTTTTAATTTGTTCTGCGTTTTCTAATTTTCTTAATTCTTCACCTACTAAATCAGTTTCACCTATATTTAGAGCTGTTAGTTTATATTTCATTTCGATTGTTGCACCTTGAAGAAGTCTTTCTTCGATATTTATATATCTAAAGTTTTGTTGTCCTGAATGAGGATTGCTATCTTTGTCTTCTTCTTTATTTAGTGCTTGTAATTGATCTATTCCTATAGATGCTTCATTTAATTTAACATTTGCTTTATAAACTGTTTTATTATCTTTTTCTTCAAAAGTATAATTTATATCATATTTTGCATCTAATAAAACTGTTTTATCTGAAGCTTCAAGTTTTATTTCGCTTATTTGTTTATCTAAAACAATTTTATTTTCTGATCTTTCTTCTAATCCCACATCAATTTGTTTAATATCATATGTTATATCTAATGAATTTACTGCCACATCTGAATCTAAAACTGTTATTGATATTCCACCATTTGATTGGTTATTTTGATTATTCTTAATAGCATTTTTCAATACTGTATTATTTAAATCTTCAATATCTAAGTTTAATTTTGCTGTATCTGCATACATATAATATTCTTTATATAATTCTGTGTGATCTACATCTTTTTCACTAGCTGTTGCTAAAATTTCACCATTTGCATTTGTAATAACTTTTGATTTTTCAATAACTTCTAGTCTTCTTGTTTCTGAATCTCTAGCATCTGAAACATGCTCTTTTGCTAATTCTTCATTTGATAAGTCATGCCATTCGTTATTTATTATACCATTTGTATCTTTGTTATTAACTGTTACTTGATATGCAGTTGTTTTATAGTCATGACCATTAAATACTGCTATCTTTGTATTGTTTGGTGATGTTACTAAATCTTGATTTCCATAAGTAAATCTTACTACAAAGTTTCCTGCTGGAACATTACTGAATGTATATTTACCAACATCTGTTGCTTTTCCTGTTTCTGTTGTACTATCAAATCCTGATATTTGTTCTATTGTCTTTCCACCTAATGAATCAAGTGCTTTATCTGTTGGCCAAATATAGTCATATTCTTTATATTTACCTGTTGCTATATTTTTTACAGTTATTTTTTCAACAAGTTCTGTTGTAACTCCACCTAATAATTGCTCACCTTCATCATATATACCGTTTCCAACATACTCATTTGTTTCATTTCCAGCACTATCTTTTACTTGTTCTTCTTCTTTATCTTCCCATGCTAGACCATCAATATTTCTTGTTCTTTCATAATATCCCATATTTAATACTGGAGCTGCTGCTGTATCATCTTCAAACCATCCTTCGATATTTCCATCTTTTTGTAAACCTAAATTTACATTGTCTGGTGCTGAATCTTTATCTATTTTACCAGCAACTTTTCCATTTTCACTATAATATGTAGAATAATTTGAAATTTCTACTATATTAGATTTTTGTGCATCTATATTTTCCATTCTAATTGCATTTTGTACACCTTGACTATCTGTTGCTTTTGCTAATTTGAATGTTACATTTAATGTTACTTTTTCTCCTGGTTTAATTTTTACATTATCTAATGCGTTTGTACTCATTACTTTATATGTTTTACCATTTGCATCTGTAACTTTTTCACCAGTTTGTGTCCATGCTACACTATTTCCATTTCCATCTGTTGATGGCTCTGCTACTACTACTGTTTCTTCTTGTAATCCACTATCTGTTTTTGTTTGAACTAATTTCTTAACTTCTGTTTCAACTAATTCAAAACTATCATCATAATAATCTAAAACTTCATTTATTTCTGCATCATATATCTTAGAAGAGTTATATAAATCTATTCTGTATTTCAAGAACACATCTAATTCTCTATCTTCAATATTTTCTAATCCTAAAGATTGATAATATGCATTTAAATCATCATATAGTTCTTGATTATCTTTATAAATTTCTGTTCTATAATAGTAGTCTGTATCATATAATTTTAAATCATATCCTGGTATTTGTTCTTTTGCTTGGAAGTACATAGTATCATCTATTGCTACTACTTCTCCATTTCCTGCTGTTCCACCATATAATTTATCTAATAATTTATTGTATTTATATTCAACAACTTTTCCGTTTACAGCAACTTTAGCTGATACTAAATCTTTTGTTGCAAACATATCTGCATCTTCTCTTAGTTTTAGTCCTAAATTAATATGTTGTGTATATCCATATGTTGCTGAATAAATATATTTTTGGTAAGCTCCTAATTCATCTATGCCTTTATCTATACTTTCTAAATGAATTTTATTATCAAATGGATAATATAATCCACCTTGGCTTGTTCTAGCTGTTGCTTTAAATACATCTAATGCTACACCATTTTCGTCTCTTGTTATAACTTCTGAAACTCTTGTTGTAGTATCTGAAACTGTTTGCTCTCTAGAAGTATAATCAATGCCTTGTTCTCCATTTTGTCCTACTACTTTACCATGTGTCATTCCTGTTGTTCCATCTATTGGTGTGTCACCTTTTACTTCTTGAATTCTATTGTCAACTTCTTCTCTATTTATATCTAATGCCATTGAATCATTTTGCCATTTGTCTCTTTCAGAAGTTGTAGCATTTATATATGCTGATGAATCTCCATTTGATGTAGCTAAGAATTTTGTTGGTTCATATGTTTGACCTTCATATATAAATTCTATATCATATTTTGCTTGTAACCCTTGTCCTTGTTCATCTGGATTTAATGCAGGTACTGACATTCTTGGTGCAAACCAATGACCAGCTTCTGTGTCTTCACCTGTCATTAACGGAAACTCTATTGGTGTTTTTTCTTCATCCAAATATCCTGTTGCAAGTTCTCTATAAAGTTCTTCATTTCCTTTATATACAACTCTATAAATATTTACTAAAACACCGTCTATTGGATTTTCTTGTCCTCTATCATAAATTCCGTTTTCTACTGAATTTTCTGTATTTTTATCATCTTCGTTTAGTGGAACATCCTCCCAAACATCACCAGCCATTTCCATTGTTAAATCTATTATAACTCTTGTTGTGAAAATGTTTGTTACTGTTACATCTATTGTATTTCCTTCTTCTAGACTTCCATTTGATGATGAAATACTATCTAATTTCCAGCCTTGTGGCATTTCTGTTTCTGTTACATAATATGTTGGTGCTTCATCTCCATACCATTTTATTTCTGGAGTTTCAAAGCTTTCACCAGCTCTTACTGAATTTGTTATTGTTCTAGAACCATTTACTATACTTTCACCATTCATTTCGAATGTTCCTGTTATTTTTACAGATATTGTAAATGTTCCTTCTATTGTTTCATTTACTTGCTTATCATCTGTTATAGCTTCTTTAGTTACTTTTATCTTTCCAGATTTTCCTTCAAGTTCATTTATTGCTATAACTTCTGCTGTACTATTTGATTTTAAAGATCCAGATTGATTTTCAATTTTTATAAGTTTTGATCCTTCTGGAATATCTATTTCTTCTACTTTATATGTAGGAGCTTCTGTACCTTTTAACCAAACAAAATCAGATGATTCATAAGTTTGATTTGCTTTTAAAGATACATATATTTCTTTATTTCCTATTAATCCACCATTTAATGTGATTTTGAATTTAAATGTGTCTGCTGAAGTTGCATTTCCATCTAATTTTTTAGTAATTCTTATTTTTCCATGTTCGTATTCAGTTGTTACATCTTGACTGTTTATTGCTGTTACAGTTACTTGCGATGTAGAATCATTATCTTGTAAATATCCTGTTGATGGCGTTAAACTTATAAGTTTTGCACCTTCTGGAAGATTTACTTCTTGCACACTATATTTTGGTGCATTATCATCTGTCCAAGTATATTCTGGTGATACCCATGTCCATCCTGTTGCTTCACTAATTTTTACATTATGAATATCATTTCCTATAATAACTTTAAATTCATATTCTTTATCTTTTGTATTACCTTGAACTATTTTATCAATTCTTAAAGTTCCTTTATGTGTATCTACAATTTGATTTATTGCTTTTACTTTTACTGTTCTACCGTTTTTTAAATCGCCTTTTGCATTTTCAATATCTACAAGTTCTGTTCCTTCTTTTTCAACTTCTTCTACTCTATATGTTGGAACATCTTCATCTGCTCCCCATTTATATGTTCTAATTACAGTAGAATTCGCTTTTACTGAAACAGTTTCTTTATATTTATCATTTATATAGATTTTGAATTTAAATCTTGCATTTGAATCTACTTTTTCTCCATCTTTATTAACAACTACTTTTTGTATTTTTAATTTACCAGAATTGTCTGGCATTTCACCTTCCCAATGAAGTTCTGTTTTAAATTTTACTTTTGCTGCTGAAAGACCTAATGCTAATAATTGGGCTTTATTTTCTTCTAAAGATGTAAGTTCTATCCAATATGTAGTTGATTTAATATGATATCTATATTCACCATGTGAACAACTTTTTCCATCACAAGCATTTTCTCCTGAACCATGTGGTCTATGGACACCTGATACTCTACACCAGTTATCTTTTGAATCTGCTTCCCACGTTGCTGTAAAATATGTACCATCTAAGTATTCATATTTTCCAGCTGCATTCATATATTCAAAGAAAAATGCTAAATCTGTGACTTTTGTTGCACCTTCTATATAATTTAATTTTATATAGAAAACTTCATTTTTATGTGGAAATTCTGATTCATCATCATTATCTCTTTCTCCATGTAACCATAAGAATTCCCAATCTTTTCCTCTTTCTAATGGTTCTTCAGAAGCATCTGTATAAAGTTTTGCATCTGTTATACCTGCAAACATTACTTCTGCTCTTTCGCCTGCTTTAATTTTACTTTCAATATAGTCTATAGAAAATGGACCTATTTTGTATACTTGTTCATCAGAATCCCAAGCAACTGTTGGTCTATCTGCTCCTTCTTCTTCTCTTTCGATTTTTCCGTCTTGGTTTGAATCTTCATTATATTTTGGTTCATATTTTATATCAAATCCACAATCTAATGATTTTTCTTGACCATTGAATGTATAATTTATTACTGTGTTTTTACCAAGTTCATCAACACTTGAAACTCCTGCTGCTTCTAATATATATGCTTCAAAAGCTTCTGCTTCAATTGTTAAATCATTTGGTGCAACTGGAATAGCACCTTTGCTACCAGCTTCTGTTGTCCACCATGCATTTTGCACATATGATGGATAAGGCATATTGTACATCATTTCAGATAATATATAAGCTTCTTTAGGTCCGCATATTTCTGAACTTTGTACTTTAAACATACCATATGTATAATTTTGATAAGTACCTTCTTTAAATGGTGTTTCTGTATTTTCACCATCTAAAGTTACTTCGAAATTCTTTTTACCAATATCTTTATATGTTAAATATGGTTCTTCTGTACTTCCTTGTTCTGTTGTTAAAGTTACATCTTTTACCCCAGGAAGTTTTGAATCTACACCACCATGATAGCAGCAGAAGTAATCATAAAAGTTTGCTAAATCTGCCATTGTTATATATCTTCCACCATTTACTTCATGTGCTGGATCATGTTCTGCTGATTCTATAGTTGTAGTTTCTTCAGGAGTTACTTTTCCTGAATCTGTTGCAAATATATTACTTACGAAAAGTGTGCTTAATATTGTTAATGTTATTGCTAATGCAATTAATATTTTATTTTTAGTTTTGTTCATATTAAGCACCTCCTTTCCTTTTCTTAATTATCAGTTTGTTGTATGCTATAAATATTACTATGCTTCCTAATAATATACTTGTAATTATTACAGATATATGAATAAATACTTCACCAGTTTTTACAGTTAACATTGTATCTGCAGAGCTCATATCATTTTCATTTTGAACTTTATTTCCCGGTGTTGAATTTTTATCTGATATACCATAAATATTGTAATCTTCATAAATTTCTGCTACGTTGTTCACAATTCCTGTATTTTCTTCTGTCATTTGTTTTGTAAGTACTAATTTAATTTCTTTTGTTTCACCTTTTTGAAGTTCTGTGTTTTCTAAAGCTGTTGTATATAACATTCCATCTGTACCTGTATACCAGTCTGGGTTAAGTTCAGATTTAAATGTCATTCCTTCTGGAATATAATCAACTATCTTTTTAGCATATCCTGCAATATCACCAATGTTTGAAACTGCAATGTTATATTCGATATATACTACTGATGTTGATAAATGTTTTCCAGCAATATCCATTTTTGCAAGTTGTGTTTTATCAAATGTTTGATTTGTTGTTCCAGCCTTATTTTGTACTGTAACTTTTGTTATTGTTTTATCTAATTTTAAATCAAATGTATCTGCTAATACTAAACCAATATCTATATTAGAAACACTTCCATTTTTTACAGAAATTGTATCTGTAACAGCTGCATTTCTCTTTCTACCATTTTGTTCTACTTGTGTTATGATTGCATCTGAATTAACATTTGCTTCTACATCTGATTTTTGATATGTAGTAACTGTATATTTTACAGTATCATATTCAAACATTACAAGGTAATCTCCTTCTTCAACTCCTGAGAAAGTATATGTACCTTTACTATCTGTTGTAACATTTTTTACAATATAACCTGTATTTACATCTACTAAACTTACTTTTATATCATTTAATCTTGGTTCATATTCATCTCTTTTTCCATCTTTATTGTCATCTAACCATGCTGTACCTGTTAATTTATATGTTTTAACAACATTACTATTATTTGATGAATAATTATTGTTTGTTCCTAAAGATGTATTTGATTTTTCTACTACTGTTTGACCTCTACTTGTATCTGCTTCTATTATATGTGTTATAGAATTTGTTTCTGTTTCTTCTATTCCATCTCCTGAAACTTTTCCTATGTTTGTTACTGTTCTTTCTTGAACGCCATCTAATCTTACTGCTAAAGCTTCTATATTAACAACAAGTTCGTTGTTAGGAGAAATTGTTCCAGATATTTCAGCTTCATAATTTGCTGATACTCTTTTTTCTGATTGAACACCATTTAATACATAACTTATCTTTCTTATGATTAATCCTTCTGGAATTTCATCTGTCAATTTAACTGTTTTTGCAGAAGCAGAACCTGTATTTTTTATTGTAAATGTATAGAAAATTGATTCTCCTTCTTTTACATATGTATTTGTTGTTGTACTTGTTTGTGTTATATCTAAACTTGGTTTTCCAATATTTGTTTGTACTGTATTAGATTCATATGTTTTACAACCATCTGCTGTAACTTTTGAAGTTGTAAATAATTCTTTGTATGTATTTCCATCTGTAATATTTCCAACTTTTACTTTTACAACAACTTGTTTTGGAACTTTTGATTCTAATTCATCTATTTTCCATGTTACTGTTCTTGTTGTTTCATCATATGTTGCATTATTTATTTCATGTGATGTTATTCCATCTTCTTCATATTCTAATGTATATGCATTACTAAATATAAGTTCTTCTGGAATTTGTTTTGTTACTACTACATTTGTTTTTGTTTTTTCTGTTAAATTTCTAATAATTATATTGTATTTTAATTCTTGTTTTGGTTGATGTATTACATCTAATGTTTCTGTAGTTTCTTTAATTTCTAATTCTGCACCAGTTATTTCTACACTCTTTACTTCAGATTTTAATTCTTTTTGTAAATCTTTAGCTTTAACTGTTGAATACACTTCTAAGTTAACTGCTGGGTCTTTTATTACCTCGTCTGTATATTTAGCGTTTTCATCATGCATATCTTCTTGATTTTCATATGTTCTTATTACATATGTTCCATCATCTAATTCTATAAATCCTTCTGTATTTCTATAATATTCTTCTATTGAAGGATAATCATTTACTAATACATTTATAGAAACTTCAACTTCTTTTTCTGTTTCTAATGAATCTATATAAAATACTACATTTTCATTATTTACTGTATATTGTAAATCTGTTCCTTGTTCTACTGTTGCAAATTTTGTATATTTTGGTATAGGAATATTAATTTCAATATTTTCTACTAAACTTGTTCCTGTATTTTTTACTTTTGAAGTTATTTTTAATTCTTCAAATTCACTTAGTTTTTCAACATCTGTAGATGTTTCTATATTAACTTCTGGTCCTTCACCTGTTGTAAGACCTACAATATCAGGTGTAGATGTTTCATCTGTTATTGCTATTTCTGAATTATTTTTATAATATGCTAAGAACGTTCCATATATATTTTCATTATGTTCTAGATTTGCTGGTATTTCATATACATATGTAAATCTTAATATTTCTGTTTCTATCATTTGGTAATCTGAATCTACTGGAACTATTAAATATGATTTCATATTTTCTAAACTTTCAGGATTTTCAACCCATCCATTATCAGAACTACTCAAATCGTTTGTTGCTTCTTCATTTTCAGAATAGTAAACTTTAAATTCTCCTCTATTTCTAGCATCTGCTACTATTCCTTGAACCATTTTTGTATCTACTGTTGTTCCTAAATCTGTTCCTGTTTCAATATCTTTTACTCCTTTGAAAGGTATTCTACCTAATATTGAAACTTCAGATACTGTATTTTTATTGTTATTCATAACAATAATTTCCATTGTTGCTTGTTTAGCATCTGTATATATTTCTAAGGTATCTTCTTTTTTACCTTGTCTTACAGATGTAAGTACACTTCCAACATTATTGTAATTTGCTGTACTATTTACTGCTACAAGTCCTGTTGGTGCTGAATAATTTACTAATACCTCTTTGTATTCTTCTTCAATATTTGTTGTTTCTGAATTTGAAGTATATAGTTTTATGATTTCTTCTTTTGCTGGTGCATAAATGTCTATATCTATATTTGCATATATTTCTATATTTGTACCATTTGTTAAAACACCACTATTCAAAGCTTCTTGTCTTCCATCTATTGTTATTCTTAATTTATATATACCATTTTCATTTATTATTTCTGTATTTGTTAAATTTAAACCTTCACCATAAACTATTGTTGCATCTAGAATTTCTATATTTGTAATATAATTTGGCATTACAATTTCAAAAACTGAATTTCCAAATATATCTGATGTATCTTTATGGTTGTTAAGTTCTATTCTTAATTCAACATTTTCATTTCTTGTTATTGTTGATAAATTATCTCTATCTATAACTAAATTTACATCTGTTTTTGTATCATTTAGTTTTGTTTCTGAAATAGCTTCTCCTATTTCTACTGCATCTACTACATAATCATATTTTGCACTTAATTTTAATTTTGAACTTATAGCTGATAAATTTTTATATTCTTCTTTGCTTATTCCTGCATCTTTAGAAACTTTAGTATAATTTATGCTTAAGTTTCCTTCATTTACCGGTCTTGATGTTTTTAATACTATTTTTTCATATCTATTTTCAAAATTTACAATTGCTTTTCCATCTTCTGTTATTGGATAATCTTTATTTATTGATGTTATTATATTTCCTTCTGTGTCATAAATATCTATAGTACCATTTTCTCCTAAGATATTATTTAAGTTTTCTTTGCTCATAGAAATTTCTTTATAGTATAGATCTGATGTTTGAATTACATTTCCATCTTTTGATATATAATTTTCTTCTAAATCTTCTAAGATAATTTCTTGAACAATTTCTTTGTATGAAACATTTATTATGTTTTTAAATTTATATTCTATTTCATAATCATTTTCTGTATTGTAATTTAAGTATGTATAAGCTTTTGAAACTTCATTTGTTTCATTTTCTATATTATAAGATACTATGTCACCAGTTTGCCCTGATAATTCATATTCATATGTTTGGCTATCTTTTACAACATATATATAGTCATCATTTTCCACACCACTAAATGTTGTTAATTCTGCTGATATATTTGAGGTTGTATTCATAACATCTTGTATCTCGATATTTTCATAAGTGTATGTAATTAAAAATTCATCCACACCAGACTTACTATAATATCTTTCTTCTTCTACTATTTCCTTATCTATATCTTTTAAATATTCATCTTCAAATTCATCTACTTTTACAAGTTCTTTTTCATTTTGAAGTTTAATATTTATTGTATTTGTTTCTTCATTATATTCCCAATTTGAAGAATCAAATTTTACTTCTTCAGCAAATTTTCCATTAGTTCCTTGTGTAGATGATGCAACTAATGTTATGTTTGTTGGTAAAACATCATTTATTTTCGGAACTTCTACACTTACTTTTGTTTCTTTAGCAGGTAATGTATTGTTTTCTGATGTTCCATCAACTTTTACTACTGTTTGTAAAATTACTCCTTTTTTATCATTTCCAAATTGAATATATTTTGAGAGTGAACTTTCTAATTTAACTTCTCTTTCATCTTTCCAAGATACATTTAATGTTATTTCTTTTGAAACAGCGATTTCTTCACCATCATTATCTATATATGTACCTGTGAAAATAATTTTACTGTCTTGAGAAAGTTTATTTTCATTAATGTATTCTTCATTTTTATATTCAATTGGTAATTGAATATTAAGTTCAGAATTACAATTTACTTGTCTAAATTCTAAAATATTATCTTCAAATTTTTGAATCATTTCAGATAATTCTCCATCCTTCTTTAGACTATAATTTAACCCTGCACCTTCTTCAGATTCCTTAATTTCAACTTTTGCATCTTTTAAATATCCTGATTTTAAGACATTTAAATTTAGATTGATTAATAAATCCTTGTTATTTACATCACTTACAACCGAATAAGATTTATCTTCTCCAGTTCCAAAATATGCTTCAAATTCGACATTTTCATGTCCAGTATCTGCACTATTACCAAAGATTGTTTCAATCATTGATACGGCCAAACACTCTGTAACGAAAGCAAAATTTGCAAATGTTAATGTAAATATTAGAATTATTGCCAACAATTTTTCTAGAATTTTGTTTTTTAGCATAATTCAAATCCTCCTAACAAACTTTGTTTTTGACATAGTATGACATTACTATCATATAATATATATTTTACTACTTTTTGCATAGTAGTCAATACCCTTAAACTATTGATATTTCTATATTTTCCCAACTTTTTCTTTAAGGCTTTACGGAATCAAATAATCTTAATTTTAAGTTTTAAAATATAAAATTTTAATTACAATTTTTATTGGTAAATAAGCACTTTGTCAAAAATATATTAATACATATTATATATCATTATGTAAACCTTTTCAACATAATTATATCATTTTTTTGACTTTTTTTCAATATTTTAACCGCTTATTTTTCGCTTTTTTAAAGGTTTTTTTGACTTTTTTTGTCGAAATGTACATTTTTGTTTTTTTATTTCTTTTTTTCACTCAATTTTCATCAAATATATTTTTTTAATTCCTTATATCAAGAATATAATATATTCTTAGGGCAAGTAGACTTTCAAGCATTTTGTTTATTTGTGGATAAAATAATAAAAAGCCCAAATTTTGTAAGTAAACTTAATATAAAATAATTGTGCACAACTTTTAAAATCTTATATACCAAAAGAAGAGCTATTTCTAGCTCTCCTTTTATTTATTATTTTATAGGTCTTTTCTTAATCTTAGTTATAATAAATTTTGTTGTGAATACTATTATCACTAATACTACTGCAATTATTCCTATTACCATTAATCCACTTGATGTTTTTTCCACAACATCTTTTATTACTCTGTCAGTCTTTGTTAAACCTGTAGGTGGTGTAAATGTTATTCTTTCTGCTGCACTTGTGTCTGTCTCTTCTGTTGAAGTTTTCCACTCACCGTTCTCTATCTTAGCATTACCTATTGTTGTAATAAAGTTTGTTCTTCTACCACTTGTAACTGTGAATTGAATAACTTCTGCTACGTTTTCATATGTCATATCTTTTGATTCTGTTTCTTGTGCTACAAGTTTAGATAATGTTAATAATATTTGACCTTCATATGCTTCTGGATTCTCTTTAATACCTGAAACTGTTTTCTTACCTGCTGTACCTTCTGTTACATTATATGTAAGTGGTGTTAAGAATCTTGAAATTGATTTGTTTTTAATTTCTAATGCTTGTTCTCCATATTCATCATCTTTTGTTCTATCAGATACTGAAACTGCTAAGTTTGTTCTTAATATATCTGTACCTTTTACGCTATCATATGATACTCCATTTCTATCTAATAGTCCAACTCTTGTATTTGTATCTTCTGATATGTCTGTAAATACATTATTTCTTTTTAATTTTCCTAGATATCCATCATCATATAGTTCTTTTGCTGTTGTAGTTCCCCAATATCCATTTGTATCACTATTTTCTGTTGATTTAAATACTAAGTCATTATCTACATAGTCTAATATCTTATCAAACTTAATTTGTGCAATTTCATCATTATCTGATACTGTTGAATTGTAATAGTAATCACCTAAATATCTACCATAATATCCATTACCTCTTCCTGCATCAACATCTGTTGGATAATATGCTTTCTTCAAGCCAACTCTATAGATATCTTTATTTTCGTCAACCCTATACATTTCATTTACTAAGATGTTACTTGCTGTTCCTGCTGCTGTGTATTCTGTATCATATAAACTATATGATCCTGATGTTGCATTTGCATTTGTTATTCTATTTGTACCTACAATCTTCTTACTGCTTTCGTTTACCATATATAATTTATCTGATACTAATGCACTAGATATAAATCCAAATCTCTTATTGTAATCTTTTTCAGTGTATTCTTCATCTGTTAGCATTTCTTTTAAAGTACCACTCTCTACATTTGTGTATGCTGCAGGATTATTATCTTTAAATCTTAATTCATCTAAATTAACACCTATTCTGTCTATCTCACTTACGTTTTCTGCTGTAAATCTATATTGAATTGTTACTGTAGAACCTTGTAAAATTTCCTCATCTATATTTATAAATACAAATCCTTGTCCAATAAGTTTTTCATCTATTATGTTTCTATCTACGAAGTCTGTATATTCATTGCTTAAGAATTGTGTATTTTCTAATCCTATAGATCTAGTTCTATCTATACTATGAACTCTACTTATAATCTCACCTGCTGCGTTTCTTTCTATTTCCGTATTTACATAAATTCTTAGTAATTCTGTTCCATCAGATGTTACTAAACTAATATTGTCAATTTCTTTTACTAAATTTACTTGAGATTCTGGTCTATATTCAATACCAAAGTTTACATTGTTTATTGCGAAGTTTCTTTGACTTATGTGTTCATTCAACATGTTTGTTAATTTCTCATACATAAATGTTGCACTTGACATTGGTTTTACTGAAAGATAATTGTTCATTTGAGTACTTGTCATCTTTTCAGGTTTTACTATAAATCTTACTGTTTCTGCATTCATTGCTGTATTTCTTAATAATGTTTCTATTAAACCATCTGCTTCTGATTTTTCTTCTGCTGTCATATCATCATAATCATAGTTACTTCTTAATATTTCTGCTTTTTCATTTATCATTTTCTCAGAGTAAGCTATAGTATTTAATCTATCAATTTCATCATCTCTAGCATCATTGTTTGTTTCTTCTTCTAGCTTTTGAATTATAGTATCATTGTCATCTGTATCTAAAGCTGATGTATATTTTGTTGATTTGTAATCTTGACCGTTGAATATTGCCATATCTGTTATTATCTCATTTTCTCCTTCAACATAGTCACCATATCCAAATCTTACAATATAGTATCCAGGTTTAAATCCATATAATACATATTCACCATCATCATTTGTTCTTGTTGTAAATTGTTTTAATGTAAAGTCTTCTGATGTTCCTGTTATTTGTTTTAGATATGTATCTGTATTAATAACTTCTTCATAATATCTATCAGGTTCTGTTCCATTACCTTCTACATATACAATTTCTACTAAATCTACTCTTGCATTTCTAACCATAATATCATTTTCTTCTGATTGAGCTGTACCTTTTAGTTTGTAGTTTTTATCAATATTATCATTAGATTTAGCAAAAGCATTCTTTTTATCTTCTGCTTGTAAGTAACCATTACCACTATATTGTTCATTTGTTTCGCCAGCACTTCCTGGTTCAGATCTAGAATCATCCCAAACAAGTCCTCTTATTGTTCTTATAAATTCTTTTGTGTTTGGATCCGGATCTGGATTTTCAGGAGTTGTTGGTGTTGGAACTGGATTTCTAGGAACTGTCATTGTTACACCTATTTTATATGTATCATCTTCATAAAATTCTACATTATCTATTGATTCATTTGCTTGTTGACTTGCTCCTGTATTTGGCTCTGCATTTCCAAGTCCTAAGTTATCTGGATTTGAATTTCTATCTACTAAACCTGCTGGTCTTACATCAAATCCTAAAGGTGTTGTTTTTACTGTTGCTGTTTGACCTGTTGTGTCATAGTTCTTGTACCATGTAGAGTATGCACTTATTTCACCAATTCCTTCCGTTCCCCTACCATATTTGTCTTTTAATCTATCTTTAACTTCTTCTGTTATCTTTAAGTTTCTAGAATCTGTACTGTCTAAAGGAGTTAAAATATTTCTTGCTTCTTCTTTTCCTTCTTTATCAACTATATATTTAATAAAGATTTCTACACTTTCGCCTTCTTCTAATTGTACATTGTTAAATCCTCTAATATATAGTTTATTGTATCCATCAGCATCATATATTGAATCTCTGCTTGTTAATTCTCTGTTGTAATTGCTTGTATTAGATAATTTTAATCCAGTTGGTTCTGTTTCGCCTTCTTTATAATACCAAGCTTTAGCAATTTCAAGTTTCTTATCTACTAGTTTTACAGCATTTACATCTTCTGCATCTTCTGCATTTTCAGCAACTTTAATTGTTACAACTTCATTTTCACCTAGTCTATTAATTTGTTCTTCTGTCATTGATGGATAATCTGCTGTTTCATTATCTTTGTCTGTGTATCCACTTCCTGATTCTAGTACATTTTTGTATGCATTTTCTACTTCTTGAGTATATTCTATAAAGTTTTCATCATAGTAGTCTGCAACTTCATCGATTGTTACTAAAACCTCTCTATCTGGATCTTTCATGTTTAATTCATCTTGTATAATTTCTTCATTTGTTATTGTTATTTTGAATGTTACTTCTATATTTAGCTCACTATTTTGTGTCTTGTAATCTCTTACTACTTTATGTTCATAGTCTTCATATCTATAGTAGTAATCTGATTCATATAACTCTAATTCATAATTTTTATTGTCTATGTACTTACCATTTGTTTCATTAAATTCTTCGCCTGTTGCTCCTTGTGCTTCTTCATCTGTTAAGTACTTACCATCTTTAATTAATATTTCATTATTCTTTACTCCGTTTTGATTATAATCATATGTTATTTGCTCACCATTTACTGTTGTTGTTATAGAATATAAATCTTTTGCAAGAGAAACATTTACATCTTCACGTTTTACTAAACCTAAGTTCATGTATTTTAAGTATTCTGTTTCTGGTAATTTGTAATCATTTCCTTGTTTGAATAAGAATAATGTTTTTGTATTTTCTAGACTCTTATTTACTCCTCTATCTTTATAGCTATTTATTTCACCATCTACTGGAATTACATCTTTCTTGATAAATGTTCTAGCTGTCATAACTCTTTCAATGTGATTTTCTGAATTTGGAGCATCAATTGCATCTAGTAATGATGTATGTCCTGTTTTTGAATATGTAAGTTCAGATGTATCTTTGCCTGTTCTTTCATCTATTGTTTTATTATCTTCATTTTCATCTGCTTTGTATGCTTTGTTGTATCCTATTGTTTCGAAGTTTTCATCAAATTCATCTCTTACATCTGTAAATTCAAATGCATTTGAATCTTTTATGTATTTTTCAGCATCAGAATTTGTTGGAAGCCATTTTTCATCTATATTGTTTTGACCATAGTTTGGATTTACTTCTTCTGTTCTTCCACCATAGTTTTCTGTTGCTTTATATGTTACACCATCATATTCAAATTCAATATAGTATTCATAATATTTGCTAGAATCTGAATATCTACCACCTGATTGATAGTAATCTGTTACTTTGTTTCCATATTCTTTTCCGTCAGCTTTATCTACTCTTTCAAATGTATAGAATCCATTTTCTCCTAATTTATTTGCCTTTGTCTTTGTTGTACCTATTTTTTCTTCATTGCCATTATGTACTCTATATAGATTTACTGTTATGTCATTAAATCTATTCTCATCATTTTCATCTTCCATATATCCGTCTTTATCATCATCTAAGAATACTTTACCAGCCATAACTAAATCTTTTAATCTTACATATTCTTGTGTTATTTCTTCATCATTGATATTTCTATCAATTTCTGGATTATTTAATGTTGGTCTTTCATACACAATTCTATCTTTAGCAGCTTCGTCTTTCTTTTTCTCTCCATCTAATTCTTTATGGTTTATATTAGTTAATTCTGTAAAGAAAGATGTGTTTTCTAAGTTTAGTAAGAACATGTTATTTTCTTCTATTTCTACTTTTACAAAGTAAATTAACATATCTCCTGGATCTAGTATAGTTTTATTATCTATTTCAAATTCATATGTATTATTTCCTAAATCATGTTGTGTGAATTTTACATTATCATTTTTTACTTCTCCACCAGATCCAAATATCATAGCTTTTACATCAATTAGTTTTAATCCTGTGTCTAAAATTTCTCTAACTTTTGTTGGCCTTACTTGTGTTCCTTGTTTTCCACCATATGCTACTTGATCTGCCGAAATTTCTTTATCTTCATTTGTTAATCTAATTGAGTAAACAATTTGCTCTGTTTTTTCAACTTCAAATGGTTGTGCAAATCTTTCAGATTCGTCTATTCCAAATCTTACTGTATCTTCATAGTCGTCTCTATTTCCGCCTGGATTATTGAAGAATTTATCTCCTACTGTTGATGTTTCATTTTCTGTAAATCCAATCTTATTATTTTCGTTCATCATTGATGCATCATATGAACTTACATATTTATCTATTTGTAAATCGTAATCATTTAAAATATATGAATCTTTTGATTCCCATTTAGTTTGCTCATTTCCATTCTTATCTACAACTACTATTGGTCCATTATCATCTATAGTTCTTACGTAATCTTTCCACTCAGAGTCTGTAGTTCTATTTCTTGTAATTAACTTAGCAGTATTTGTATACGTTCCTTCTAAGCTTTCTACTACCATCGTTACTGTAAATGATGCCTTACCTTTAGGATTTATTTCAATTATAACTTTTTCTAAGTCATCCATTGATGTTATTTCTTTTTTATTTCCATTTGAAGTAAATTGTCCATCAATACTTGAAGAAAAATTAGCTTTAACAAAAGTAGCATCTTTTGGTAATTCATCTGTTGCTCTTACTTTTACACCAAAAGCTGAATTATTTTCTATTTCAATCTTAAATGTTACATAATCGCCAAATTCTGAATATACAGGTTTTGCATTCTTTTCATCTTCTGATAATTTACTTCTAAAATCTCCTTTTTTCATCGTAGAATCATAACCTGTTATTGTTCTACCATTTATATGATTTACATCATATATATATTTATTTATTTCTACATTTGCTATTAATGGAATATCCTTTAATAAACATTCTAATCTATTATCTTTAACTTTGGCTTCTTTTACAGCCAATAATTTCTGAGCATGTTTCATTCCCAAGTCTTCACATGTCCAGTCAAATTTTACACATGTAAAATGTCCATGTGCACATTTTGTTCCTTCTTTTCCATTATTATCTCCTTGTTTATATGTAGAATTACCATAGCATTTATGTTTTCCATTACAAGAAAAATTTCCTGTTCCACTTTTACAATTTCTTTCTCCATACACTCCAGCATGATTTCCATTATAATGTCCATGTGAACAATAATTTTTTCTACATGGATCACACTTACAAGAATCTTCGTGTTCATGTCTAGTATAGTGCCATCCTGTTTTTACTCCATTTGAATCATAATCATATTCCTTTCCTGCATTAAGTTCTCCATCACAATTACAATATCTTCTGTCAAATCCATTATGACATGAATAATGATCTTGAGAATATCCATGTTGACAATAGCTAGGACTTCCATATTGTGAACAAAAATATGAATGATATTTATTTGTTGTAATTTCTTTACCATCTACTACTTGTGCTGATTTAGAATATCTAGAAAGAGTTCTTGGTTGATATCCACAAAAATCACAATAATATTTACAATTTGTATATTCTCCCATTGCAAAATCAGACATTGCTTCTCCATCTTCATCATCATCATCTTTTAATGTAATATTGGTTGTTCTTGGTATTAATTTTCCATCCCATTCTAATAGTCTAAATTCGCCATTCAAATCCCATCCAGAACCTTCTGCTGTTAAATATTTATATGTAAATTTTAGTTCTTTTACTTTAGTTGCATTTCCACATTCTGCTCTATTTACTTTTACATAGAATTTTGAACCTGGAGCTGGATATTGATAATTTCCTGTCATATCTGGAGATACCCATGTTTCTTTATTATCATAACGACTCCCTGTAATATGCATTGACGGTACATCTGAATATCCTTCTACATATTCAAAATTATCTTTTTTTAGTTCTATGGTTGTTCCATTATCTAATACAAGTTCTGCTTTTACAATTCCACAAATTAAGCCATTATAAAAATCTTTTTCACTTGTAGACATATTCTTTACAAATTCTGCATTTATTTCAGACTCCTTAGAAAATTGTTGCACATCTGAAGACCAAGCATATGTATATTCAGCTACTTTTATTGGACCTATCTTGTATTTTGAATCTTCTTTTTCATCTATTATTGTTCCTGTATTTTTTATATTTGTTTCATCTGTTGTAGTAGACAAATCAGGAGTCACTATATTTTCAAGTTTAAATTCTTCTACAGCTTTTGCTGCTCTATATAATGCTTGACCATTAGTTAGCGCTGCACTATCATTTATCGTATTTCCACCCAAAGTTCCTTTTTCATTTAACCAATTTGCAATTTGTGCTCTATCATTTTTATAATATGCTCTTTGTGAATAAGCCATAATATATGCTGTGGAAGTACTAAATTTTCTAGAAGAAAATTCATAATTCAACCTTGTTTTTGTAAATTGTTTATATACAACTTCTCTTACAATATCTCTTTCATGTACAGTCTTTGTCTCTGATTCAACGCTTCCACCTGTAACTGTACCACTTTGATCGACATCAACTTCCAAAACTAATCCTTTACTACAAGAGTAAGGTCTATAATCTTCTATTGCATCATGATATACATCATCAGTATTTTTGTCGTTTGTATCTGTATTTGTATCTTCTAGTGCATGAAACATATTTATCTTTCTACTTTTATATGCTGGCAAAGGTTTACCTGGCTCTGAACAAAATATAGATGTATTATATTTTAATGAGTCAAGCCATCCATATTTGCTTCCATATGTTTGTGCATTAATCTCACTTTTTACTGCACCATAATTTTTTATACCTGTATTTCCAGCAGCTGATTCATAAGATGTTCCTGTACTGCCATCACTTGCATATATAGCATATCCTCTATGTTCTCTAATTACAGAATTTTCAGCTATTCTATTTCCTGATGTTATTTTCTCTACTGTATTTAAATTTATATTATCTTCTTTTGCTTCTAAAGCTTCTACATTTGGAGCAGAGATATATGCAATAATCGAATACATCACTGCTACTGTTAACATTAATATTGATATTTTAACTCTTTTATTTTTCATATTCTCCACCCCCTTATTTATATACTTTCTTCAGTTTAGATTTTTCTTTCGACTTGTTTTTGTACGTTATGTTTATTTTAAATTTGCTTAAATCTACTTTTCCAGTCTTATCTAGCATTATAGCTATTAGTATTAGTAGCACCGCTATTGCTAATAGTATCTGTGGTGCTCTACCTGTACTTACAGTAACAATTAATTCTTGTGTTGCTGTATTTCCTTCTTTATTTTCCTCTAATCCTTCTTTTGTTACCAATGATGCAATTTCTGCTTTATTGCTAAATGTTCCTGTATTATCTGTTGTCATTTGTTTTTCTAATATTATTGTTAATTCTTTCTTCTCACCAGGTTTTATTTCTGTATTTTTTAATGTTTCATTATATAAATTTCCATCTGTACCTTTATACCAACCATTATTTTCTTTTTCATTAAATATCATATCTTTTGGCATATAGTCTAATACTTTTTCTGCAGTTCCAGAAACATTTCCTGTATTTTCTACTACTATTTTGTATTCTAATTTTATTTTTGTATTTTTTAAATTTTTAGATTTTATTTCAAGTTTTGCTATTTCTTTATTTTCAAATTCTTCTGTTTTGTCTTTGCAATTTGTTGTTACTATTGCTTTTGTTATATATTTGCTTACTTTTAAATCAAATTTATCTTTACTCTTTAATCCAAAATCTATATTTGTAATATCTGAATCTGTTATAGTTAATGTATTTGTCATAGCAACACCATCAACATTTTCAGAAGCATCTGAATTTTTATCTTCATCTACACCAGATTTTTTATACACCGTACCTACATATTTATTTGAATCATATATAAATGTTAATGTATATTTACCTACTGATAATCCTTCAAATCTATATGTCCCTGTGCTATCTGTTGTGCAAGCTTTTATCATCTTCCCATCTTTATTTAATTGCACTTTTACTCCTGAAAGTTTTTCTTCATTTTCGTCTTTTTTGCCATCTTGATTTTTATCAAACCAAGTTTGACCTGTTATTTTATATGTTTTTTCTTCTACTTTTGTTTCCTCTTTTTTGTTTGTTGTACTATTGGCATTATTGTTATTAGTGTTGTTATTATTATTTGTATTTTCAGAACTATTTAAATAACTATCATCAACAACAGGATTTTTTATAGTATTATTTTTTTCTTCTTCTTTTTCTTCTTCGTTTGTTAATGGTCTATTTGGATTTTTAGCTATAGTAATATCTAAATTATTTACTTCTATTTCACCTGTTGTTTTTTCTGTTAGTTGTCCATAAACTGTTATCTTTTTAAAACTTTCACTTTCTGATAAAACTTTTGGTATTACTTTTATTATTAAAGATGATTTTCTATCAATATCTAATTTTGATAATTTACCTATTACAACATTATCGTTTATTTCTGTCCTTATTTGTGAATTTCCTTCATAAGATACTCTTTTTATTTCTAATTCTTCTGGTATTTTTATTTTTGTTTCTATTTCGTTTGCCATTCCTTTTCCATCATTGGAAATATTTAGCACAATACTAAATTCTTCACCCTCTAAAGCATTTTCATTTCCTAAACTTGATGATTGTGCTACTATTAGTTTAGGTCCAAAAACTTCAAATGCTATTTTAGTTCCTAGTTCATCTTTATTGTCTTTTGATTTTACTACTACTTGATTTGTTAATTCTTCACTTCCTGTGTTTATCATTCTTGTAATTTTACATTTAATATACATTCTTGTTGTAGCATCTACTTCTAAATCCCCTAAATTTATTGTTAATAAATTAGTTTCTTCATCATAAGTATATTCATGTTCTTCATCATTTACTTCTAAACCTGTAACTATAATTTCTTTTGGTAATTTATCTTCTATTAATATATCTTTTTGAATTGTTTCAGAAATATTTTTAATTGATACAGTATAATCAAATTCATCTCCTACTTCTAAATCCACTTTTGAATATTTTTCTACAGCTGTACGTATATCAAAATTACATTTCTTTAATTTATTTTTAACTGTATTTGTTGTAATTTCTTTTGCCAAATTTCCAATTGTGACTTTAGCTGTATTTTCTACATATAATTCTGGTATTTCTGTTATATATTGTTTATTTCCGTTTTCGTCTATTTCAAATACACCTGTTTCATCCCAAGATTTATTATATAATATTTTATATTCATCCAATGTTTTTGGTAATTCTTGTGTTCTTACAATAAATGATTTTTCTACTACTTCACCAGCTTTTATTTCATCTATATTCCATTTTGCTTCTGCATCATTTGTCTCTTGATATCCATCATCTGTTAAGTCAGCATATATACCTTTTCCACAAATTCTAGTTAATTTTGGTGTTTCATTTATTATAGTTACATCTTTTGCATCTATACTTCCTATATTGCTAACTATAATTGTATATTTTAAGAATTTTGCTTCATATACATCAGCTCCGTCTCCAATGTCAACATTCATTATAGCTTCTACTTTTGGACCAGCTTCTGTTTCTAGCACAATTTTATCAGCAGATGAGCTTTCATATACTACTGCTACATCTGTTATATTGTTATAATATGCTCCAAAACTTCCTACTAATTTTGATTCATATGGTAGATTTTCAGGTATTTCAAAATCATAAGAATATTGTAATGAAGCACCATTTTCTACTAATCCATTTACCACTATCAAGAAAGATTTTACATGTGTTAAATCTTCTACTTGTGTTGTCCAACCATTTGATTCATCATTTAAATTTTTATTTGCTTTTTCATTCGCTGAATAGTAAATTGTTGCTCCAGCTGAATTTGATGGATCTGTTTGTATTAGATCTTTTAATGTTATATTTATATTTGTTCCTAATTCTTCACCACTTATTACATCTGTATTTCCTTTAAATGGTACTCTTCCTAGCATTACTATATCTGTACATTTATTTCCTGTATTATTTAATACTACTAAATCCATTGTTGCTGTTATTGCACCATTATTTATATTTATTCTTCTTGTCATTTCACCTTGTTTTACAGAATTTACTTCTGATCCTTGTCCGTCATAATTTCTTATTCCATTTATTGCAAGTAAACCAACTGGTGCTTGATATTCTACTACTGCAACATCAAATCCATTTGTTTGTTTTAATATATTTGCTGGTACAGATTTATTTACTCTCCATAATGTTTGTGTTTGATAATTACTTACCCCTTCATTATAATAATATAATTTAATTTGATCTTCTTTTCTTGGTGTATATTCATCTAATTTCATTCTTGTATTTAAAATAATATTTGTTCCATTTGTTATTTGATTATCTACAAATCTTGTTTGCGTTCCTTCAAGTTCTAATCTTGTTTTTAAATTTTCTCCATCCATATATGTTTCAAAGTGTTTTATTGTTAATCCATTTTCATATAGCATATTTACACTTTCTAAAACTACTTCTTTAATATATTTAGGATATACAATCTCAAATGTTGGATTTATGTATAAATCACTTTCAAAATTGTTGTTATTTAATTCTATTTTTAATTCAACATTTTCATTTTCTTGCATTGTTGTTAATTGTTCTTTGTTTATATTTAATGTTGCTTTTGTATAACTTTCTTTAAATTCTTTTCTCGTTCCTATTGTTGGTAATGTTAATGTTTCTTCTATATTTGCATATTTAACTTCAGCTGTTATTCTACTTTCTATTGATTTAAATGTTGCAAATAATGCTTTATCTAATTCTGGTCTTGCGATTGCTTTTGTTATTTCAATATCTATTTTTCCATTTGCAGAAACATTTTTTACATTAATTATTACACCAGATTCATTATTCATATTTATTGTGCAATCTTCTTCTGATGATACTAAATCTTTTGTTAATGTATATAGTAATGTTCCATCTAATGAATATATTTCAATAGCTCCACCATTTTCTAATGTTGATTTTATATCATTATAATTAAATTTTATTGTTTTGTATCTTATTCCACTTGCTTGGAATTCCATTTCGTTTTTATCTATAAATACTTCTTTTGAAGAATCTATTTTTAATTCTTCTAACATATCACTTGTAAGTATATTTAATCTTATATTACTTGTATATTCTGTTTCATAAGGAATTTCATCTGAATTATAGTTTGCATATGTTTTTGCTTTATTTATTTTGTCTTCTGAAGTTCCTATGCTATATGTTATTAATTCTCCTCTATTTGTTTCAATTTCATTTTCTTCTGATATCTGTTTTGTTATAGTATTTAAAGCATTTCCACTATATTCTTCTACATTTAATTCTAATTCATTTTTTAATGTTACTTTTTCTTCTTCTGTATATTCATCAAATCTATATATAATAACGTATTCATCTTCACCCAAAGAGTTTATGGCTTTTCCATCTTTTTCATTTTTTACATTTATTGTAATTATTCCTTCATCTTTATTATATGTCCAATTTTCTTTATCAAATTCTACATATCCACTATCTTGACCTTTTGTTACCATTAATTTATTTGCTTGAACATCAACACTTATTGGAGCTTTTCCATTAAATGTTGGAACTTTTATTTCTATGTTCATATTTTTAACTGGTAAATATTTTTCTTCAACAGTATTTCTTGATACTATTATTTTATTTTCTGCAATAATACCTGTTGTTTCACCTATTTTAAATGGAGAAAATTTTGTATATTCACTTGTTATTCCTATATCTTGTGTATAGGTCCAAGCTATATTTAATTTTTGTTCTTTAGCAACTTCTCTTTCTTTTAGATTTACATCTATATATTTTCCTTGTAATCTAAAACTTATTTCTTGTGCTAAGCTTGAAATATCTATTTCAGATGAATTTGTATATTCAATCTCTGCTTCTATTTCAGTTTCTTCTAGTATATTTACAAGCTCAATTTCACTTTCTGAAATTATTCTGATATCTGAAACTAAAACTTCTTCTACTTCTTCCTGCTCTTGTTTTATATATTCTTCTTCATCAATAATTTCTTCTTGTTCTTGAACTACATTTTCTGAAATTTCATTTTTTTCTTCTACTTTTGGTAATTTAGTTTGTGTTTCAGGCATAACGCTAAATACTTCATTTACAACATTTTCTGATGTAACTAAAGTATTTTCTACTGAGTTTTCTGAAATTTCATTTACATCTCCTACTAACTCTAGATTTTTATTATCTTCTACATCTAGTATTTCTTCTGGTTCTTTTGTCTCTCCAGTGCTTATCGATGTAAATTTAAATCTTAATACACTACCATCTGTAGGTACTGCCGTTATTTTGGCATTTTTTAAATACCCTTCTACTTGTGGGGTAATTTTAAACTTTACCTTTACTTTTTGGTTTACCTCACTTGTAATTTGGTCTGTTTCTTTTCCTTCTGTGTCCTCAAAATAAGATGCAAACTTTACTTCATCTTTTTTGAAAAATCCATAAGAAATTTCTTTGAATTCTTCTGAAGATGCTATTGCTTGAATAGTAAAGCCAAAATTTGAAAACATTATCATGAAAATTATCATTGATATCAGGGTTTTTCTAATTTTTCTCTCCATCTTTTTTCTCTCCTTCTCTTTGGTTTTAGACATAATACGCCTTATTTTTATTAATATATAATATAATACTACGATATTTATTTTTATTTGTACATACCCTAAATTCCTTCATTTCCAATTGTTACAGAGTTTTTCAAAAAGTTTTTTTACGGAAATTATAGGTTTGCAACCATAATTTTTCTTTATTAAATTTTGATTACATTTTGTTTTTAAGGTATATTATCCACATTTTTTTAACTTTTTGTGGAAAAGGGCGTAGCTATCCATAATATTATTATACCACTTTTTCAAGCTTATGTAAACTTTTCCTCCCTACATTTTTATTCTTCTTTAATACCTATAATTTTTGTTAGTATTTTAGAGTTTTTTAGCAACTTTTTTTAGTTTCCTACATATATTAATATAAAGAAAATTTATACAGGGGGTTTTTCTAATGAATAATATGGATATAAATAAGCTTTTATCTGTAATTTCAAAAATGGATAAAGAAGAATTAGAAAAGAACATTTATAAAGCTCAACAAATATTAGAAAATTCTGATATTAAAAAGAATTTTGAAAATAAAGAATAGATATAGAGGTTATTATGAACGAAGATTTCTCAGAGGTTTTAAATAAATTTTCAGACATTTTGAAAGATAAAAACATTAATTTAAATGATATTATAAATAATTCTAATACAGATTCTTCTGATAATTCTAATAATAGTGATTTTTCTTTTGATGTAGAAACTATAATGAAAATTAAAGATGTTCTTTCTATTATGAACAAATCAAAAGATTGTCCTAGGAATAAACTTTTATATTCTTTAAAACCTTATCTTGAGAATACTAAAAAAGAAAAAATAGAGCAGTATATAAAGATTGCTAATCTTTTAACTGCTCTAGATTCTATGAATACTATAGAATTTAATAAAAACTCAGACTACGATTTTATTCTTATTATAATTCTTGTGCTTCTTATACTATAGATTTTAAACTTTAAAGATGCTGGCATTGCTTATCTTTTTTATATCTAGTATTAAAAACTAGATATATTTTTGTAAATTTTTTATTACAGAAAATTTTTTATTACTTTTTCTTATCAAAAAAATTTTAAACTTAATATTTTAAATTCAAAGTTTCATTTTTAGTTGAAATTTAGCATATTTTACCGCAACTAGTTTTTAAAACTAGATATATCTATCAAAATTTATATTACTTTTTTTAAAATTACTACAGAACTTTCCTTTCACTTGCTTTATTTTTTACATTTTCTTTTAAATTTGTAATAATCTTATATTAAATCTTCTTTACAAAAAAATATCTAGCTTATTTTTTATTTAAGCTAGATATTATATATTTCATTTTTGTTAAATTTTAATTTATGATATTGATATTTCATTTGAATTAATTTTGCATATTGGACATTTTTCTATTCTTTCACTAACTTCTTTTACAAGATTAGCAATTCTTATTTGTGTAACTTCTATACAATTTGCAGATATTAATGCTTTTTTATTTCCATTTGCTCCTGCATGTGCTAAGCCTCTAAGAGTTCCTAATATCATTATATTTCCACCTGCTATTACTTCTGCTCCTGCATTTACATCTCCACATATAACTATACTTCCTGTATATTCTTCTTTTTGGCCTGACCTTATTGAATTTTGCACAAATTTAGTTTCAGATATTTCAGTGTTTGTTTCAAATGTTTTTTTAATTGCATGTAATCCCAAAAGGTCTGATACATCATCAAATTTTACTTCTACATCAATCTCTGAATTAATCATTTTCTTAATTACATCCATTTCTGTTTCTGTAAATAATTTACCTGTAACTCTAATTGGAATTTTTGATGACTTATAAAAATCTCTAAGTCTTGGTATCTTTGTTTGCAATTCTTCAATTATTTCATGCATATCAGCAATTACATTAACATTTAATATTATTTCTTCTATTGTTTGGCTTATTTTAATATTGTTTAACATATTTACCTCTTTTCTATCTAAATGATTCCACTTCTGTTCTAGCAGACATATTTTCCATTACATTTTGAATATTCATTCCAAAATATTCTGAAACTATATCTCTTACTACTTCTGCTGTATATGAACCATGTCTACCATTTTCAACCATTACAACTACTGCTATTTCTGGATTGTCATATGGAGCAAATCCAGCAAACCATGCATATACATCTGCACCTTCTTTTCTAGATGTTTCTGCTGAACCTGTTTTACCTCCAACTGCAATATCAAAATCTTTAAATACATTATATGCTGTTCCTCCAGGTTCATCTGTTGCTGCTCTCATTCCTTCTTTTACAGCTTTTATATTTTCTTCTTTAATATCAAAATTATTTGATGTATCTTCTGGAATTTGTAATTTTTTATTTACAAATTGTTCTATTTCATCTTTGGAAATTTGTGTTCCGTTTGAATCTATAACACTTTTTATAAGTGTCATATCAATTTTGTTTCCACCATTTGCTATCATAGAAATATATTTTACCATTTGTAATGGTGAAAAACTATTCAAACTTTGCCCTATTGATGCATATGCAGTTTTGGCTGCAGACCACCATTTTTCTGAAGTCTTTTGCGCTGCTTCTTTTCCTGCTAATGTACCAGCTGTTTCTCCAGGTAATTCTATTCCTGTTTTAGTACCAAGTCCAAAATATTTAGAATATTCATTAAGTTTATCAATCCCCATTCTTATACTTACTTCAAAAAAGAAATAGTTACAAGAATTTTGAATTGCTTCTGATATATTTAATCTACCATGCCCGTGTCCATATTGATTATAATACCAGCAAGCTGGTGGACTAACATTATCATCTGTAATACCATAATATGGTCCATTATCATTGATTTTTTCAGTTGTATTTGTTACCTCTGACTCTAATGCTGCCACAGCTGTAACCATCTTAAAAATTGATCCTGGTGGATATGCGCTTATAGCTTTATTCATAAATGGAAAATATGGATTATCTTTATACTCATTATATTTTTCTTGGCTTATTCCATTATAGAATAATTCTGGTTCATAATCTGGATAACTTGCCATTGCTAATATTTCACCAGTATTTACATTTGCTACAACTACTGCTCCACCTTTTGCTTCTGCTTGTTCAGAAAATCTGCCACTTCTAATTTTCTCTATGTTTTTTTCTAATGCATCTTCTGCTACTCTTTGAAGATTAGCATCGATTGTAAGAACTATATTAGCACCACCTATTGCTTCTTTTGTAGTATATTCTCCAGTTACAGTTCCATCAACTGACATATCTATTTGCTTTTCTCCATCTTCTCCTCTTAGGTACTCTTCGAAAACTTTTTCTACTCCTGTTTGTCCTACCTTGTCATCATTTTCATATTCATAGGTATCTCCTCTTTCTGTAAATTCTTCTTGATTTGCTTTTGTTATTTTACTTGTATATCCTAAAATATGTGATGCTAAACTTCCCATGTGATATTTTCTTATTGGTTCTGTTACTATTGTAACACCAATCAAGTCATTTGACATTTCTTGCAGTTCAACAGCAGTTTCTCTTTTTATTTCTTTGGATATCTGAATAGATTTTTTATTAGAATATCCTACTGTTGAAATAGCATATCTTATTGCTAAAATTTGTCTTATTTCTTTTGGATCTTCATTTTTTATATTATATTTATCTCTAAACAAATAAAAAGCTTCTTCTGCTGCAGCAGTCTCAGGTATTTTGTATGTTTTTTTCCATTCTGCAAGTTCTTCTTCAGAATCAAAGTGATATTCAAATGGATCTATACTAATTGGAAAAGTATCTATATAGCTATCCTCATTTTTTTCAAGTATATTTGTCATTAAAAGTATAGAATTATTTAATTGCTCATCTTCTACCTTGGTTTTATACATTTCTAAAGAAAATCCTTGCTCTGTACTTACCAACAAGTTTCCTGTTCTATCTGTTATGCTCCCTCTTGCAGCTTCTATTTTTGCTTCTCGAGTAAGCTTTTTATTTGAATTTTCTCTATATTCTTCTCCATGTACTATTTGTAAATTAAAAAGTTGCATAAGTATTATAATACCTATTAAATATACAATTGTAGTTATTATATTATATCTAAAATTTGATTTCTCAACATCAGTTTTTCTCAGCTTATTCACCTACTTTTCTAAAAATATCTTGTAAGTATGTTATTTCTTTTGAATGTTCTATCTATTGAAAATCCTACTTTTTGAATTAATGGATAAATTATAATTGTAATTAATATATTGTAAACTATTTCTATTAGTAAAATCTTTAAAAATTTAAAAATTTCTCTATCAAAATTAATTATTAATGATGAAAGCATATAATATCCTAATTCGTATATAGCTGTTGCTCCTGCACACATTAATATAATTGTAAATTTATTTTCTTTTGAAAAATTTTTATCAAAATATGTACCTAAATATCCAATAATGCAATACATTACAGCACTTATTCCTATACTTTTTCCATAAAGGAAATCTAATACAAGTCCTACAAATATTCCCATTGCAATTCCTAGTGTAGAATTTGCAAATAACCCTACAAACAAAACAAAAATTACAAATAAGTTTGGTTTTATTCCAGCTATAGTTAGGTTATTAAATATGTTTATTTGTAAAAAATATATTAAGAAAAAAGTTAATATTAAACTTACTATTATCAAAAATTTTTTCATATTAAATCCTTTCTAAATTATTCTGTTATAACAAGTACTGTATTTAATTCTGAAAAATCAACAGCTGGTTTTACTATAGCATATCTATCTATAATATTGCTTGTTGTTATTATTTCTTCGATTGTTCCTATGTGAATTCCTTTTGGATATATTCCTCCAAGACCTGATGTTTCAATACTATATCCTTTTATTAATTCTGCATCTGTTGGAATATATGTTGCTCTTAAAACTTGATCATTATCTAATGTACCTTTGCATATTATGCTTTCATTTGAAGTACTCATTTTTGCACTAACTGTACTAGCAGGATCTATTATAACTTGTACTTTTGCAGTTTTTTCTGTTACAGATATTATATGACCTACTAATCCTTTATCTGCAATTACTGTCATGTTTTTTTGAACACCATCATTTGTACCAACATTTATAACTAAATTACTGCTATAATTGCTTACATCTTTATTTATTATATAAGCTGGAACAGTTGAATAAGAAGCATATTTTTGTGTTAAGTTCATATATTCTTGAAGTGTTACATTATCAGCTTTTATTCTTTCAAGCTCTCTTAATTGTGTTTCAAGTTCGCTATTTTTAACTTTTAAATCTTCATTTTCTTGTTTTATTGCATCCATATCTGCAAAATACGCTGTATTTCCTTGTATCTTATTTTTTATATCTGTTATAACTCTTTGCACAGAAGATATAATTGAATTTGCTGCAGTTTCCAAATATGAAAGTTTATTTACTTCAACATTTGAAAGAAATATAAGTAAAATTAGTATTATTAAAGTAATTATTCCACCTAACAATTCTGTTTGCTTATTTCTATTCATTAATTACCATTCCTTTTTAAAATATTTTTAAGTTTATCTAAGTCTTCCAATATCATTTGTGTTCCTTTTACAACACATTCTAAAGGATCGTCTGCTATATATACGGGTGTCTCGGTTTTTTCAGTCATTAATTTATCTAAGTTTTTTATTAAAGCTCCTCCTCCAGTAACTGTAATTCCTGTTACTGAAATATCAGATATAAGCTCTGGTGGCGTTTGCTCTAATGTGTTTTTTACAACATCTATTATTTTTAAAACTGATTCTTTTATTGCAATTTCTATATCATTTGATGAAACTACTATATTTGTTGGTAAACCATTTGAAAGGTCTCTACCTCTTATTTCCATTGTAAGTTCTGTCATAAGAGGAGTTGCACAACCTATTTGTTGCTTAATATTTTCTGCTGTAACTTCACCTATTATTAAATTATACCTTCTTTTTATATAATTTATAATATCTTCTGTTATTTCATCTCCAGCTATTCTTAAAGATTCACTAACAACTATTCCACCCAAAGAAATAACTGCTACTTCTGTTGTTCCTCCACCTATATCTACTACAATATTTCCTTTAGCATCTGATATATCTAATCCAGATCCTATTGCTGCTGCCATTGGTTCATCAATTAAATATACTGCTCTTGCACCACTTGATAATATTGACTCTTCTACTGCTCTTTCTTCTACTTCTGTTATTCCAGATGGAACTCCTACTACAACTCTAGGTTTTAATA
This sequence comes from uncultured Lachnospiraceae bacterium, assembly GCA_964650305.1. GTDB lineage: Bacteria > Bacillota > Clostridia > TANB77 > CAG-508 > Scatovivens. The sequence continues at coordinate 56,879 of CAZYST010000002.1, forward strand.
TTCTGTATTTGTTACATATATGTTCCATTATTGATTTTAACATTAACTTAGTTGCTGTAAAATCTGCTATCACTCCATCTTTTAATGGTCTAATAGCTTTTATATTTGTTGGTGTTCTACCTAGCATTTCTCTTGCTTCCAAACCATATGCTATAACTTCATTTGTTCTTTCATTTATAGCTACAACTGATGGTTCTCTATATACTATTCCTTTTCCTTTTATTGCAACTAATATATTTGCTGTACCTAAATCTATTCCAATATCTTTACTAAAATTAAAATTCATTATTCCTCCTGCTATATTATACTTTTGTACTCTCCATCTCCAATTATTATATGATCCACAAGTTCTATTCCTAATATTTGCGCAGTTTCTTTTATTTTCTTAGTTGCAAGTATATCTTCATTACTTGGACTACAACTTCCACTTGGATGATTGTGTAATAATATAATTTTAGGTATTTCTAATTTTATTGGCTCTGATAATATTTGTTTAATATCAAAAACAACTTTATTTGAATTTCCACTTGCTATATTTACAACTTTTTTTACAATATTATTTGAATTTAAAAGTATTACTTTTACTATTTCTTGTTTTTCATATCTTAATTCTTGCATAAAAACATTTGCCACATCAAAGCTTGATTTTAAACAAATTTTATCAATTTTTGTAGGTGTCATCATTCTTTTTGCTAATTCACCTACTGTTTTTAATTGAATTGCTTTTTTTATTCCTATGCCATTTATTTTCATTAATTCTTGTATAGAAACTTCTTGCAAAAATCTTATTCCATTATATTCTTCCATATATGTGTTTATAAGATTCCACGCTATTTCTAAAGCATTTTTTTCTTTAGTACCAGTGTTTATTATAATAGCTAATAATTCTGCTACATTTAAGCTTTTCTCACCATAAAAAATAAATTTTTCTATTGGTCTTTCACTTTTGGGTAAGCTTTTCAAAATTTTCCTTTCTGTTTACCCTATGTCTTATTAGACTTTTCTATATATAAAAATTGATATTGCCATTCCTATTATACTAGCGATATTAATTTTAAATAATACACTAAATGATACTTTTAATATATTTATATCCACTGTTACTGGGTTTGTTAATCCAAATTCTTCTCCATAACCTAGCCACCATAACCAATTTACTTGTTTGGCTAATTCTCCCAATAATCCACCTACTACTAATCCTGATAGAATAAATATTAATAATATCCATATATTTTTATCTTTTGTTGCCATATTTACCTCCATTTTTTCTTACGGAACTTTGTATTTTTTTACTTAACTATTATATATTGATACCCTTTTTTTTTCAAGTAATTTATACACATTTTTTATTGTTTTATGAATAGAATTATTTTATAAATTTTAAGTTCTTTTCTTATACATTTTTTGACATTTACTTTTACTGTATTTCTATTATAATTAATTTATACTAGTTTTGGAGGATTTATATGATTATAGAAAAAATTAAAGAAAACAAATTCAAAATTCTACTTTCTTTAAAGGATTTAGAAAATAAAAATATTGATTTTCACTCTTTTATGTCTTCAAATATTGAAAATCAATCTATTTTTAAAGAAATTATTAAGCAGTTAAAATCTGAATATAATTTTTGTGCAGATATATCAAGCTTTTCAATAAGTACTTTTTATATTTACAATAAATCTTTTATTATAATCATAACAAGTTATCAAAAAAATGATACGTTTTCTCGTGTTATTACAAATAGGCATATTCCTGCTCTAAATGATATAAATATTTATAGATTTGAAAATTATAATGAAATGAAAATCTTTTTTGATTTTATAAAATCAGAATCGAATTTTCTATATAATTCATTATTAGATTGTTTAGTGTTTAATTATAACAATTTATTCTTTCTTGTAATAAATGAAAATGAAATTTCAGACGTTTTTTATACTACAATAGATAAATATCTTTCTGAATTTAGTTTTAAGATAAATAACCCCAATAATTTTTATATAAAGCTTATTGAATATGGAAATAAAATTACACTTAAAAAAGCGATTTTAGAATAATCTAAAATCGCCTTTGTTTTATATCTTAATATAAATAATTTTGTGGATTTTTGGCTACACCATTTACTCTTACTTCTAAATGTAAATGTGGGCCAGTTGAATTTCCTGTAGACCCCACTGCTGCAATTACATCCCCTTGATTTACATATGTTCCAGCAGGATAATTTAATTTGCTACAATGTGCATAGTATGTTTGAACACCATTTCCGTGATCTATTACTATTAATTTTCCATATGAACCTTTTGTTCCAGAATATATTATAGTTCCAGAAGCAGCTGCTTTTATTGGAACTCCTTTTGATGTTGCTATATCTAAACCTGTATGTGTTCCTCTTGATCTTCTACCAAATCTTGATGTTATTGTTCCAGATATTGGTTTTATAAGATTTATACCTAATGCTGTATTTGAATAATCCATTGTTTTTTGTGTATTTATTTTTTTATTTAAACTTGTTTTTGCTTTTTCTACATATAGCCCACTTACTGCAAGTTCTGTTGTTGTAAATTCTTTTAATTCTGTTTCATATTTTAATGCATATGTTACATCATCTTTATTTTTACTATTCTTATCTTTTAATGTTTGAAGAATTTGTTCACATTCTTCATATGTAGCTACATAATATTTTTCTACATTATTTTCCATTATTGCATAATATTTATAATATGGTATACCAGAAGCTATTACTTTATCAAATATTTCAGTATCATTTGAAGTTAAACCTTTTTTTAGAAAACATATACTATATTCTGGCATATTTTCTATTTCTACAAAAGCTACTGTTTTTCCATCACCATTTTTTCTATATGTATTAATCTTTTTTTGAAGCTGACTTTTGTTTTCTGTATATCCTATTTCTTCTCCATTAAATTCAACTACATACATTGGTTTATATACCACAAATAGTAGGAAAGCTATTGTTCCTAAAGCAATTAATAAAAGTATTATAAATTTTGTCCACATTCTTAAGTGAATTATAACATTTTTAAACATACTTGCTATGATAAACACTCCTTTTACACCTTTTCTTTTGCTTCTCATATTTTATATATTTTTTTAAAAAATTTCAATATCTAATATTACTTTTTTTTACATTTTTTTATTGTTAATCTTTCTTTTACTCATTTTTACTTTTATTTTTAATTTTTTTCACATTTCCCTATACAAATTTATATATTAACTTTATTCTATTTAAAATATTTATACTATGACTGTTATCTTCTTAATTTAAGAACATTAATTTCTAAATTTATTCATAAAAGAGCCTTCCTAATATCAGGAAGGCTCTTTTAAACTTTAGCATAATATTATAAACTTTTTTCTATACTTTGTAATAAATTTATATATAATTTTGTTTTTTCAATAAAATGCTTATGCTTTTAAATCATTTTTTACTTTTTCTATTTCTTCTGGTTTAGCATTTTCTGCAGGTACATAATAACCTTTTGCTTCTGCAAGCTTGAATAATTCATACTGAAAACTTTCATCTGCATTTCTTAAATTTTGAAAAGTTTGCCTTAATTCTAAATTTGCTGTTTCAGTAATAGCTCCAGAATAGTCCTTTATTGAATTTTTTACACATGATAAAACATCATTCACAATAGCTTTTTCTTCCATTTTTCCTCCTAATTAAAAAAAGATAACAATTTTTGTTTTGAATTTAAAGTATCTTGTGCTGCTTTATTTAAAATTTGCTTAATTTGTGGATCTACAGCCATATCCGCATAATTTGTAAATTTACTATAGTTTGTTTCCTTAGCACCTATAAAACTCCTTAAATTTTGTAATTCCATTTGATTTAAAGTTCCCATTATATTCCTCCTTTTTGTTTTCTTTTTATATTATTGTTCAAATTCTAAAATTTATTCAAAAACAATTATAGTTATAAAAAAAGGACTTAGATGTTTTCATCTAAGTCCTTTTTTTATTTTCTTATGATAATTTTTTTCTATACGCTTCTATAAAATCTTTTACTTTCTCTCTATTATATGCTTGTTGTTTTGTAAGTTCTGTTGTAACTTCTTTTATATTGCTTAATTCTTCTCTTAATTCTTTGTTTATATCTACACTGCTATTTTTATCTATCATTTCTTTTATGTTTTCAATTTCAATTTTTAATTCATTAAATTCTGTAACAGAAATTGTTTTATTGTTCATAACATATTGTATAAATAAATTCTTTATATTGCTTATTTCATTACTTATATTTTCCATTTTATATTGCATAAAGTTTACATCTGACAAAGCTTCATTTTCTGATGTTGTAACAGCCATTGGTGCATTTTCAACTGGTTTATTAGTGATATTTACATTATTTTCCATTTCAAATGATGAAATATCTACTTTTTCTTTATTTTTTTCTGCTTCATCAATAAGTTCTTTTACTGTTCTTATTCTTTTATCTTTATCGTTTTCTTCAAGAACTCCTGTCTTTTGATCACTATAATAATATTTTTCTTTATAAGAACTTTCTTCCATAGGGTATTTATTCAATACTACACCTGTTATTTTAGCACCAACATTTTCTAGAAGTTTTTTTACTTTTAACAGATTATCTATCTTTGTAACTTTATGTGCAACAACAATAATAACATTATCTACGAATTTTGCTATTGCCACACTATCTGATACAAGTATTGATGGTGTTCCATCTATAATTACCATATCATAAATTTCATCTAAAACTTGTAGTAATTCTATCATTTTTCTTGAAGATAATAATTCAGAAGGATTTGTTGGTCTATCTCCAGAAGTTATTATATGTACATCTGGAATTGAAGTTGTTTTTATATATCTTGAAACTGTTTCTGCATTAACAACTTTAGTTTCAGATAAGAAATTTGAAAGACCTTTTGAGTTACCAACTTTAAATATTGTATTTTGTCTACCTTTTCTCATATCAGCATCTATTATTAAGATTTTTTTATTTGATCTTGCAAGAGCTACTGCTAAGTTAGAAGAAACATAACTTTTTCCTTCACCACTATAACTGCTTGTTACTAATATATTTTTTATTTTTTGATTTTTTTGTGCAAAAGTTAAATTTGTTCTTAATGTTCTAAAAGCTTCTGTTGTTGGCATATCCACACCATTTAATCTTTTTTCTGCTCTTTTTTCTCTTCTATTTTTTGTTTTTGATGTTATATCATCTTTTTCTAATAATGGTATTGTTCCAAGCGAAGGTAATTGTGCACTTTCTTCTATATCTTCTTCTTGTTTTATAGTTGTATCTAGCATATATACTATTAATACTACACCTACTGAAGCAAAAATTCCTATTACTGTAAATATTAGCATATCTTTAACATGATTTATATTATATGGCTCTTCTGCTTTTTCAGCTTCATCTAAAATATTAACATTACTTATATTATAAATTTCTTTTACTTGTTTAGAAAATACTTTAGCAATTTCATTTGCAACATCTTTAGAAAATTGAGAAGTTAAGCTTGATACTTCGATTTTTAAAATTGTTGAATTATCTGCTGTTGAAGTTGATATCATTTTTGCAAGTTCTTCATGATCAACATCTAATGCTAGATTTTGTATAACTTCTCTTAAAACCTTTTTAGATTTTATAACTTCTGTATATGTATCTAATAGATTTTTATTCATTGTGATATCTGTTTGCGTTATAGAATTTGTAGAATCTAAATCATTTTCATTAGATACTTGAGTAAGTGCAATTTTCGTATACGATTTATACTTTGGTTTATTATATGCAAATGAATATACAATTCCTACGCAACTGAAGAATACCATTATAATAACTAAATATAATTTTAAAGTATACGCTGTTTTTGTTAATCTTTTTAAATCAATTTCTTCCATAATCTTTTGTTATTTGAGTATAACTCTTTTCCTCCTTTTTTCTTCTGTAAAACATATTCCCGTAAATGTTACATAATTCAACTTTATTATACATATGATTTTTTTTTTAATCAATAGTATTTACTTAAAAATTTTATTTTTGGTTCTTTAGTTATTAATTCGCTATTATTTAAAACTAATTTAGGATTTTCTTCTGTGTAGATATTAAAGTCTTTTTCACCAATAATTTTCTTTATTTTTTTATTAATCTTATCCATTTCTAAATAAATAGTTTTATCTCTATGTGTATCTGTAGCTAATATATGTATTAAATTTCTTTTCAATAATTTTTTTATTGTTTTTTTAGCTTCTCTACCATAAAAACCTAAAATGCTAGCATAATTTCCTTGAAAATATATTCCTCTATTTATAAAATCAACAAAATAATTTGGATTTTTTTGCACATATTTGTATCTTTCAGGATGTGCTATAATAATTTTATATCCTTTTTCTAAAATTTCTGTAAACGCTTCATGTAAGTATTTTATTTCTTGAGTCATTGGCAATTCTATTAAAAGATATTTTGTATTTCCTATACACGAAATTTTTTTACTATCTAAGTTGTCTATTATTTTATCATTTATATAAATTTCATTTCCTAAAACAATATTAATATCAATCTTTTCTTCAATTGCTTTTGCTCTTAAAGAGCTTATCTTATCTTCATTTTCTCTTTTATTTTTTATAAATCTATTTTCAAAATAGTGTGGAGTACAACAAACTGTATTAAAACCTGCATTTTTAGCTTCTTTTAGCATATTTATCGATTGTTCCATACTTTTAGATCCATCATCTGTTTCTGGTAGAATATGTGTATGCAAATCTATCATTTATTTTTCCTCCTATATATTTTTTTATTGACAAAACAATTTCATTGTTTTATAATGTACTAAGTTATTAATAATGCGCCATTAGCTCAGTTGGTAGAGCAGTTGACTCTTAATCAAATGGTCGGAGGTTCGATTCCTCTATGGCGCACCAAAGAGTTCTTGTAAAAGAACTCTTTTTTATTTTAAACAAGCAGTATTTTAAAATACTGCTTTATGGTCCTACTCTTACTATTGATTTCATAGCATTATATGTATCATTTGATATTATTTCTTTTGACAATACAACACCATTTAATCTAGTTTCTTTATATGTTGTAACTTTACATCCACTACTACCTTTTTGAGTAACTATTCTGCTTCCTGGCGCTAAACTTGCATCAACTATTTCTTGTGTTGTGTATGGTATTGTTTGTGTTATAACTGGTAATATTTTTATTTCGTATTCATTTTCTTCTTTAATTCCATATATTACAAATTCTAATATTCCACTTTGTACTGTAACATCAATCTTTACTGGATAATTTCTTGTATTAGTAAATTTTAAATCCTTAACTCCATATACAACTGTTGCATCTTTTCCAGCTGCTAAATATGAAGTTTTAAAAGAATGGTTATATCTTTCATCTATTTTCAAATTCGCAAGTAATACTGCATTATATAATGTAGAAGAAACTTGGCATATTCCTCCTGCTAATCCATCCACAACTTCTCCGTTTTGATATATCTTTGCATTTTTATAACCTTCTTCTATTGTTCTTTTTCCAACAACAGCATTAAAAGAAAAACTTTCTCCTGGCATTAATACTGTTCCTTTTATTTTATTTGCTGAAATTTCCAAATTTCCAGTTCTGTTTGTGTTTGTGATATCATATCTTGTTGAAAACTTAGATATTGTATATGGAAAAGCTTCTGCTCCTAACTCTTTTACTGTTTTTTGTGGTTTGGTTATTTTAAGTTTAAATCTATATTCATCTTGTTCTTCTTTATCCACTATATTTTGTAATTCTTCTACTGAATTTTCTAAATCTATCCCATCAGATTCTGATACTATTTGAAAAGGTTCTTGTATAAAATACGCATCTTGTGGTTCTTTATATATTTCTTCTTGAATTTTTTCCATATCTATTTTTTCTGGTTCAGAATATTCCACAGGTATTTCTAAAATTTCATAATTTTGATTTTCTAACACTATATTTGATGCATTTCTATTCTTTATAGTTTCTAATATTTTTTTCTTTAATTCTTCTTTATTTACTTTTACTCCAGCAGTTCCTCTATTTACAACAAGTTCTCCTTCTTCTATGTAATAACTTGGATTTACTACAACATCTGGTATTGTTGCTGCAATATTGTCTATAGCTAAATTAAAAATTTCATCATTATATAAAGGTTCTAAATCTATATTTTTTTCAAAAAAAGCTGTGAATAATATTTTGTAATTATTTATTAAAATATTTTCACTTCTACCAGTTTGATATGCTTCTTTTATAGCGTTTTCTATATCATAAGAATATTCAATACTATTAGGTTTTAATGTTGTTTCAAAAGTTTTATATTGTAGTTTAATTTCTGGTAATAATTCTATATTTATACTCTCATTTACTTTATTTTTAGCATCTTCTATTGATAAATTTGATACATCTATGTTTTTTATTTTTATACCTTTTATTATTGTAGTGCAATTTAAATTTATTAAAGCAAATATAGTTGAGAAAACAATAATTATTATCACTGTTAAAAATATATTTAATGCTATATATGTTCTTTTTTTGCTTTGACATTCTCTGTTTTTTATTAATTCTATTTGCTTTTCTTCCACATTAATTAGTTTTTTAGATGCACTTTCGTCTTTTTTTTCAGTATCTTCTTTAATATCAACTCCTTCTATTTTTTCATTTTCACTATCTTCTTCTACTTTTTGCTTTTCCTTATTTTTAGACTTTGATTCTTTTGTTTCAACATTTTTATTATCTTTTGAACTAGTATTTTCTTTTCCCTGTTTTTTTGAAGATTTATCTATTTCCTTTTTATCATCTATATTATTTATTTCTTGAACTTTTAATCCTTCTTCTATTTCTTCTATATTTTTTCTACTTTTATTTTTTTTAGAAGCCATTTTTTATCTTCCTTCCGTACAAAAAATTCTTTTTAAATATTATCATATGTACCTTTTTTCTGCAATATAAATTTACACTAGACAACAAAAAAATTTATATATATAATTATTTTGACAAATAATTTAAGTGAGGTAAGAAAAATGATAGGTGAAATGATTTCAAGAGTAAGAAAAGAAAAAGGCATTACAAAAACAAAACTATCTCAAGTCACAGAGATAAACATTGGTCATTTAACGCATATTGAAAAGGGTGAAAGAAATCCTAGTCATAAAGCATTAAAATCCATTTGCTCAGCTCTAAATATTCCTTACCAACAGTTATTATATACATATGATAAAGATCTTACAGAAGAACAAAAAGATTATAATTATATTGATAAAATATCTTATAACACTATTCCTGCAATATCTAAAATAGATGATTATATAGGCTGTCCTGCAGAATATTCAAATGCATCTTTCGCATACAAAGTAAGTGATAATTCAATGTCACCAGTTATAAAAGAAAACACATATGTGTATGTAGAACTATGTGGATTACTTTCTAATAAAGACATAGGTATCTTTAAATATGAAAATCAAATATTAATTAGAAGATTAATTTATAAAAGAAAGAAATTCGTTTTAAGGGCTGATAATAAAGAATTTGAGGATATTAATATAGCTAATAATTCAGATTTTCAAATTATTGGAAAAATATATATCTAAAAAGAAAGCAGATCTGCTTTCTTTTATTTTACATTTTTATTACATTTGTCTTTTCTATTGAATTAACTTTAGATTAAATATATAATAATCATAGTTATTTACAGAGGAGAAATTATGGAATTAGTAAAAAATATATTCTTTAACACAGATAAACTAACACCTAATACAAAGGTTAAAATTTCATATACAGGCAAATTTTTTCAAGATGGTTCAACCAATGTTTATATCCACTATGGTTTTGGTAATAACTGGGAAAATCTAGTAGATGGAGAAATGACTAAAACTGAATTAGGATTTCAAATTGAAGTTGAACTTTTAGATAAAGATACATTTAATTTTTGTTTAAAAAACGAAAAAGATGAATGGGATAATAACAATAACCAAAATTATGTATTTTTAATAGAACATCCTGAAACTTCTTTAATCTTACTTGATGAATTTGATGTACCAACTATAAGAAGACTTAGAAAATCATATATAATATCTAAAAAAATAAAACTTGCTATATATAAAATGCTTATATACGTTCCTAGACTTATTTCTGGAAACTATAGAAAAAAACATAAACAAGAAAATAATTCTTAAAAAGCTCTAGATTTTTCTAGAGCTTTTGCTTTGCTAAATTACCATACCACCATTTGGAGAAATAACCTGCCCTGTTGTAAATTCGTCTTCTACAAGCCATTTCACACATCTAGCAATATCTATGCCTTCCCCTATTTTTTGAAGTGGTGTTTCTTCTTTTATTTCATTTAATTCTTCTTCTGTTAGATATGAATTCATATCTGTGTTTATACATCCCGGTGCTACTGAATTTATTCTGATATTTGATGGTCCTAATTCTTTTGCTAAAGATTTTGTTATTGCATCTACACCTGCCTTTGTAGCAGAATAAATACTTGCACAAGATCCTCCATTTATTCCATATATTGAAGATATATTTATTATACTTCCATTTTTTTCTCTTAACATATATTTTAGTGTTTCTTGTATCATACAATATACAGAATATAAATTTACTTGAATTATATTATTAAAGTCTTCATCTGTAATATCTTGTATCATTTTTTCTTGTGAAATTCCTGCATTATTTACTAATACATCTATTTTTCCATATTTATTTATTACATATTCTACCATAGATACTATTTCATTACGTTTTGAAACATCTGCTTTATATATTTCTATATTTTCATTTAAATTTGCTAATTCTATAGCTTCTTTTTCAGATTTATTGTAGTTTGCTATTATTATATTTCCATTCTCAGATAACATTTCTGCAATAGCTTTACCTATTCCTCTGCTTGCCCCTGTTATTAGTATTACTTTTTTTTCCATGTTAACTCCTTTAATCGTTATTATGTGATAATTATACTATTTTAGATAACTTTTTTCAACTTTCTTAGTTTTTCAATATTTAAATTGTCATTTTTTAATAATTCATATTGCTTAGTTTTAGTAGTTAATTTACAATTTATATATAAATTATAAATAAAAAATTATTTTTTGGAACTTTTTAATAAAAAAAATTCACATATAAAGTGAAAGGTGGAAAAAATGAGTACTTTAATTCAAAAAAAATTTGAAGAAATTTATAGAAGGACTTATAGACATGTATTGAAATACATTGTTTGTAAATGTCAAAATTTAGATGATGTAAATGATTTAATACAAGATGTTTATGTAGAATTATATGAAACTTTGGAAAAAAACATTTTATTAAATTAAATTAAGTAAAATTTTTTATTTATATTATTCATATGGACTTAAAATATCTGAAATTTCAAAAGAACTTTCAATAAGTGAAACAAATGTAAAACATTATATATACAGAACTTTAAAAGAACTAGAAAAAAATTTTGGAAAGGAGGTAAATCATGAAGAATAAAGTTTATGAAGACTTTTCAAATGAGAAAATTAATGAAAATTCTAATTTTAATGCAATTATTTTTAAAGTAAATGAGAGAAAAAATATGAAAAAATTTAAAATATTAAATTTGGTAGCTAGTTTACTTATTATAATAACAATATGCTTTGCAACTCAAACAATTTATGCAGGAATTCAGTGGAACATTCAATTTAAAGAATATCAAAATAGAGAATATGAATGTGGATATGCAACCATAACAGATGCAACAGAAACAGGCTATATAGAAGATATTAAAATGGATTATATTACTCAAAATAATATTGCTGTAAAAGTAGATTCTCTTTTAATTGTTAATGATTATTTAGAAGTAAAAATGAATTTTAAATTACCAGAAAATATAAAAATTGACTCTGAAAATTTTTCTTATGGTTTTGCAATATATGATGAAAATAAAAATATATATGGAATAGTTCCAAGAACACATATAGATAACAATAAATCATTCATTAATTATACAAAAAGTATGTATAAGGAATTAGGAGTAAAATATGATAAATATAATATTTTTAGTGTACAATTAAATGGAGGAGCTGAAATAGTGAACCTATCTGCTAAAGATTATAATATTATTTCTAAAATTACTATGAATGGACTAAGAAATTTCCCAAAAACTAATAAATTATTTGTAAGAATATTTGATTTAGGATTTTATACTTATAACGAAGAGGAAATATATGATAAAGATTTTGTTGTATCAGATTCAGAATGGATTTTTGAGCTAAATATTCCAGAAAAGTTTTATGAATTAAACAATATAGAATTAGCTTTAAAAAATGAACTTTCAGTAATAACACTTCAAAAAATAACAGTAGATGATATTAGAATGAAAGTAGAATTAGAAATAGAAGGATATGAAGATTATATTATAGGTAAAGATGCAGATACTATTAACAAAATTATAAATATAACTGATGCAAAAGGGAACATTTATTACTCCATATCTGGACGTAGTAATGGTAATAATACACTAGATTACTTTGCAATTAATAAAAATATGTTAGATAAAAGTTTATTCTTAAATGTACAACTTAATGATAAAATATATACTAGCGAATTAATTCAAAAATAAAAAAAGACAGATAGAAATATCTGTCTTTTGGAGCCGCTAGTCAGACTTGAACTGACGACCTACTGATTACAAGTCAGTTGCTCTACCAACTGAGCTACAGCGGCATATCCCAATATAAAAAAATTGGTGACCCCTACGGGAATCGAACCCATGTCTCCGCCGTGAAAGGGCGATGTCTTAACCGCTTGACCAAGGGGCCTTATATAAACAACTGCTAATGAATCATTAGCAGTTGTTTTGGTGAGCTATCCGCGACTCGAACGCGGGACAACTTGATTAAAAGTCAAGTGCTCTACCACCTGAGCTAATAGCCCATATTTCTATGGAATGTTGCTGTGCTAATTGCGACTGCTTTTATATATTACACTATTTTTTAAAATCTGTCAACATTTTTTTAAAATTTTTTTAATTTTTTTCTTAAAAACTTAATATATGCTGTTTTTATTTATAAATTACACCCTAATTATTAGATTTTTTAATAATTAGGGTGTAGATTATATTTTTATATTATTCAGATAGTCCTGCCATTGCTCTTTTTAAGTCTTCTAATTTTTCTTCACTATCTTTCATTGATTTTCCTTTTACTCCCATATAGAATTTAACTTTTGGTTCTGTTCCAGATGGTCTTACACAGCACCATGCTGCATCTTCTAAATCAAAATATAAAACATTTGATTCTGGAAGTCCTGTTTCACTTTCTTTTCCTGTTTTTGTATCTACAATCTTTCCTGTTTTATAATCTCTAATTTTTGTTACTTTATATTCTCCTAATTTTTTAGGTGGATTTTTTCTTATATTTTCCATTAATTCTTTTATTTTTTCTGCTCCGTCAGCACCTTTTAATGTAATTGTAGAAATTCCTTCTTTATAGAATCCATATTTTTCATATATTTTTATCATTTGATCCCATAAAGTTAAACCTTTTTTCTTATAGTACGCTGCTGCTTCACAAAGCATCATTACTGCTGTTATAGCATCTTTATCTCTTGCATGTGTTCCTACTAAACATCCATAGCTTTCTTCATATCCAAATAGATATTCATGACTACCTGTTGCTTCAAAATTTCTAATTTGTTCTCCTATATATTTAAATCCTGTTAAAACTTCTATAAAATCTACATTATATTCTTTAGCAATTGCAATAGCTAAGTTTGAAGATACTATTGTAGAAATTAATGCTCCATTATTTGGAAGTAATCCTTTTTCTTTCTTTTGAGATAATATATATTCAGCAATTAATAATCCTGACATATTTCCTGTAAATGACTTATATTCTCCTGTTTTGCTATCTTTTGCAAAAACACCTAATCTGTCTGCATCTGGATCTGTAGCTAAAACAACATCAGCATCTACCTTATTTGCTAATTTTAATGCAAGATCAAAAGCTTTTATATCTTCTGGATTTGGATAATCTACAGTTGGAAAGCTTCCATTTGGTAATTCTTGTTCAGGAACTACATATACATTTGTAAATCCAAGTTCTGAAAGAACTCTTTGAACTGGTATATTTCCTGTTCCATGTAAAGGTGTATATACAATATTTAAATCTTTTTCTACTTCTTTTATAATTTCTGGATTTAATACTTGTTTTTTTATAGCTGATAAATATAATTTATCCATTGCACTACCTATAACATTATATAATCTTTGAGAAGTAGCTTCTTTTAATGTCATTTTTCTAATTAAAGAATAATCTTTAACTTTATTTACTTCTGCTATTATTTCTTTATCTACTGGTGAAACTATTTGTGCTCCATCATCCCAATAAACTTTATATCCATTATATTCTGGTGGATTATGACTTGCTGTAATCATAATTCCTGCTGTACATCCTAATTCTCTTACAGCAAATGAAAGCTCTGGTACTGGTCTTAATGATTCAAAAATATATGTTTTTATTCCATTTGCATTCAAGCAAAGAGCTGTAGCTTCTGCAAATTCTGGTGACATATTTCTAGAATCATAGCTTATTGCAACACCTTTGTTTTCTGTTCCTTTTTTTAATATATAGTTTGCTAATCCTTGAGTAGCTTTTGTAACAGTATAAATATTCATTCTATTTGTACCATTTCCTATAACTCCTCTTAGTCCTGCTGTTCCAAATTCTAAATCTTTATAAAATCTATCTTTTATTTCTTCTTCATTTCCTGTTATTAATAAAAGTTCTTTTCTTGTTTCTTCATCAAAAACAGGACTTGTTGACCACTCTTTATATTTTTTATGATATTCAACTTTGTTCATATAATCTCTATATAATTTTCTAGCTGTTTCAGGTGAATCTTGACCTTCTGCATTTTTGATTGGTGCAAATTCTTCTTCTCTTTTTACTCTTAAAACAACTACATCATCAAACCTCTCATATGAATCAAATATAAACATTTCAAATTTATATGCATTTGGTTTTTCTGCTTTTACTATTTTTCCATTTTCATCCATATAATTTGCTTTTTTTACTGCTGTATGATATGGAAGTTTACATTCACTTACTTTTTCTAAACCTTTTATATTGTATAAGTGGAATATAGCATTTGCATCTCCAAAAACAAGTGAACCATAATCATCTCTTTGATTTGCCATTTGTTCTGAAATTTCTGTATATTCAACTACACCAACTTTTTTATTTTTTCTACAAAATACACCAACTTTTTCTTTAGGATCTGTTTTTTCTATTGATTTAACTGCTCCTAATACTTTATTGTGTATAGACATTCCTATTAATAATGGGTCAACAGGTTTTACTAATACGTTATCCACACCATTTATAAACACCCATTCAATTCCATTTTTCTTCATTTCTTCTATAACTTTTGATTTATCCATTGACTGTAATGTTCCACCATGTCCATTAGCAGCTTCTTTTACTAAACCTTCTTCTGTTAATAATATTTTTCCATCTAATCCAATCATTGGTAATTGACCTTGTATGAAAAATTTAACAGCTTCTTTTGGATATCCAAAATAATTATTTTTTTCAAAGAATTCAACAGTTGCTTTATTATTTTCTCTACTAGTCATTAAATACCATGGTATTACTGTGTCATATTTCATCCATGCTTCTCTTAAAGTATCGCATAAAGCTTCAAATATTGATTTATTTAAGCTTGGCTCAAATATATATGTTCCTTTTGGACCTGTATGACCAAGTCTTGTCCCTTGGCCTCCTGCCATTGTTACAACTGCAAATTTATTATATTTTATTGCTTCTATACCTTTTTTTGTATACATTTCTTTTTCGCTAACTGTTAATTTAGATTTATCCACATGTTCAATTGGTTCTATTGTAACCTTTCCTAAATCTACTGGTTTTTTAGCATTTTCGTATAATTCATTCATTAAATCAAAATCTATATTTTCTATTTGACCTAATAATTCTTCTTTTTTTGCATCATCTAATTTATCATAATTAATTAATAGATGTTCTTGATTATATTTCTTTAGTAATTCTTTTACTTTTTTTAATCTTTCTTCCATTTTGGATATTAATGCTCCTTTCATTATTTCATCTTCAATATTGATAAAAATAAACTTTGGTATATATTATATCATTTTTATTCTTAAGTCAACATTGATTTTCTTTTGCACTCTTACGGATTCATTTATTATCAAGTTTTATAATGCCATAAATTTTAATGATATACTATTTCATAATTGTGATTTCTTTGTTACATTTTCTTGCTTTTTGTGTAAATTGTGTGAACAATTCTTCTTTAGAAATTTCTCCTTTTGTATTTACCACTTTTGAATGCATTCTTAATATCTCTAGTATTTCTTCTTCTGTTTTATTATATTCAAAACAATCTATTATAATATCATTTTTTTCTAAATTATTTTCTAATTCTTTCTTTATTTTTTTCATATATTCATAAGATCCTATAATTGTTATCACTTTTTTGCTTTTCTTATTTATTTTTTCTTTATTTTCTTTCCATTCTATTTTTCTTAAGTCTTTATCTTTTTCTTTTGTTAAAATATTATTTATAATTTTATTTGATACTTCTGTTAAATCTTTTTCTGAATAGATTTTTATACTGTATCTTTCTTCCATCTTTTGTTTCATATATGGTAAAAGCATTGTTATTAAATGAGCTTCATTTGCATAAAAACTACAAAAACATTTTGTATTCATTTTCATTCCTCCATATATTTATTTGATATATTGATTTTATTGCTAAACTATATATGCGTCAAGCAAAATCGTCCTTCCTTTTTCGACATGAATAATTTTTAAAATTTTGCAAATAATTTATTTTATAGATAATTTTTACAAAATTGTTTAATCTTAATTTAAAAGGAGATTTTTATGAAAAAGCAATTCAAATCATTTGTATTATTATTAATTTTATTTACATGTTTTATAATTATTACTATAAAATCTTATGCCACAACTGTTTTTAATGATTTAAATAACAGTTTTTTTAGACTTCATATAATTGCTAATAGTGATTCTGAAATAGATCAAAATTTAAAATTAAAAGTAAGAGATGCAATTATTGAATATATGAATACCTTAACTCAAAACATTTCTTCAAAATCTGACGCTATTAATATCTGCAACAATCATTTAGCTGATTTTGAAAATATTGCTAAAGAAGTTATAAATCAAGAAGGATTTGATTATCCTGTTTCCTTAAAAATAGGAAATTTTTATTTTCCAACTAAATATTATGGAAATATATCTTTACCTGCTGGAAATTATGATGCTTTAAAAATAGAAATTGGAAAAGCACAAGGAAAAAATTGGTGGTGTTCTCTTTTTCCACCTTTATGTTTTGTTGATATGTCTTCTGGAATTATAGATGATGAATCAAAAGAATTATTAGAAGAAAATCTTTCAAAAGAAGATTTTGCCATTATAACAAGTAATTCAGGCGATATTCATATTAAATTTAAAATTATTGAATTTTTAAATAACAAAAAGATATTGTAAATATTTTCTTTTTATGATATATTCCATATTGAGTAAATTTTTGCTCATTAATACGAAAAATATGGGGGTATATATTTTGGAAAAATTAGTTATTACAGGAGGAACACCTTTAAAAGGTGAAGTTGTTATAAGTGGTGCAAAAAATGCAGCTATAGCTATAATTCCAGCAACTTTACTAATTAATGGAATTTGTACAATTGAAAATTTACCAAATATTAGCGATGTAAAATTATATTGTGATATATTAAAAGATTTAGGTGCAATAATTACTTGGAAATCAGAACACGAAGTAACTATTGATACTAGAAATATAGATTCTAAAAAAACACCTTTAGATGTTACTAGAAAATTTAGAGCATCTTATTATTTAATCGGTGCATTACTTGGAAGAAGTAAATTTGCACAAGTTGGTAGTCCAGGTGGATGTAATTTAGGTGCAAGACCTATTGATCAACATATAAAAGGATTTGAAGCTTTAGGAGCTACTGTTGATGTATCAAGTGGAAATATTACAGCAACTGCAAAAAAATTAGTAGGTACATCAATATATATGGACGTTGTATCTGTTGGTGCAACAATTAATATTATGCTTGCAAGTGTTCTAGCAGAAGGTACAACTATTATAGATAATGCTGCAAAAGAACCTCATATTGTTGATGTTGCAAACTTTTTAAACACTATGGGTGCTGATATTCGTGGTGCAGGAACAGATATTATAAAAATAAATGGAGTAAAGGAATTAAAAGGAAATGCTACATACTCTATTGTTCCAGATCAAATCGAAGCTGGTACTTTTATGATTGCTGCTGTTGCTTCAAAAGGTGATATTATAATAAAAAATTGTATTACAAAACATTTAGAATCAATTATTGCAAAAGTAATTGAAATTGGTGGAAATGTTGATGCAAATGGTGATCATTTACGTGTGTGGTGTAATAAAAGAACAACAAAAGCAAATATTAAAACTTTACCATATCCTGGTTTTCCTACAGATTTACAACCTCAAATGGGTGTAGCTCTTGCTATTTCTGATGGAACAAGTATTATAAATGAAAGTATATGGGAATCAAGATTTCAATATACTGCTGAACTTAATAAAATGGGAGCAAAAATTACAGCAACAGGAAAAACAGCTATATTTGAAGGTGTAAAATCTTTAAATGCTTCTCCTGTATATGCTTCTGATTTAAGAGCTGGTGCTGCTTTAGTAATTGCTGGAATTGTTGCAAAAGGAAAAACAGAAATATACAATTTAAACCACATTGATCGTGGATATGAAAATATAGAAGAAAAATTCAGAAAACTTGGTGCAAAAATAGAAAGAGTTACTGAATAAAGGATAATTAATATGTTAAAATTTTGTAGTTTATATAGTGGAAGCTCTGGAAATTGTTTATTTGTAGATTCTAATAACACAAAATTGTTAATAGACTGTGGAACTAGTGGAAAGAAAATTTCTACTGCATTAGCATCAATTAATTCATCAATAGAAGAAATTGATGCTATTTTAGTTACACATGAACATTCTGATCATATACAAAGTTTAGGACTTTTATCTAGTAAATATAATATTCCTGTATATGCTAATCTAGAAACATGGAATGCTATGGAATCTCAAAAGAAAAAAATTTCAGAAAATAATATTAAGACATTTGAAAATGATAAGGATTTTGTTTTAAATGATTTAACAATACATCCTTTTTCAACTCCACATGATGCAGCAAATCCTTGTGGATTTAATATACATAACGGAAAAAGAAAATTAAGTATAGCAACTGATTTAGGTCATATGAATAATGAAATATTAGACAACTTAAAAGAAAGTTCTTTTCTTCTTTTAGAATCTAATTATGATCCAAATATTTTGCAACTTTCAAAATATCCATATATGCTAAAAGAACGTATTAAAGGTCCTAATGGTCATCTTTCAAATTCCACTGCTGGAAAAACAATATCTGCTCTTTTTAATAAGGAGCTAAAACAAGTTATGTTGGGACATTTAAGTAAAGAAAACAATTTTCCTGAACTTGCATATCAAACCGTCTTAAACGAACTTATGAATTCAAATATTGATACAAATAAAATAAATATAAATGTTGCTAGTAGATCAATGCCTAGTAATATTATAGAAATATAAAGAACCAAGATTAAATCTTGGTTCTTATTTATTTATAAAATATTGATAAATTTCATTTTTATTTACATTTCTATCTTTTGCTATTCTTTTTATTATTTCTTTTTTCTCCAATCCTTGATTTTCATAGTATTGATAATGCTCTTCTAATTTTAATTTATTTATATTTTCTTTTTCTTTCATTTCTTTTGATACTTCATTTCCTTGTATCAAAAGAACAAATTCACCTTTTATATTTTCTATATTCTTTAAAATATTACTTACATTATCTCTTATAAATTCTTCATGTATTTTAGTTATTTCTTTTGCTAAAACAATTTTTCTGTCACCTAATACTTCTAATATATCTTCCAAAGTATTTTGTAATTTATGTGGTGCTTCATATAATATAATTGTTCTTGTCTCATATACTAAACTTTGAAGTTTCTCTTTTTTTTCTTTTTTATTAGCAGATAAAAATCCTATAAAGCAAAATTCTCTTGTACTTAATCCTGATGCAATTAGCGCATTTACAAAAGCACATGCTCCAGGAATTGGTATAATTTCAATATCATTTTCTATTGCAACTTTAACAATTTCTTCTCCTGGATCTGAAATTCCTGGTGTCCCTGCATCTGAAATAACTGCAATATTTTTCCCATTTAATAATTCTTTTATTAAAATATTACTTTTAGTTTTTTCGTTTTGTTTATAATAACTAATTAATCTCTTTGAAATTCCAAAATGATTTAATAAACCTAATGAATGTCTTGTATCTTCTGCTGCAATAATATCAACTTCTTTTAGAATATTTAAAGCTCTTATAGTTATATCTTCTAAATTTCCTATTGGAGTAGCTACTAAATATAATTTTCCTTTCATCATTTCTCCTTATTTTTTACTATATATTTTTAATATTTCATCTGTGTATGTTCCATCTTCATTATATATTATTAATGGATTATCTATTTTTAAAAATTCATTTGCATCTTTTACACATTTTATTAGTATCAATTTAGGTTTTTCTTTTTCTTTAGAATGTACGAATCGTATATTTTTAGGTTCTAATTTATATTTTCTCAAAAGGTACATTATATCTACTAATCGCTCTGCTCTATGCACCATATAAAATTCACCTTTACTTTTTAAAAGTTTATAACTTGTTTTTATAATATCTTCTAAAGTACACTTTATTTCATGCCTAGATATTAATTGTTTTTCTTCATTACTTAACACACCTGTATTTATTTTTTTATATGGTGGATTTGTTACTATAGCATCAAAAGTATTGTTTTCAAATTCTTCATTTATAGATTTTATATCTTTATTTATTATTTCAAATTTATCTTCCAAATTATTTAATTTTACGCTTCTATTTGCCATTTCTGCAACATCTTTTTGTATTTCTATACCATATATCTTTTTTAAATTTGTTTTTTTACAAAGTAATAATGATATTATTCCTGTTCCTGTGCCTATATCCATTACTACCGAATTGTTTCTTATAGATTTAGCATAATCTGATAATAATATACTATCTATTCCAAAACAAAAACCTTTTTCATTTTGGATTATTTTTAAGCCTTTAAATTCTAAATCATCAATTCTTTCATTTCCCTTTAATTCCATATTACTATTTCCCATCATTATTGTAATTTAGATTATAATTATACTACATTTCTATAAAAAAGTAAATTAAAGGCATTATAACATTATATAAGCTAATTTATCAGTTATTTCATTATTAATATTATTTTCATTTTTTTCTTCTTCATTATTATTTTCCACTTCTATTACAACATTTTGTATTTCATTTAATTGCGTTAATGTTTTAGTTATACTATCTACTACATCAGAAGAAATTTCTTCATTTATTAAGACTTCTTTATTAAATTTTATTGTAAGAGTTTCTTTTTCTAATTTTGCATCCAAAATTTTTACATTTTCTGGAATCACTCTTTGCAATTCATCTGATTCAGGTCCATCTATTAAAAATTGTACTAATTTATAATATGGATCTTTTAAAAGCTCTTTTGAATCTATTAGCCTTTGCTCCTCTTGTATTTCTTGATTTTCTTTATTCTTATAATATAATTTTATCATCGTTTTTCTTAAATCAAGACTGCTTATTTCTTCTTCTGGTATATATTCAGTTTCTATTTTCACATTAAAAAAAATTATACCTGTACATATTATAATTAAAATAATTATTCCTATTATTATCCATTTTTGCATAATTTTACCTCCTTTGTACAATACTATTCTTGTACAATAAAAATATGACCATATTATTATATTTTTAAACTTATATAACACATGTTTCATTGACTTTTAGCATATTCTGTAATAATATATAGTAATCTTTAATAAGAAAGGATATTAATTATGGCAAAAGTAAGAAATTTAGTTAGTGGACTTACTCATTGCATCGCTGCTGCATTGTCAATTGCAGGGCTTGTTGTTTTAATTGTTTTTTCATCTTTAAAAGGTGATGCATTTGATGTAGTTTCATTTACAATTTTTGGAGTTGCTTTATTTTTACTCTACTTATTTAGCACTTTGTATCATTGGTTAAATATTAGTGAAAAAGCACTTACTGTTTTTAGAAAATTTGATCATATTATGATATATATATTAATTGCTGCTAGTTACACTCCTATTTGTTTAGGACCAATGAGAGGTCCTTGGGGTTGGAGTATTTTTGGAGTAATATGGGGATTCGCAATCTTAGGTACAATATTAACTTCAATCTGGATTAAAGCTCCACGTATGCTTACAACTTCTATATATCTTGCTATGGGATGGACAGTTATAATTGCAATCTTTCCTTTAATTAATGCTTTTAAAAATGCTAACATGTTATATTCTTTATGGTGGCTAGTTTTAGGCGGCATTTTCTATACAATCGGAGGAATACTATATGCTTTCAAATGGCCAAAAAAGAATTTTAAATGCTTTGGATTTCATGAAATCTTTCATATATTTGTTATGCTTGGCAGTTTTTGTCATTACTGGTTTATACTAAAATATGTATTAATTGTTTAAATTTATAATATATTATTGATAAATATATCCCTTACACATAGATTTATCAAAAATAAAAGTCAAAATTTTCAAAAATTTTGACTTTTATTTTTACTTTTATTCTCCTTGTAGCAAGCTTTTTTGAGCTTTGATTTTCGTGGAACAATTGATTTCCCTATATTTTTAAAATTTTAAATTTTTTCTATTTTTAGTTCTTTTTATTAAATTTTATAATTTATTTTTTGTCTTATGTTAACTCAGTTTTTTCTTTACTCTTTTATATTATTTTTTTATATTTTTTTATATTTTTTTATAAAAACATTAATTTTACAAAAATCTTTTCATTAAATTTTTATCAATTTTACTATTGAAAAAATTTAAATTTTAATTTTATTTTTTATTATTTTTTTATTCCAGTATTTTCAAGGGTTTGAAAAAATCAATTTTTAAAATAAAATTTGATTTTATAATTCTTTTAAATATTTTCTTCAAAAAAACTTCTAAAAAAATCTTGCTACATTATGTAAAGTTTACTTTTTCTTGTTTTAACATTTATATTTTTCTATCTTTTTCATCTTTATTTTTGTCGTTTTTCTTTCATTTTCTTACTTTTTTTCATCATTTTATATGATTTTTTTGTTAAATAAATCCATCAAAAGCCTTTCCCTCTAAGAATAGATTTTTTTACATTTTTTAGTAAAAATTTTCTGTTTTTTTTATTGTTTTTTCTCTTATCTAAAAAGTTTTTCTAATCATTTTTTTATTTTATGATCAATTTTTAAATAAAAAAATCTTTTTAAAAATACTTTTTTTTAAATTTATTTTTTTTATTAATTTTTATTTTAGATATATTTATTATTTATTATCTTAAAATTATGTTTTTTCACTTTAATAAATTTTTTCTTAATTTCATTTTTTAGTAATCATTCCTAATTTAAAGCTTTTTATATAAAGTTTTAAAACTACTTTTTTTAAGCTTTTTATTGTTGTTATGTCTACCATTTTTTTAAAGTTTTAATCATTTTTATTTTTCTACTTTTCCTTTATTTGCCTAGTAAATTACGCTTTTATTTTTCACTTTATCTAACTAAATTTGATAAATTTACTAATTTTTTTAAATCTTATTTTTTTCTAAGTATACATTTTCTCATTATGTATTTTTTTATTGTTTTTTAAAAAACTATTTTTACATTTTTTAATTTATAATTATTTTTTTATAATCTTTATGCGTTATTTTGAGATATAAAACATTTTTTACTGTTTTAATATAATTTCATTATAAATAAATAAAAACCTTTTATTTTTCATTCTAAAGCTTCGTTTTTAATTATAATAATTTGAATTACTAGTTGTCATTTTTAAAGAAAATATAAAAAAACATCAGATTTTTATCTGATGTTTTGGCGGAGATTGAGGGATTTGAACCCTCGCGGCCACTTACGCAACCCTAACGGTTTAGCAAACCGTCCCCTTCAACCACTTGGGTAAATCTCCATATATATATAATGCTAGATATTTCTATCTAGCATATTTATTTGGCGGAGAGGGTGGGATTCGAACCCACGGTAGGCTACAAACCTACGCCAATTTTCAAGACTGGTGCCATAAACCAACTCGACCACCTCTCCAATTCATTACTATTTTAGCAACACATATATATTAGCACATTTTTATTATTCTTGTCAACACATTTATTTCATTTTTTTTATTTTTTTATATAATCATTTATCACTATTATATTTTATATTTTATTTTTTATTTTATTTTTTATTTTATTATTTTAATAGTATATTTTTATATAATAAATAACATTTTTTATATTATTTGAATTTATTTTTTTATTACATAAAAAAATCTTTTATTTTATACAACAAATTTATTTTTTAATCAAAAATTAATTAAATTTTTTTAAGCAAAACTCTTTTCCAAAAATTATCAATAAGCATTTTTTGTTTATTTATAGCACATTTTCAGTTTTAAAATATATTTTTTATATTTTAATTTTTACTTTTGTTTTTATTTTTTATTTTATTATTATTATTTTTTTATATTATTATTTTTTTTATTTTATTTTTAATTGTTATTGTTATTTATATATTTTTTTCAGAATCGTCATATTTGCATTTTACACTTATTTAAACAAGTTATATTGTTGTTTTTTAAAAACGTCTTATTTTTTATTTTAAAGCTTCATTTTTAAATATTAAATATTATTTTTATACCTAAATTTTTATAAAAAAAATTGACTAAAGAATAGTCAATCTTTTCCTATTTTTTAATTTTTGTGTTTTGCGAAAAAATTTTTATTTTGTTCTGCAATTTCTAAAGCATATTTTTCTTCTTCTGACAATTGATAAGTAGATTCTCCATTTTTTATTGGTTTTGCATAAATATTTGAAGATTCAGTTCCATATAAACCATTTAATACAACTCCATTGTTTTCTCTATCTAATAAAGCTACAGCAAAACTTAGATCACTTCCTACATCTTTAAACGCATTATATCTAACTAAACCTGTTTTTTGTATACAAGAAGCTATGTCTTTATCTAATTTTATATAATATGCTTTAATTTCTTCATTATCTTTTTTTATTTCTCTTACATCTTCTAAATATTTTTTTAACATAGAATCTATATTATTACCATCTCCTAATTTTGTCATAAAGTCTAAATATTTTTTCTTTGCACTTATATTTAAACATATATTAACTATTACTAATATAAAAAGTACTATATTTATCACAAAAGATATAAGAATAAAATTATCTGATTTTAAAATTTCTAAAATATCATTCATTTCTATCACCTTTATTTTATTAATCCTAAAATACGCTCCAAATCATCATTTGAACTATATTGTATTATTATTTTTCCTTTTTTTTCTCCTGCATCTAGTTTTACTTTTGTTCCAAAAAAGCTTTGAAAAGAACTTTCTATATCTCTATATATTGGTATATATCTATCTTGTTTTTTACTAACTTTTTTTCTAACTTTCATTTTCTTTTCTGCTTCTCTTACAGAATCTCCAGATTCTATTATACATGTAGCCATTTGATATTGTCTTTCTGGATCGTCTATTGACATTAATGATTTGCAGTGTCCTTCTGTTAGTTTTCCCTGAAGAGCCATTTCTATTACTCTTTCATCTAAATTTAATATTCTAACAGTATTTGCTATACTACTTCTACTTTTTCCTAATAAATCGGCTACTTTTTGTTGTGTTAAATCATATTCATCCATTAACAATTTAATTCCTCTTGCTTTTTCAATTGGATTTAAATCTTCTCTTTGAATATTTTCTATTAAAGATATTTCTTTATTTCTTTTTTCATCGTCTTCTCTTACAATAGCTGGTATATCTTCCATTCCAGCTTTTTTAGAAGCTCTCCATCTTCTTTCTCCTGCTATTATTTCATAAAAATTTTCTTTTTTTGCAACTATAATTGGTTGTATTACACCATATTCTTTTATTGAATTTGCTAAATCTTCTATTGCTTCTTCATCAAAAATTTTCCTTGCTTGTGCTTTATTTGGTTCTATTTCTGTTAATTTAAGTCTTTGGACCGTTTCTCCTGTTTGTATTTTTTCTTCTTCAATCATTGGCGTAGAAAATAATGCGTCTAATCCCTTACCTAATCCTGTTTTTTTAGCCATTTGTTACTTCCTCCTTTTCTTTATTTCTTTCATCATTTTCTTTTAATACTTCTTTCGCAAGTTTTTCATAGCATCTAGCACCTTTTGACTTTGGATCATATAAAGAAATAGGCATTCCGAAACTTGGTGCCTCACTAAGCTTTATGTTTCTAGGTATAACTGTTTTATATACTTTATCATCAAAATATCTTTTTACTTCTTTTACTACTTGATTTGAAAGATTTGTTCTAATATCATACATTGTTAAAACAGCACCTTCTACTTCTAAATTTTTATTTAAATGTTTTTTTACTAAATTAACAGTATTTAGTAATTGTCCTAATCCTTCAAGTGCATAATATTCGCACTGTACAGGGATTAACACAGAATCAGAAGCTGTGAATGCATTTAATGTTATTAGTCCTAATGATGGAGGACAATCTATGATTATAAAATCAAAATCATTTCTTACTAAATCTATTTTTTCCTTTAATCTTTGCTCTCTTGACATTAGAGTTACAAGCTCAACTTCAGCTCCTGCAAGATCCATATTAGAAGGACATACTTTTAAAGTTTTAACACAAGTATCTTGTAACGTTTTGTTTATGTCAACTTCATTTATTAATACATCATATAAAGAATATTCAACATCTTTATCTATTCCTAATCCACTTGTAGCATTTCCTTGTGGATCACCATCTATTAACATTACTTTTTTCCCTTTTTTAGCTAAAATAGTACTTAAATTTATTGCTGTTGTTGTTTTTCCAACTCCACCTTTTTGATTTGCTATAGATATTACTCTACTCAAGAAAATCCCTCCTTTTTTTACCATATAATAATATAAAAATTTTCATAATATGTCAATTGATTTTATAAATTTATTTAATTTTTATACCAATAAAAAACATTGTAACAATTTTAAAATATCTATTATTTTATATAAATTTATTTATTCAAAATTTTATTAACTAGAATTTATATACATTAATTACTTTCAAGACTTTATAATAATATTTCATTTTTCTTTTTTTTATTATATAAAAAAAGAATGTTCTTCAAAGAACATTCTTTTAAAACACTATTTAATTGGCTCTTTTTGAGGTTTTCCTTTTCCTCTTGGATATTGTTTTGGTGTTGAATTTATTTTATTTACAATTATTAAATTTCTTTCTATTTCATTATTTATAAAAACAGTTTCAATTTTTTCAATCTTTCCTCCAAGTATTTTTATTGCTTTTTTACTTTCTTCTAATTCATCTTGAAAATTAGGTCCTTTCATACAAATAGCTTTTCCTCCAATTTTTACAAATGGTAGCATATATTCCATAATTGTAGAAAAATTAGAAACAGCTCTAGTAATTGCAATATCATATTTTTCTCTATATTCTTTATTTATAGCTAAATCTTCAGCTCGTGTATGAATAATTTCTAATTCATTTAAATTATATTTATCTGTAATATTCTTTATAACATTTAATTTTTTATTTACAGAATCAATTAATGTTATTTTTTTATTAGGATAATTTAATTTTAATGGAATTCCTGGAAATCCTGCTCCCGTTCCTATATCTATTATTGATTTACAATCTTCTATTTTTCTTGCAGCTGTAAGCGAATCTATAAAATGTTTCACGATAAACTCTTTTTCATCAACAATTGCTGTTACATTTATTTTATCATTCCATTCTATTATTTCTTTCATGTAATTATAAAATTTTTCTATATTTTCTTCGTTTAAATAAATATTATTATTTAAAGCTTGCAATTTTATTTCATTTTTAAATTCTTCAAAATTCATTATTTATTTCCTTTATTTTTATTATATTGTTCTAAGAATATTAGTAAAACTGATATATCAGCTGGTGAAACACCTGATATTCTTGAAGCCTGACCTATTGAATATGGTCTATATTTATTTAATTTTTGTCTTGCTTCTAGTCTAATTCCTTTGATTTCATTATAATCAACATCTTCTGGTAATAATTTCTTTTCTAATTTCTTAAAACTTTCAACTTGTCTTTTCTGCATTTCGATATAGCCTTCATATTTTACCATTATTTCTACTTCTTCTTTTACTTGTCTTTCAAGTTCTGGTCTTTCTACATCTATTTTACTTATATTTTCATATGTTATTTCTGTTCTTTTTAATAAATCTGAAATTTTTGTACCCGCTGATATTGGCGTTGTTCCAAGACTTTCTAATAATTTATTAACATCTTCTGTTGGTTTAATATTAGTTTTATTTAATCTTTCTATTTCTTTTTCTATTTGTTGTTTTTTATTTAAAAACTTTTTATATCTTTCTTCAGAAATTAAACCTATTTCATGTCCAATTTCTGTTAATCTTAAATCTGCATTATCTTGTCTTAATAAAAGCCTATATTCTGCTCTAGAAGTCATCATTCTATATGGCTCTAATGTGCTTTTTGTTACAATATCATCTATCAAAACACCTATATAAGCTTGTGATCTATCTAAAATTATTGGTTCTTTTCCTTTAATTTTTTGTGCTGCGTTTATTCCGGCAATTAATCCTTGTGCTGCTGCTTCTTCATATCCTGAAGTTCCATTTATTTGACCAGCACAAAATAATCCACTAATATTTTTTAATTCTAAAGAACTTTTTAATTGTGATGGTTCAATAGAATCATATTCTATCGCATATGCAGGTCGTGTAAACTCAGCATTTTCAAGACCAGGAAGAGTTCTATACATTTCTATTTGTACATCTTCTGGTAAAGATGAACTCATACCTTGTATATACATTTCATCTGTATCTTTTCCAATTGGTTCTACAAATATTTGATGTCTTTCTTTATCCGCAAAACGAACAACTTTATCTTCAATAGAAGGACAATATCTTGGACCAGTTCCTTCTATTAATCCTGCATATAATGGTGATCTATGCAAGTTTTTTCTTATTATTTCATGTGTTTTTTCATTAGTATATGTAAGCCAACAAGGAACTTGTTCTACTTTAGGACTTTCATCATCAAAAGAAAAAGGAACTAAATCTTCATCTCCTTCTTGTATTTCCATTTTAGAAAAATCTATACTTTTTTTATTAATTCTAGCAGGTGTTCCTGTTTTAAATCTTTGTATTTCTATTCCTAAAGATTTTATACAATCAGATAGTCTATTTGCTGCAAACACTCCATCTGGCCCACTTTCAAAGCTATTCTCACCTATAAATATTTTTCCTTTTAAATATGTTCCTGTTGCAATTATTAAGCATTTTATATTATATATTGCCCCTAAATTTGTTTCTATAGATTTAACTTTTCCATCTTCAACTTTAATATCTACTATTTCTGCTTGTTTTAAAAACACATTTTCTTCTTTTTCCAAAGTATGTTTCATTTCAGCTTGATATTTTTTTCTATCAGCTTGTGCTCTTAAAGAATGTACAGCTGGTCCTTTAGATGTATTTAACATTCTTAATTGTATTAGCGTTTTATCTATATTCTTTCCCATTTCACCACCAAGGCTATCTATTTCTCTTACTAAATGTCCTTTTGATGTTCCACCTATATGTGGATTACATGGCATATTTGCAACAGCTTCAAGACTTATTGAAAATATTAATGTTTTCATTCCTAGTCTTGCTGCTGCTAATGCTGCTTCACAACCTGCATGACCTGCACCTATGACAGCTATATCATAATCTCCCGCATTATAACTCATTTTTTATCTCCTATAATTGTTTTTTGTGAAACAATAAACAAATGTTTTTATTTTCCCAAACAGAATTTTGAAAAAATTTCTTTTATAACATCGTCTGTAACAGTTTCACCTGTAACCTTTCCAAGTTCTTCAATAATTTCTTTCATATATGAAGATATTATATCAATTGGCATTGAATTTTTAATAGTTTCTTTTGCTTTTTCTAAATTTTTTCTTGAATTTATTATTAAATTTTTATGTCTTAAATTACTTACTATTATTTCTCCATCATTTGCAACTTCTTTTAATTTAAGCATTTTAGATATTTCTTCATATAATTTATCTATATTTTCTCTTGTTTTTGTTGATATTTCAACAATTGGCTTGTTTAATTTTTTTATTTTATCTATATTTTTTCTTTCATTTAAGTCTATTTTATTTAATACTATTACAGCATTTTTTTCTTTTAATAATTCTAATATATCTTCATCTTCTTTATTTAATTCTCTGGTTACATCAAAAATTGCTATAACAATATCACTTTTTTTAGCTATTTCAATAGCTTTTTTTACACCGATTTTTTCAACTTCATCTTTTGCATCTCTAATTCCAGCCGTATCTATTATTTTTAAAGGAACTCCATCAATATTTATAAATTCTTCTATTGTATCTCTTGTTGTTCCTTCAAATTCTGTTACAATCGCTCTTTCTTCATTTAATATAACATTAAGTAGTGAAGATTTTCCAGCATTAGGTCTTCCTATAATTGCTGTACTTACCCCTTCTCTTAAAATTTTGCCATTATAAAAGCTTTTTTCTAAAAGGTATAGGTCATTATCCACCTCATCTAATATTTTTGAAATTTGGGCTGTTGTAACTTCTTCTATGTCATATTCTGGATAATCTATGGTTGCTTCTATATCTGCCAAAACTGATATTATTTTTTTTCTAATATTTTCTATTTTTTCTGATAAATTTCCTTTTAATTGTTCTAATGAAACTTTAGCTTCTTTATCTGTTTTAGCATTTATTATATCAATTACAGATTCTGCTTGTGTTAAATCTAATCTTCCATTTAAAAATGCCCTTTTAGTAAATTCTCCTGGTTCTGCTAATTCTGCACCATTTTTTATGCAAAGATCTAATATTTCTTTCATTATAATAATTCCACCATGTGAATTAATTTCACACATATTCTCTGCTGTATAACTTTTAGGTGCTTTAAAATATGAAACTAGTACTTCATCTATTATCTTACAATTTTCATCTATAATATTTCCATATTTTATAGTATATCCTTTAATTTGTTCTATATTTTGATGATTTTTTTGTTTAAATACTTTTTCTAAAATATCAAAACAATTTTCACCACTCATTCTTATTATTCCGATTCCTCCAACACCTGGTGCTGTTGAGATAGCAACTATTGTACTCATTTTTTCTCCTCTTTATAAAAAATCTTAATTATTATATCATAGTCTACATAATAAATCAAGAAGTCTTTCTTTTATAAATTCTATATTTTGAGCATAAAAAAACACCATTTTACTGGTGTTTTAAAATCTTATTTTAAAGATACAACTATTTTCCTATATGGTTCTTCTCCAACGCTATATGTTTTTATTTTATTATTTGTTTGTAATTTTGTATGAATGATTTTTCTTTCATAAGCTGTCATTGGCTCTAAAGTAATTGATTTTTTAGTTTTTATAACAGAACCTGCTATTTTCACTGCTAATGTTTCTAAATCTTTTTTTCTTTTTTCTCTATATCCACCTATATTTAATAAAACTTTAACTTTTTCATGTGAATCTTTTGAAGCTATATTAGAGATTATTGTTTGTATACTATTTAATACTTCTCCTCTATATCCTATTAAATATCCTGTATCTTCACCTTCTATATCTATTTTTATAATTCCATTTTCTTCTTCTATTTTATATTTTAAATCTTTTGAAGGTAATTTAGATATAAATTCATCTAAAAACTTTTTAATTTTTTCTTCTGCTTTTTCTTTTTCTTCTTCTGTTATAACAGCTTTTTTTACTGTTTTCTTTTCTTCTACTTTTTCTTCTTCTTTTAACTTCATTTCTACTTTAACAACTCTTGGTGTTAATATACTAAAAAAACTTCTTTTTTCTTCATTTTCTAATACTTTTATATCTACTTTATTTTTAGAAACTTTTAATTCACTAAGTCCTTTTTCAATAGCTTCATTTGTAGTCTTTCCTTCGAATATATATGTTTTTTCCATTATTCTTCCTCCTCATCTTTGAAAAACTTATTTAAAACAACTCTTTCTAATATCATTAGTAAATTACTTGTAAGCCAATATAAAGCTAATCCCAAAGGAGCAATAAGTGCAATACTTACAGACATTATTGGCATCATCAAAGACATATTTCTGTTCATTTCTTCCATAGCATCTACTTCATCATCTTGTTTCTTTTCTATTTTTTCATCATTTACGATAATTTCTTTTTCATCTTTTTTCTTTTTGTTCATATTATTTGTTATTTTCATTGATATTAATGATGTAGCTACATATAAAGCTGGTATTATAAATACTTTAAAATCTGAATAATCTTGTGATGGAATATCACTTAAATCTAATCCAAAAAATTCCATATTTATTTTTACATTTTCGTCTTCTGTTGATTTCGCTTTTATTATTGCAATTTCAGGATAGTTTACTCTTTCTCCAGATTGTTTTATTTCTTCTGTATATTTATTTATAGTATCTGCATCAACATGTTTCATATATGTTAAAGGTCTACTAACTAAATAAAATATTGATAATATTATAACAAATTGAACAATAGAACTTAAACATCCGCTAAATGGACTCATATTTTCTTTTTTATATAAATCCATAAGTTCTTGACTAAGTCTTACTTGATCTGAAGCATATTTTTCTTGTAATTCTTTTGATTTTTCTTGTATTTTTACTGATTTTTTTAAAGTTTTTTGTTGCTTAATAGAAATTGGTAACATTATAAGTTTTAGAAGAATTGTAAAAATAATTATAGCTATACCATAATTATTTACTAAATTATAGATCATGTTTAAAACATAACCAAATGCGTTTGCACAAAAATTAAACATTTCTCCTCCTATTTTAACGGGTCATAACCTCCCTTTGAAAAAGGATTACATTTTAATATTCTTTTTATTCCTAATAAAACTCCTTTTATAAATCCATATTTTTCAACAGCTTGCTTCATATATTCTGAACACGTTGGTTCATATTTACAATGAATTCCTAAATGTTCTAAATATGAAGATATATGTTTTTTATAAAAATCTATTAATGCTATTATGATTTTTTTCATTATTTTTCTATCACATCTGCTTTTTTTAATATTTTTTCAAAATCCTTATATATTTCTATATATTTTACATTTTCAATATTAATATTTTTATTTATAATAATCAAAATATTTGTCCCGTTTTTAATATTGTTTTCAAAATTTTTATAATTTTCCCTTATCAATCTTTTAATTCTATTTCTTTTTACTGCTTTTCCACTTTTTCTTGAAACAGCAATTCCAAGTTTTTTATAAGAATTTTTTGTTCTATGAATATACATATTTATACATTCACCAGAAAAAAACTTTCCTTTAGAAAAAAATTTTTTAAATTCATAATTTTTTTTAATAATTATCGTATTCTTCACAAATTTTCACTTTTCTTTCTTAAAAATTTAAAATTAAAAGACTTAAAAAAAGGGCGCTATGCGTCCCCATTTTTATTTAAGCACAAATTTCTTTTCTACCTTTATTTCTTCTTGCTTTTAAAACTTTTCTTCCTGCTCTTGTTTGCATTCTTTTTCTAAAGCCATGAACTTTATTTCTTTGTCTCTTTTTTGGTTGATATGTTCTTTTCATTTTGCACCTCCTAATTTATATATATTTATTTTATTTTTTGTTTTTATTAACAATTAAATTAAAAACTATTCACAAGCAATATAGATTATACTATAAAGTTTCTAAAAAAGTCAAGTATCTCGCAAAATTTCTACTATTATTATATATTTTTTTATTTTTCATATTATTAAGAAGAAAGTATTTTACTTTTTAAAATTTAATTTTAATTTTAACTTGATATTTGTTATTATTTTTGATATTATATGAACACAATGAAATATTACGGATATATGTGTTTTCCACAATTTACATAACCTCTAATTAGGCTATTTTTGTATATCTCCACAAATTGCTGTGGAAATCTTTGTGGATAACTATTATATTGAAAGGATGGGGTTTCTAAATGTATTCTGATAAGAATGATTTACTTACAAAAGCTAAAGATCTTTTAAAAGAAGAGATGACTACAATTTCATATACAACATGGATTAAAAATTTAGAAATAGATTCTGTTAATGATAATAAAATCGTATTAGTTGCTCTTTCAAAAATGCAAAAAGATGCTATTGAATCAAGACTTTTTGATTTAGTAGCAAACACATTTAATTTTATAACAAATAAAACTTGTGAAATTAAAATAATAGAAAAACAAGATCAAGAAGAAAAAACTTCTGATAGCATTTTAGAAGAAAACAACAATTATATTAATACAGAAAATTATACTAACAGTTTTTTAAATCCAAAATATACTTTTGATAGTTTCGTAATTGGAAATAATAATAAATTTGCACAAGCGGCAGCTTTTGCTGTTTCCGAAGCACCTGCGACAGCTTACAATCCACTTTTTATTTATGGTGGTGTTGGACTTGGAAAAACACATTTAATGCATGCTATTGGAAATAAAATTTTGCAAACACATCCAGAAACAAAAATATTATACGTAACTTCAGAAAAATTCATAAATGAACTTGTAAATTCAATTAAAGATGCAAATTATAAAAATGAATTGTTTAGAAATAAATATAGAAACATTGATGTTTTATTAATAGATGACATTCAATTCATTGCTGGAAAGAAAATGGGACAAGAAGAATTTTTCCACACATTTAATTCTTTACATCAATCAGGAAAACAAATAATTATTTCTAGTGATAAACCACCTAGAGACATACCTTTATTAGAAGAAAGATTAAAATCAAGATTTGAATGGGGAATACTTGCTGATATTTCTATGCCAGACTATGAAACACGTTTAGCTATACTTAGAAAAAAAGTTCAACTTGAAAATATTATAATTGATGATTATATATTGTCTGTAATAGCAACAAAAATAGATTCAAATATTAGAGAATTAGAAGGAGCTTTAAACAAAATAATAGCCTATGCTTCTTTAACTCATAGTCCTATTACAATTGAAATGGCAGAAAAAGCTATAAATGATTTAGTTCTTCAAAAAGA
Organism: uncultured Lachnospiraceae bacterium; assembly: GCA_964650305.1. Taxonomy (GTDB): domain Bacteria; phylum Bacillota; class Clostridia; order TANB77; family CAG-508; genus Scatovivens. Next base: position 92,141 of record CAZYST010000002.1, read on the forward strand.
AAAAATTATTTCAGCAGAATATATTCAAGAAGTTGTAGCTAAATACTTTAATATAGATAAAAAAGATTTAATTTCTTCAAAGAAATCAAATGATATTGCTTTTCCAAGACAAATTGCAATGTATCTTTGTAGAACAACAGGTCAAATGTCTTTTCCAAAAATAGGTGGGGAATTTGGCAATAGAGACCATACCACAGTAATGCATGCTTGCACAAAAATTGAAAAAGAAATTAAAGAAAATACAAACACAAAACTAATTGTGGAAAGTGTTAAAAACATTATTCAAAATAGTAACTAATATAAAAATAAACAAAAAACAAACTTTTATAAAAAAGATGTTTTACAAAACAAAAATTTTACAAATGAACTTCTTTTAACTCTTACGGAACAGCTAGAAAAGTTATCAACAATCGCTTGTGAAAAACTTGTAAATAAGATGTTAATAAGTAACAATTCACAAAAGAAATTTAATAATGTGGATAAAAAAGAATTTTATACACAAACTTATACACATAATTTTTACTAGGGAAATAGAGAGTTACAAAAGTTTTCCACTAAATCCACAAGACCTAATACTAATACTACTAATAATATATTTTATAAAAAGGAGAAAAGAAATGAGAGTTATTTGTGAAAAAGAAAAAATATTAAAAGGTATAAACTCTGTTATAAATGGTGTATCTTCTAAAACAACTATGCCTATATTAGAAGGTATACTTATTCAAACAAATGATAATGAATTAAAATTAACTACTTATGATTTAGAAATAGGTATTGAATATATATTAGATGCAAAAATAGAAGAACAAGGAAATACAGTTGTAAATGCAACAATGTTTAGTGAAATTATAAGAAAACTTCCTTCTAAAGAAATAAAAATTTCTATAAATGAAAATAGTTTATTAGAAATAGAATGTGAAGGTTCTTTATATAAATTATCTACAATGAATCCAGATGAATTTCCAGAATTACCCCAAATTAATGTAGATAATTCAATAGAAATAGAACAAACAGTATTAAAAAATATGATAAGAAAAACAATATTTGCTGTAAGTACAGAAGAAAATAGACCAATATTTACAGGATGTTTATTTGAAGTTTTAGAAAATAAATTAAATGTAGTTGCAGTAGATGGATATAGATTAGCTATAAAAAGCAATGTTATAAATGAAAAAGCAACAGGATTTAGTAGTGTTATACCAGGAAAAACATTAAATGAAGTAAATAAAATTATTTCAGATTCTTTTGAAACAGTAAAAATAGGAATTTCAAAAAATCAAGCTTTATTTGAAATGGAAAATTGTAAAATAGTAACAAGATTATTAGATGGAGAATTTTTAAAATATTCTAATACAATACCAACAGCATGGGAAACAAGAATAAAAGTTAATAAATCAAATATACAAGATTGTTTTGAAAGAATTTTATTAATATCATCATCTTCAATAGAAAAAGAAAAAAAATATCCTGTTAAAATAAATATAGAAATAGGAAAAGTAGTAATATCTTGTGCAAATCAAACAGGTGATGCAAAAGAAGAAATATATGTAGAAACAGAAGGAAAAGAATTAGAGATAGGATTTAATCCAAGATTTTTCTTAGATGCTTTAAAAGCAATTGATGATGAAGAAGTATATATTGAATTTGGAACAAATAGATCTCCTTGTATAATAAAACCAGTAGAAAATGGAGATTACATATATATGATATTACCAATAAAAATGAAAGATTAGTTATCCACAATTTGTAAACCAAAAGTGGAAAAAGGAGTAAAAATGAAAGAATTTTTTGAAAAAGTTACAGATATATTATTTAATATATGGGAAAAAATAGAAAAATTGGCAGATAATGTTTCTGAAAAAACAGGTTTAAAAATAAATGCACCTATGATAATAGGTGTAGCATTCCTTATTATTTTTGCTATTATAATAGTTAAATCTGTTTTAGGTTGGGTTATGAGTTCTTTATAGGATATAAATATGTATATAAAAAATATAAATTTAGAAAATTTTAGAAATTACGAAAATCAAAAAATTGAATTTAATCCTAATATAAACATAATATATGGAAATAACGCACAAGGAAAAACTAATATAATAGAATCTATTTTTCTTTGTGCTATGGGAAAATCATTTAGAGATAAAAAAGATAAAGATCTTATAAAATTTGATAAAGAAATAGCAAAAGTAAAGCTTGAATATGAAAAAAAAGATAGAACAGGAAATATAGAAGCTATAATAAATGATAAAAAAACTTTTTTATTAAATGGTGTAAAACAATCTAAAGTTAGTGATATAGTAGGAAAAATAAATGTAGTAATATTTACTCCTGATGATATAGATATTATAAAAGAAGGTCCTCAAAAAAGGAGAAAATTCTTGGATATGATGATTAGTTCTCTAAAGCCAAATTATATTCATTTATTAAATAAATATAATAAAGTTATAGAGCAAAGAAATACATATTTAAGGCAAATAAAATTTGAGGGAAAAGAGAAAAGTCTTTTAGAAGTATGGGATACACAATTAGTAGAACTTTCTTATGAAATATTTAAATATAGAGAAAATTATATAGAAGAAATAAGAAAAAGGTTGCAAGATATCCACAATTTGATAACAAAAAGTGGAAAAGAAAAGATAGAAATTAAATATATAAGTAATGGCAAAACGAAAGAAGAATTTTATAATAAATTGAAAAAAAATTTAAGTATAGATATAACAAGAGGATATACAGGAATAGGAATACATAGAGATGATTTTCTAATTTTTATAGATGGAAAAGAAGTTTCTGTATTTGGATCACAAGGACAACAAAGAACTGTTACTTTAACATTAAAAATGTGTGAACTAAGTGTAGTAAAAGAAGAAATTGGAGAATCACCAATATTATTATTAGATGATTTTATGTCTGAATTAGATGAAGAAAGAAGAAGTAGTTTTTTGGAAAACATAAGTGAAAATCAAGTAATAATAACATGTACAGACAAAATAGAAGTTTTAAAAGAAAATAGTACTTTTAATGTAAATAATGGAATTTGCCAAAAAGAATAAAAAAGTATATATTATAAATATATAAAATCTTAAAAGGAGTAAAAAATGTATTTGCATATTGGAAAAGATTTTGTTATAAATAATAAAAATATAATAGGTATATTTAATATTGATTATATAAAAAACACAAAAGAATATAAATCCTTGTATGAAAATTTAGAAAATCAAGGAAATATAGAAATAATTTCTGAAAATCAAAATAAAACATTTATATTGGTTGAAGAAAAAAATAAAATAAAAGGATATGTTACAAATATAGGTACAAATACTATAATGAAACGTAAAATGTAACTTAAGGAGGAAATAATGGAAAAATATGAACATGAGTACAAAGCTAATCAAATACAAGTTTTAGAAGGATTAGAAGCAGTAAGAAAAAGACCAGGTATGTATATAGGAAGTACTTCTATAAGAGGACTTCATCATATGGTTTATGAAATTGTAGATAACTGTGTAGATGAAGCTTTAGCTGGATATTGTACAGAAATAAACATACAAATAGAAGAAGGAAATGTAATAAGTGTAGAAGATAATGGTAGAGGTATTCCTGTTGATATACATCCAAAAACAAAAATATCTGCAGCAGAAACTGTATATACTGTACTACATGCAGGTGGAAAATTTGGTGGAGATAGTGGATACAAAGTTTCTGGAGGTTTACATGGAGTAGGTGCATCAGTAGTAAATGCATTATCTAATTGGACAGAAGTTACTATCCAAAGAGATGGTGGAATTTATCAAATGAAATTTGAAAAAGGAAAAACTGTAAAGTCTTTAGAGAAAATAGGAGAATCTAAAAAAACAGGAACAAAAGTTAGATTTTTAGCAGATGATACTATTTTTGAATCTTTAAATTATGATTATGAAATATTAGAAAATAGATTTAGAGAAATGGCATTTTTAACAAAAGGATTAAAAATAACTGTAGAGGATTTAAGAGAAGAAAATCCTAAAAAAGCAGAATTTTGTTTTGAAGGTGGATTGAATTCTTTTGTTGAATATTTAAATAAAAATAAAGAAAAGATTCATACAAAACCAATATATATTGAAAAAGAAGGAGAAGTACCAGTAGAAATAGCTATTCAATATACTACAAGTTATTCTGAAAATATATATACTTTTGTAAATAATATAAATACAATTGAAGGTGGAACACACTTAGAAGGTTTCAAAAGAGCTATAACAAAAACATTTAATGATTATGCAAAATCAAAAAATATATTAAAAGAAAAAGATCCAAATTTATTAGGAGATGATATACGTGAAGGAATAACAGCAGTTATTTCTGTAAAAGTAAAAGAACCTCAATTTGAAGGACAAACAAAAACAAAACTTGGAAATAGTGAAGTAACAGGTATTGTTCAATCAGTAGTAAATGATGCTTTAGCATCTTTCTTAGAAGAAAATCCAAATGTTGCAAAAGCAATATTAGAAAAATGTATTAGTGCATCAAGAGCAAGAGAAGCTGCAAGAAAAGCAAGAGAATTAGTAAGAAGAAAATCTGCTTTAGAAACTACAACATTACCAGGAAAATTAGCAGATTGTAGTAGCAAAAATCCAGAAGAATGTGAAGTCTACATTGTCGAAGGAGATT
>CAZYST010000003.1:0-77943 GCA_964650305.1 uncultured Lachnospiraceae bacterium
TGAACCCTCCTTATTAAACTTTTTTTGTCTAATAATTTGGGTTCACTTCATTTTTTAATGTAGTCTTTATATATTTTTATAATTTTTTTTTAAAATATAAAGTATAAATAATTTTTAAGTTTGACTAGCTTTATATTCAAGATATACTTTTTTAAAAACATTTTTCTTATTTTCATATTTTTTTTCAATATCTTTTAATTGTTGATCATATAATTTATCAAGTTCAATTAATTCCTCGTCAGATAAAGATGTTAAAGAAATAGTTCCTGATTCAACATCCTTTTGAATTTTTAATATATGTTCAATATTTTTAACCATAACAATTAGTCCTCTCTTCCTTGTTCTTTAGATTTATCCATGAAATTAATATATCTATCTAAATTACTGATTTCTTGTAATAAACCTGTTTTTCTTTCTTTTTTAGCTTCAATTTTCTTAATTAAGCTTTCTCTTAAATTTGCAGGAGGTGTAGGTGGTGTAACATCATTAAATGTTTCAGCATCTCTTGTTTTATCATGCTCTAAGAATTTCCTTATATATTGAGAAACTAAATGGTCTGGAACAAATCCTAATTTATCAATAGATTCTTTGTGATTTTCATTTATATAATCTAAAGTAGATGATATTTCATTTTCAGATGCGTATTTCATTTCATTATTATCTCTATCTAAAACTCCATATCTAGTTCCTGGCTTATAAGGCTCTTTATATTTTTTCATATTCATCATATCAAAGTTTAATTTTTTCATAATATCTGATTCAGGATTTTTTCTGAAAGGCTTTGCTACATCATTAATTCCAAGAAGAACAGCATCAAGTGGTTCTTTTCTTTCATCTTGAAATAATATTAAATAATCATCTAAAGTTGGATTTGCTCTTTGAATATATGCAGCAATTTTATTTGATAAAACATCATGTGCTTTTGGATTGTTGCTACATAAATCAAATAAATCTGTAACAGATATTCCTTCATAATTTGCTAAAGCATCTTTTACATTTGTTCCTTCTAAAACTCTTGCGAAACATTCTTCGACTAAAATTTTTTTATCTAAATCTTTTTTATTTTCCATAGGCAATACCTCGTTTCTTCTAAAGTATATCTATATGTTTTTATTATACCACATTTACATAAAATAGTCAATTATTGTTAACTATTATCTAAATAGCTAAAAATAAATGAAAAAATAGAATTAAATTTGAATAAATAATATTAATTTAGAAAAAAATATTAAAAAAAATCGAAAATTGTCTAGAAAAACTTGATTTTTGTGTAGATTTAATATATAATAAACAAACTATTTAAAATATAATAAGGAGGATTTTATAAAAATGGCTGAGCTATTAAAAGATGTATCAAGAACTTTTAATGAATTTCTATTACTTCCAAATTTAACAGATGAAAGATGCATACCAAGTAATGTTTCATTAAGAACACCACTTGTAAAATTTAAAAAAGGAGAAGAACCAAAGTATAGTGCGAATATCCCATTCGTTTCTGCAATAATGCAAGCTGTTTCAGGTGAAAAAATGGCAATAGCATTAGCACGTGAAGGGGGATGTTCTTTTATTTTTGGTTCACAATCAATTGAATCACAAGCTGAAATGGTCAGAAATGTAAAAAAACACAAAGCAGGTTTTGTAGATAGTGATTCAAATGTAAAAAGCGGAACACCATTAAAAGAAGTTATAGCTTTAGTAGAAAGAACAGGACACTCAACAGTTACAATTACAGAAGATGGAAGTAGTAATGGGAAATTCTTAGGATTAGTAACAGATAAAGACTATAGAATTTCAAGAGCAGATTTAGATACTCCAATAGATATGTATATGACACCAAGAGAAAAAATCGTTTGTGCAAAAAAAGGAATAAGTTTAGTAGAAGCAAATGATATTATATGGGAAAACAAAATTAGTTGTTTACCAATATTAGATGAAAATGATAATTTAGAACATTTAGTTTTCAGAAAAGATTATGAAGATAGAAAAAATAATCCATATTCTTTATTAGATGAAAACAAAAGATATATAGTAGGTGCAGGTATCAATACAAGAGATTATGCACAAAGAATACCAGCATTAGTAGATGCAGGTGTTGATTTAATTTGTATGGACTCATCAGATGGATATTCTGTATGGCAAAAAAATACAATAGACTGGGTAAGAGAACACTATGGAGACTCAGTAAAAATAGGTGCTGGAAATGTTGTTGACAAAGAAGGATTTTATTATTTAGCAGAAGCTGGTGCTGACTTTATAAAAGTTGGTGTTGGTGGAGGTTCAATTTGTATAACTCGTGAAACAAAAGGAATTGGACGTGGACAAGCAAGTGCTTTAATGGATGTTGTTGAAGCAAGAAATGAATATTTTGAAAGAACAGGAATATATATACCTATATGTTCAGATGGTGGAATTGTACATGATTATCATATTACATTATCTTTAGCAATGGGTGCAGATTTTGTAATGATGGGAAGATATTTTGCAAGATTTGATGAAAGCCCTACAAGAGTTGTAAAAAGAAATGGTACATTCGTAAAAGAATATTGGGGTGAAGGTTCAAATAGAGCTAGAAATTGGCAAAGATATGATATGGGAGGAGAAGCTAAAAATAAATTAGCTTTTGAAGAAGGTGTTGATTCTTATATTCCATATGCAGGACCATTAAAAGATAATTTATCAATAACAGTTAGTAAAATAAAATCTACAATGTGCAATTGCGGATCTATATCAATTCCAGAATTTCATCAAAGAGCAAGATTAACTTTAGTATCAAATATTAGTATTAAAGAAGGTAGTGCTCATGATGTAATCTTAAAAGAAATTGAAGGAAATAACTAAATTTTAAGGAGAATAGACAAAAGATGCTAGAAGTGGAGATAAAAGCTAAATTAAATAAAAAAAATGAAGTTCTACCTAAACTAGAAAAATTAGGTTGTACAATAAAAAAAGCTAAAGAACAAGAAGATAAAATTTTTATAAAAAAAGAATTTAAAAATTTTGATATTCCGTTAGGCGAGAATGTTATTAGATTAAGAAAAGAAGATGATAAAAATATATTAACATTAAAAAAGAAAATGAAAGATGCTAAAGCTTCTGTAGAAATAGAAACTTTAGTAGAAGATGAAGAAGCAATATCTAGAATGCTTAATGAAATGGGATATAAAGAATTAGTTTTTATCAAGAAAAAAAGAAAAAGATATTCTTTTGGTAGAATGGCAATTTGTGTTGATGATGTTGAAAATTTAGGTAATTTTATAGAAGTTGAAATCATAACAGAAGAAAATGAAAAAGAAAAAGAAGAAGCACTAAAAGAGATAGAAGCATTTTTGGAGAAAATAGATATATCAAAAGAAGATTATGAAAACAAGAGATATGATACTTTAATGTATGAATTAAATAATAATTAGGGTAATGTGGAAGCATAAATTTAAATTTTTGCTTCCCAAATTAATAAAAGGGGGACAATTGTTTTGAAAAAAGAAGAATTAATATTAATACTAGATTTTCATGGACAATTTAATCAATTAATAGCAAGAAGAGTTAGAGAATGTAATGTATATTCTGAAATAGTACCTTATAATATTTCAGTAGAAGAAATTAAAAAGAAAAATCCAAAAGGAATTATCTTTACAGGTGGACCAGATAATGTTTATGCGGAAAATGCTCCAATGTGCGATAAAGAAGTATTTAATTTAGGAATACCAGTACTTGGAATTTGTTATGGTATGCAACTTATGACACAAGTTTTAGGTGGAGAAGTTCAAAGAGCTGATAAAAGAGAATATGGTGTAACAGAAGTTGAAATAAATAATAATTCAAAATTATTTGAAACATTTGAAAATAAAAACGATTTTCTAATGAGTCATACAGATTTTGTAGCAGTTCTTCCAGAAGGATTTGAAAATATAGGAAAAACTGCACATTGTCCAAATGCTGCAATGCAAAATATTCAAAAGAACTTTTATGGAATTCAATTCCATCCAGAAGTAAATCATTCAGTAAATGGAACACAAGTTATTAGAAATTTTGTATATAACATTTGTGGATGTTCAGGAACATGGAAAATGAGTTCTTTTGCAGAAGAAACTATTAAAGCAATAAAAGAAAAAGTAGGAGACAAAAAAGCTTTATGTGCATTATCAGGTGGTGTGGATTCTTCTGTTGCTGCTGCATTAATGAGTAAAGCAATTGGAAAAAACTTAACATGTATATTTGTAGACCATGGTCTTTTAAGAAAAAATGAATCAGAAGAAGTAGAAAAAGTATTTGGAAATAGAGAAGATGTAAACTTTATAAGAGTAGATGCTTCTGAAAGATTTTTAAACAGACTTGCTGGTGTTACAGAACCAGAAAGAAAAAGAAAAATAATAGGTGAAGAATTTATAAGAGTATTTGAAGAAGAAGCTAAAAAAATTGGAGCAGTTGATTATTTAGTTCAAGGTACTATATATCCAGATATCGTGGAAAGTGGAAATGGAACAAATTCTACAATAAAAAGTCATCACAATGTAGGAGGATTACCTGATTATGTTGATTTTAAAGAAATTATTGAACCTTTAAGAGATTTATTTAAAGATGAAGTAAGAAAAGTTGGATTAGAGTTAGGTTTACCAGAATATTTAGTATATCGTCAACCATTCCCAGGACCAGGATTAGCAATAAGAGTAATAGGAGATATTACTAAAGATAAATTAGACATATTAAGAGATGCTGATTACATATTTAGAGAAGAAATTGCAAATTGTGGTTTAGATAAAGAAATTAATCAATATTTTGCAGTTTTAACAAATTTAAAAAGTGTTGGTGTAATGGGTGATGAAAGAACATATGATTATACAGTAGCTTTAAGAGCTGTTGCAACTTCAGATTTTATGACAGCAAGTTGGAGTAAAATTCCATATGAAATTTTAGAAAAAGTTTCTAGTAGAATAGTAAATGAAGTTAAACATGTAAATAGAGTAGTATATGATATAACAGGAAAACCACCAGCAACTATAGAATGGGAATAAAATTTATAAAAAGTAGACGAATTTTCGTCTACTTTTTTCATATAATATGAAAGTTTTCATTTTTTGTTTATTATATTACTAAATTTTATGAAATAATTTGTAAAAATATTGACAATAAGTCTAAAAGATAGTAAGCTATTTCTGAAAATCGGTTTGAAAAATCATGTCGAAATCTATTTATAATTATGAAGGAGGGGATTACATGAGAAAAGAAGCAAACAACAAAATTTTTATACAAGGATTTGAGATGGCTATACCTAGCCAAGTACGGAGAAAAATTTCTATAAAAATTCACAATAGCTTAGGATTTATTACCAATGTTGAAGTTTTATTCAACAAGAATGGTCAAAAGCCTGGAAAAGATTTGCATGTGAAAATGGAATATAATTGTGAAGCATCAAATGAAGAATGGAGCAGTTTTGAAACAGAAGTTGAGTTCTTTACTGTTGGATACAGAGCATTTTTCTTTAAACTCAAACTAAATAATAAAGATAAATGTATCAAGTTTGATTTTAATACTAGATCTCCTGTAATCACAAATGAAGATTATCCATTTTTTGAAACCTTTGTCTATAATAAAGATTTTACAACTCCAAGTTGGGTTAAAGGTGGTGTAGTTTATCACATTTATATTGATACTTTTAATGCAAAAAATATTCCAGAAGATGTAATGAACAAAGTAAGTACATGGGGCGAAGAACCAAAATGGTTACCAGATCCTGATGGTGAATACAGAAATGATAAGTTTTTTGGAGGTAATTTAGAAGGAATAATTGAAAAAATTCCATATTTGAAAAACCTAGGAGTAACAATCCTATATATATCACCGATTTTCGAAAGCAATACTTCTAATCGTTATTCAATCAAAGATTATGAGCAGATTGATAAAATGGTTGGAAATTGGGATATCTTAGAAAAACTATATAAGGTAGCCCATGAAAATGGAATGTACACAATTTTAGACGTAGTATTTAATCACTGTAGTCCTGAGAACAAATTATATAAAGAAAAACCATATTTGTTTACAGGGACTTATTGGTGGGGATTTAGAGACTTAGTCGAAATTAAAATGTGGGAAGATGAATTTAAAAAATTTCTTAAAAAGCTTTTGTATAAGTACTACAATTATTCTGATGGAATTAGAATTGATGTAGCAGATTGTTTCCCTGATAATATTTTGAAATTTATTAGAGAAGTAACAGAAGAATGCAAAAAATTCTATCAAAAAGAACTTTGGATTGTAGGAGAAGTTTGGAAAAATGCTGTAACTGGCGATTTTAAACAATTTCTTGAAGGATATGAGTTAGATTCTGTAATGAACTATCAATTTGAGGCTGTTTATAGATATATAAGATGGGGAGATCATAAAAATCTTTACAAAAAGATTTTCTATGGTGTATACAAATTATATCCTAAGCCTGTATTAGATTGTTTAATGAATTTGCTTAGCTCTCATGATATTCCTAGAATTCCTAATATTTTGACAAACCCATTAATGCTTGAAAACACATATTATGAAGGTGTTGGAGAAGTTTTTTTGTGGGATTATGATAAAATACATGAATACTGGATAGAAAATGGAGTATATTCTACTTTAAAAAGGCGGACTTGGGAATATAGACATAATAATCTTTCAGCAGAAGAAGAGGCGTATCGTAAATTAACAGAAAAGTTAGTTGTATTTTTGCAATTTACTTTACCAGGAGTTCCATCAATTTTTGCTGGCGATGAATTTGGAATTATGGGACTTAAAGATCCATTTAACAGAAGATGTATTCCTTGGGAAAAAGAGGATAAAGTGCGTCAAATCGTTTATAGAAGTTTAGCAGCATTGAGAAAAAGCAGTAGTGTTTTTTTCAACGGAAATTGTAATATGGTATATGCAGATGAAAACGTACTGATTTTTGAACGTGAAAATTCAGTAGAAAAGTTAACATTTGCTATAAATAGAACAGATAAACTTATAGAAACGATGTTAGATGGAGAAGTTGTTTTTTCATTTAATGGCTCTGAACCTAAAAAGTTAAAGCCGTATGAAGCAATAGTACTCAAAGAAAAAAAATAAAAATTGTTTGCAATCAAAAGAAGGAACCTGCCAAGTTTTAAGGCAGGTTCCTTTTAAAATGGAAAATGTTTTAAATTTGTTCTTTTTATTATATTTGCTAAAAATAATAAAGTGTGCTAAAATAAATATGCTTAAAAAAATAGCATAATAGAATAGAAAGACAGGAGATGAAAAAAATGAGAGTTCTAGCAGTAGGAGATATTGTTGGAAAAACAGGACTTCAAAAACTAAAAGAGGTATTACCAACAATAATAAAAGAAAAAAATATTGATTTCATAGTTGTAAATGGAGAAAATGCAGCAGACGGAATGGGATTAACAGAAAAAATGTATAAAGAAATTTTAGCATTAAATGTAAATGTTGTAACAATGGGAAATCATACATGGGGTAAAAAAGAAATATTTAATTTTATAGATGACGAAAAAATAATAAGACCAGCAAATTATTCAGAAAATAATCCAGGAAAAGGGTATAATATCTATGAAGCAAAAAATAAAAAAATAGCTGTAATAAATTTAATAGGAAGAGTTACAATGGGGGTTCTTTCAGAAAATCCATTTTTAGTAGCAAAAAAAATAATAGAAAAAATAGAAAATAAAGTTGATATAATAATTATAGATATGCATGCAGAAGCAACAGCAGAAAAAATAGCATTAAGTTATTATCTAGATGGAAAAGCAACTGTTATATTTGGAACACATACACATGTACAAACAGCAGATGAAAAAATATCAGAAAAAGGAACAGGATATATAACTGATATTGGAATGACAGGACCTAAAAATTCTGTTATAGGAATGGATATTGATGTTTCTATAAAAAGATTTGAAACATCACTTCCAGAAAAATATAAATTAGCAGATGGAAAAGCAATGTTTAATAGTTGTTTATTTGAAATAGATGATAAAACAAACAAAGTAGTAAATATCGAAAGAATAAATAGATAATAATATAAATTGAAAAAACACTTGATTGTAAGTTTTATAAATAAATTTTAAATCAAGTGTTTTTTATATAAAAATTTATGTATTAACATATAAAAGTGAATGATAAATTTTGATAAAGTTATTTTTAAAATTATTTAATTTATGAAAAATCGACAAAAATTAATAATAAAAATGTCTGCAATTGGCTTGGAGTGTCGAAATTGAAAGATGAGAAAAGCTAGACAGATACTGGATTTGAGAGTAAAATATTTTTATTGAAACACAAGATAAAATAAAAAAATAATTAGGAGGAAGAAAAATGGAAGTTTTAAAAATTTCATCAAAATCAAACCCAAATTCAGTTGCAGGAGCAATAGCAGGATTGGTTAAAGAAAGTACGAAAGCAGAGATGCAAGCAATAGGAGCAGGAGCATTAAATCAAGCAATAAAAGCTGTTGCCATAGCAAGAGGATTTGTCGCACCAGCAGGAGTAGATTTGGTATGTATACCAGCATTTGCAGATGTTCAAGTTGAAGGTGAAGATAGAACAGGTATAAAACTTATAATAGAGTCTAGAAAATAATAATTAAAATAAATTATTAACTAATAAAGGTAAAAAGAATTTTTTTATTAGTTTAGTTGTTTTTAAGGAATGAAGTTTGAAATTTATAAAGCTCATTCCTTTTTATTTTATAAAAATATGTTAGTTTAATATTGAAAATTCAAAAAAATTAATGTATGATGAAACTATTAAATAGTGAGGTAAGAAATGGATAATAATAGTATTTTTAAATATATTTTTGTACTTGTAGTAATTGTACTTATATGCTATACAAGTTATATAATTTTAAAAAATAGATCAAATATTGATGATAGTAATTTAGATCATACATCAACAACTAGTAATCTTCAAACAGATTTAAGACTTTCTATAACAGAATTAGACACTATGAATCCTATATTAAGTAAAAATAGAAATGTTCAAGAAATTACAAAAGTAATATATGAACCATTAATTACACTAAATGAAAATTATAAGATTGAATATTGTTTAGCAGAAGAAGTGGCTAAAACAGATGAACTTACATATTTAGTAAAATTAAGAAAAGGTGTGTTGTGGCAAAATAAAGAAAATCTTACAACAGATGATGTAGCATATACAGTAGAAACAATATTAAATACTAGTGATTCAATATATAAACAAAATCTAAATAAGGTTGTTGAATTGCAAATAATTGACGAAAACACTATGAAATTTATATTATCAGAAGAAGTACCTTTTTTTGAATATAAACTTACATTTCCAATAATGAGTAAAAAATATTTTGAAGGAGAAGATTTTGAAACTTCAGAAAAGAGTAAATCACCAATTGGAACTGGTAAATTTTTAATAAGTGAAATATCAGATAATATTATAAAACTTACAAGAAATGAAACATATTGGAATAACGAAAAAAAGCCAATGGCTGAAAGTATAACAATTAATTTATATTCAAATATGGGAGAGGCATATAATGCTTTTAAAAGTGGAGAATTAGATTTGCTTACAGTAACAGCATCAAATGTAGAAGAATATATAGGAACTATTGGATATCATAAAATTGAATACAAGTCTAGAAATTATGATTTTTTAGCTTTTAATAACAACAATGAATTATTCTCAGATATATCTGTAAGAAAAGCATTAAGTTATATGATAGACAAAGATTCATTAGTTGCTAATTGCTTAGGAAAAGGCTATGTAGCATCTAATTTTAGCTTAGACAACGGAAATTGGCTTTATATTCAAGATCTAACAGTAAATGTAGACATAGACAAAGGAAAACAAATTTTACTAGAAAATGGATGGATATATCAAAGAAATAGTTGGCAGAAAAAAATTGATAATAAAACTTTAAAATTAGAATTTGAATTAATTGTTAATGAAAACAATTCTCAAAGAGTATCAATTGCAGAAAATATACAATTACAATTAGCTAATATTGGAATTCCTGTTACAATAAAAAAAGTTTCATATGAAAAATATTTAAATATTTTAAATGATAAAAATTATGAATGTATTTTAGCAGGATTAGAAACAAGTTTTTCACCAAATTTAGAAACATTTTTTGCAGATGGAAATTTGGAAAATTATAATAATGATGAAATAAAAGAAATTTTAAATATTGTAAAAAATACAAATGATGAAAATACTTTATATGAAAAATATAAAAGAATATATGAATTATATTTAGAAGAAGTGCCATATATAGGTTTATACAGAAACACAGAAAGTATAGTATGTAATCAAGGACTTGTAGGAAATATTACACCAAATAGTTTTAATGTATATCATAATGTAGAAAAATGGTACAGACAATAACAAAAAAAGTGTTGACAAAATAAAAAAATAAGATATAATAAGAACAAAGGTTTTACCAAACAAATTTTTAGGAGGAATAAAATGGGAGATAATTCAGAAAAAAGAAAAGCTTTAGATGCAGCAATGAGTCAAATAGAAAAACAATTCGGAAAAGGTTCTGTTATGAAACTTGGTGAATTTAAATCAATGAATGTAGAAGCAGTTTCAACAGGAGCTTTGAGTTTAGATATAGCTTTAGGAATAGGTGGTATTCCTAAAGGAAGAATAGTAGAAATATATGGACCAGAATCTTCTGGAAAAACAACATTAGCATTACATGCAGTTGCAGAAGTGCAAAAAAAAGGAGGAGAAGCAGCATTTATAGATGCAGAGCATGCTTTAGATCCTGTATATGCTAAAAAAATAGGTGTAGATATAGATAATTTAATAGTTTCTCAACCAGATACTGGTGACCAAGCTTTAGAAATAGCAGAAGCATTAATTAGAAGTGGTGCAATAGATATAATTGTAGTAGACTCTGTTGCTGCTTTAGTTCCAAAAGCAGAAATAGATGGAGATATGGGAGATTCTCATATAGGTCTTCAAGCTAGACTTATGTCACAAGCTTTAAGAAAATTAGCAGGAGCTATAAATAAAACAAATGCAATAATAATATTTATAAACCAATTAAGAGAAAAAGTTGGAGTTATGTTTGGAAATCCAGAAACAACAACTGGTGGTAGAGCATTAAAATTCTATGCATCTGTAAGAATGGATATTAGAAAAATAGAAAACATAAAACAAGATGGAGAAGTTGTGGGTAGCAGAACAAGAGTAAAAGTAGTTAAAAATAAAGTTGCTCCACCATTTAGAGAAGCAGAATTTGACATAGTTTATGGAAAAGGAATTTCAAAAGAAGGAAGTTTATTAGATTTAGCTGTAACTTTGAATATAATAGAGAAAAGTGGTTCATGGTTTAGTTATAATGGAGAAAGAATTGGTCAAGGTAGAGAAAATGTAAAAAGATATATAGAAGAAAATCCAAAATTAGCTGAAGAACTTGATAAAAAAGTTAGAGATAATTTTTCAAAAGCTTTTGAAAATGCTTTAGTTGAAGAAGAACCAGATGAAGAACAAGAAATTGAACCAGAAGAATAAATAAAAATGCTTTGAGAATTATTCTCAAAGCATTTTTTTATAAAAAATTATAAGTTTTAAATTGCCATTTTTATTCTAAATATATTTATTTTAAGTGAAAAATATGATATATATATGTATATTAATAAAGGAGTGCATAATGATAAATTTTGAAGAAGCAGAAAAATTTGAAAATTTAAAAACAAAAGTATTAAAATATATTTTATACAAAAAAAGATCTGAACAAGAAATAAGAACAAAATTTAAAGATGAAGATGAAAATATATTAGAAGATGTAATAGAATATTTAAAAGAAGCGGGATATATAAATGATAATAATTATGTAGAAAAATCTGTAAATGAATTTATGAATTTAAAAAATATGTCTATAAAAGAAATATCATATAAATTATATCAAAAAGGTGTACCAAAAGATATCATAGATAATTATATTTGCGAAAATAAAGAAAAAATGTTAGAATATGAAATATCTTCAGCACAAAAAATTATTTTAAAAAAAAGTAACTTAGAAGAAAATGAAATAAGAGAATTTTTATATAAAAAAGGATATATGAAAGAAACAGTAGATATTGCAATATTAGAAGAGGAGAATAAATAGAAAGTGAATGGACAAATTTTAAGTTTAGAATCAAAGAAATATGCATTAAGATTAGACAATTTTGAAGGTCCTTTGGATTTATTATGCTATTTAATAGATAAAAATAAAATGGATATATATAAAGTAAATATTTCTGAAATTGCAGATCAATATATAGATTATTTAAAAGAACAAGAAAAGCTAAATTTAGAAGTTGCAAGTGAATTTCTTATAATGGCATCTACATTAATTTTAATAAAATCTAGAGGATTGCTTCCAAAAGAGGTAGAAGATGAAGCAGAACTTACAGAAGAAGAGTTATTACAAAGAATTATAGAATATAAAAAATATAAAGAAATAAGTAAAACTTTTAAAGCAAGAATTGAAGAATTTTCTAAAAGATTTTATAAATTGCCTGAAAATATAGAATTGCCAAAGCAAGTAATAGAAAAAGAATATAATAAAGAAGAAATAATAGAAGCGTATAGAAATATAGTAAATAAAAATGAAAATAAGAAAAATGAAAATGCTAAAAATATAGATGAAATTGCAATACATGAAACATATAGTGTATCAGATAAAGTAAAGGATATATTTAGAGAACTTGTAAGAAAACCAAAATTTGTATTTGGAAAATTATTTTCTCTAAATGAGAAACCAAAAGCAGAAGTTGTAACAGCTTTTTCGGGAGTTCTAGAATTAAGTAGAAGAAATAAAATTACAGCAGAACAAAATGAAATTTTTGGGGATATAGTAATTTCTAAAAGAAAAAGAGATTAAAAATTATAAGTTAAATTGAACCTAAATTGTTAAAATTATTATTTAACAATTTAGGTTTTTTATGTTATATGAAATTTTTTTGATTTACTATAATATAAATATTTTGCATATAAATTTGCAATGTTTATAACTAGTGAATCAAATTATTATTATATAAAATTTAGTGCATAAATAAAAAAGATAAATAAATTTATCTAAATAATACAAGTTTTATTTTATTATTAAAAAATATATTGATATTGAATAAATGATAGCTTTAAAGAAATAATAATAATAATCTAATAAATTAGGAGAATATTAATATGACATTTTTTTTGAGTTTATGGTTTGTTTTTATAATGATTATTTTTTGCATTTTAGGAATACTGCTT
This sequence comes from uncultured Lachnospiraceae bacterium, assembly GCA_964650305.1. Lineage (GTDB taxonomy): Bacteria > Bacillota > Clostridia > TANB77 > CAG-508 > Scatovivens. Next base: position 13,228 of record CAZYST010000003.1, read on the forward strand.
TCAAATATAGAAGTAGAAGTTAATAATTTAGAATTGGAATTAGATAAAAATGAATTTTTATGTACCAAAGTAAAAAAAGCAAATATAAATATAAATGTGTATTTTTTGAGATTTATAAAAATACTTAAGATTAAAATAAATGAAAAATATTTAAGTATTTTTGGAATTAAAATTAAATTAAAAGAATTATATGAAAAATATATAAATAAAAAAATTTTAAAAAAAGATTTTAATAAAATAAAAGATAATTATAAAGAAATTGATTTTAAACTTTTAAAACCAAATTTAAATAAATTTAAATTCAAGTTAGAAGTAGGAACGGAAAATGCAATATTTACTTCTTTTTTAACATTTATTATTTCAAGTGTTTTAACATATATTTTAAAAAAGTCCATAAATACTTTTGATTCAAAAAAATATAATTACAAAATTATGCCAATGTATTCTAATGAAAATTATTATTATGCGAGTTTAAAAACTAATATAAAATTTGAAACTTTAAAAATAATTGCTTTTGCTAAGCAATTTGAGAATTTAAAAGATACAAAAATTAGTTTAACTAAAGAAAGATTACAAAATAAATATAAAGAATATGGAATTATAAGATAATAAAAGGTATAACTTGATAAAAAAAGGAAAAGATAAAATTAAAATATAAAGAAAGAAGGAGATATAATGGAACATCCTATAGAAGGTTTGATGAAAACTGCTATGCAAAGCATACAAGATATGGTTGATGTAAATACAATTATTGGAGAACCAATAGAAACAACAAATGGAATGGTAATAATCCCAATATCTAAAGTAAATTTCGGATTTGCTGCAGGAGGAAGTGAATTTAGTGGTGAAACAATAGATGAATACAAAAGAAAAGACAAAGAAGAAGAAGTACAATATAGATTACCATTTGGTGGAGGAAGTGGAGCAGGAGTTAGTATAAATCCAGTTGCATTTGTTATAGTTTGCCAAGATTCTATAAAAGTAATGCCAATAGAACATACTTCTGCAATAGATAAACTTATGGATTATGTGCCAGATTTAATGCAAAAAGCTACACATGTTATAAGTAAAGTGACAGACAATAAAGATGAAAATGAAAAAAATGATGAAAAACAAACAATAAATAAGGTGATAACTAAAAATAAAAGTGAAAAAAATAAAATAGAAATTGATTATAATAATGGAAAAAGTGAACAATATTTAGAAGACGAATAAAAAAAACTGCTCTTTGATAATGCCAATTGGCAAACTTTAAAGAGCAGGTTTTTTAGGATTTTACCTATAGCTACAAATTAATTTTGCAACATAAGTTTTAATTTTTGGAAAGTTTTGACTAGGAATAAAGAATGCAATTCGTTGTATAATTGCAACTTTAAGTTATAAGTTTTTTCCCAATCACCATATTCCCAAAGATCACTTTCGCGAACACGGATTGTTATTGCAAGCTTGATAAGCTTTTTAAACTTTCCAATTGACATTAGAAACACCTCTTTTCTTTTGAAGAACTTATGGAAATCTTTTTAATTTTTCGGAAAAAGTCAATAATTCTCACTAAAGTGAGTTTTCTAAATTCATACTTAATAGCATCTTCTAATTCTGCTTTTCGAGTTAGATCAAAGCATTCAAAAGAATCAGAATTGAATCTAGAAAATTCGTCCATAAGTTTGTAAAGTGTAATAAAATGTTTCATAAAGACCTCCTAACACGCCAATCAATCTACCAAAAGATCAAAAGACGATTTTCGTGCTAAGGTTTGCAAGTTACATATATATTATAACATAAAAATGTTAAAATTAAAAGTTTTTAATAAAAACAATTGTTTTGTATATATAAATGTGATAAAATATTTTCGTAAAAAAACAAAAAAAGTGAGATAAAAAATGAATTTAGAAAAAGATATTCAATATATAAAAGGAGTAGGTCCTACAAGAGCAAAACTTCTTAATAAAATAGGAATATTTAATTTAAAAGATTTAATAACATATTTTCCGAGAGAACATGAAGATAGAGGAAAAGTAAAAAATATTGCTGAACTTATTGATGGAGAAGAAGCTCTAATATCAGCATATCCAGTAGCTCGAATGAACGAAATAAAAATAAGAAGAAACTTAACACTTTGTAAATTAATAGTAAGAGATGAAACTGGTACATGTCAAATTACATGGTATAATCAAAGTTATTTAAAAAACAATTTTAAGCCAAATGAAAGATACAAATTTTTTGGAAAAGTTAGTAATAAATATGGAAAAATAGATATGCAGTCACCTGTATATGAAAGTGAAAATTCAAATAAAAATACAGGAAAAATAATTCCAATATATCCACTTACATATAATTTATCACAAAACACTATAAGAAAAATAATAGAAAATGGGTTAGAAGAAATTGATGGAAAAATAGAAGAAACATTACCAAAATATTTATTAGATAAATATAATTTATATGACTTAAATACAGCTATAAATCAAATACATTTTCCAGATAATTTTGTTTGTTTTAATTTAGCAAGAAAAAGGTTGGTTTTTGAAGAATTATTATCTATGCAACTTGCATTACTTAGTTTAAAAAACAAATATGAGGTAGAAAAAGAAGGTATAAAATTTGAAAAAGATGTAAAAATGTCTGATGTAATAAATAAATTACCTTTTAAGCTTACAAAAGCACAAACAAGAGTATTAGAAGAAATAGATAAAGATATGGAAAATATTAAACCAATGAATAGACTTTTACAAGGTGATGTAGGTTCTGGAAAAACAATTGTTGCATTAATTGCAGCATATAAAGCTGTAAAATCAGGATATCAAGCAGCAATTATGGCACCTACAGCTATACTTGCAAGTCAACATTTAGAATCTTTTGAAGGAATTTTAAATGAATTTGGAATTAAATGTGAATTGTTAGTAAGTGGAATTACCAAAAAGAAAAAAGATGATATATTAAAAAGACTTGAAGATGGAGAAATAGATATATTAATAGGAACGCATGCTTTATTAGAAGAAAATGTTATATTTAAAAAATTAGGATTAGTTGTAACAGATGAACAACATAGATTTGGTGTAAGACAAAGGAGTATGATAGTAGAAAAAGGTCAAAATCCTGATGTTCTAGTTATGACAGCCACTCCAATTCCAAGAACATTAGCATTAATATTATATGGCGATTTAGATATATCAATAATAGATGAACTTCCGCCAAATAGAAAGAAAATTGAAACATATTCTGTTACAAAAGGAATGGAAAATAGAGTAAATAATTTTATAGCAAAACAAATTGATGAAGGAAGGCAGTGTTATATTGTATGTCCATTAGTTGAAGAAAACGAAGAAATAAAAGCAAAATCAGTAGTTGAACTTGCAGAAGAATATAAAAAGGGAATATTTAGCAATTACAAAGTAGAATATTTACATGGTAAAATGAGACCTAAAGAAAAAGATAGTATTATGGAAGAATTTAAAAATGGAAATATTGATATTTTAATATCAACTACTGTTATTGAAGTAGGAGTTAATGTTCCTAATGCTAATATAATGATTATAGAAAATGCAGAAAGATTTGGACTTGCACAATTACATCAATTAAGAGGTAGAGTAGGTCGTGGGGAATATCAATCATATTGCATATTAAAATATCAAGGAAATTCACAAATAATAAAAGAAAGAATGAAAGTAATATCAAGTACAAATGATGGATTTATAATTTCTGAAAAAGATTTAGAATTAAGAGGTAGTGGGGAATTTTTTGGAACAAAGCAACATGGTATACCAGAATTTAAAATTGCAAATTTATTTGAAGATATACAAATATTAAAAGGAGTGCAAAGTATAGCATTAGAGATTATAAATGAGGATCCTCTGCTTAAAAAAGAAAAAAATATAGAATTAAAAAAATTAGTGGAAGATAAATTTAAAGACAGAATTGAAATATAAATTATTTACATTGTGAAAAATATATGAAATAACTGCAAATAGTAGGCTAATTTGTTGACAAAATGCTACAAAAATAATAAAATAGTTGTACTAATTTTTAAAAGAGGATGTTTAAATGATGAGAACTTTTTTACTTTTTATTGGAATAATATCATTAGTATTTGGAATAAAATTTATTTATGACGCGCGTCCAATAGTAAAAAAATACTTTAGTTTTGGAGATAAAAATGATGCAACATTAGGTTTGAAAATGTTTGGATTCTTATGTGTATTAATAGGCTCTATTATAATGTATTTTAACTTTTAGATGATAGCTTAAACAAAAAGGAGAAGATTTTAATGAAAATTTTGTACGAAGGTAAAGAATATAATATAAAAGAAGGAACACCTATAAAAGATGCTTTTTCAGAAGAAATAAAAAAAGTAAATAAAGATATTATAGCAGCAAGATATAATAATGAAATAGCATCTTTAAATCATGAAATAAGAAAAGATGGTCAAATAGAATTTATAGATAGACAAGATAAAGATGGAAGAATAATATATATAAGAGGTTTATTATACATAATGAGTAAAGCTTTTTCAGAAGTTTATCCAGATGCTTTACTAACAGTTAATTATCAATTATCTAATGCAATGTTTTGTGAAGTTGATAATATGGAACTTACAGAAGAAGTTATAAATAATGTAAGATCTAAAATGAGTGAAATTATATATAAAGATATACCAATAAGAAAAGTTATAATGACACAAGAAGAAGCAGAGATTTTTTATAAAAAAGAAGCAACAATAAAAGGTAGATTACAAACAGATATAGAAAAAGAAAAAGTATCATTATATTATTGTGAAGATTATTACAATTATTTTTATGGAACAATGCCAATTTCAACAGGATTTGCTAAATTATATGATGTAGTAAAATATAGAGATGGCTTTTTAGTAAAATATCCAAGTATGGCTGAGCCAAATTCACTTCCAAATATAAAAGATACTTTAAAATTAATATCAGCAATGGATGAATATGATGATATATATAAATTATTCAAAATGAATACAGTATATAGATTAAATAAAAAAGTAAGAGAAGGTAAAGAAAAAGAATTAATATTATTTTCAGAAGCTTTACATGAAAGAAAAATTGCAGAAATTGCTAAAAAAATAGAAGATAGAAAGAATGTTAGAATGGTTCTTATTGCAGGACCTTCATCATCTGGAAAAACAACTTTTGCTGGAAAGCTGGGAATGGCTCTTAGAGTGAATGGAATAAAGCCAGTTACAATTTCTGTTGATAATTATTTTGTTGAAAGAGAAGAAAATCCAAAAGATGAGTTTGGAAATTATAATTTTGAATGTATAGAAGCTTTAGATTTGAAATTATTAAATAAACAATTAGTAGATTTATTAGCTGGAAAAGAAGTTTCACTTCCAACATTTGATTTTACAACAGGTCATAAAGTATATAAAGGAAATACTTTAAAATTACATGAAGATGAAATTCTTGTAATAGAAGGAATTCATTGTTTAAATGATAAATTAACAAGTCAAATACCAAAAGAAAATAAATTTAAAATATACATTAGTGATTTAACAGTATTAAACATAGATTATTATAATAGAATTTCTACAACTGATACAAGACTTATAAGAAGAATTGTTAGAGATCATCAATTTAGAGGATATACTGCATTAAGAACTCTTCAAATGTGGTATTCTGTAAATAGAGGAGAACAAAAATACATATTCCCATATCAAGAAGAGGCTGACTGTATGTTTAATTCTTCAATTGTTTATGAATTGGCTGTATTAAAAAAATATGCTATTCCATTACTTGAAGAAATAGATAATACACATAAAGAATATAGTGAAGCAAGAAGATTGATAACAATGTTAAAATATTTTGAAGATGTAAATACAGATAATATTCCAAATAATTCATTATTAAGAGAATTTATTGGTGGAAGTATATATGAATAAAAGAGGTAAATATGCCAAATTTTACAGTAATAGATGAAGAATTTGAATGTGAAAATTGTGGTAAACATGTTAGTAAATTAGGATATTCGTGTAGAAATCATTGTCCATATTGTTTACATTCAAAACATGTTGATAAAAATCCAGGAGATAGAGAAGAAACTTGTCATGGAACATTAGAACCAATAGGATTAGAAATTGATAGCAAAAAAGGATATGTTATAATTTTTAAATGTAAAAAATGTGGAATGATAAGAAAAAATAAAGCAGCAGAAGATGATAATATGGATTTAATTATAAGTTTAAGTGCAAAACACTAAAAAAATTTATAAGGAAAAATAATGGAAAAGAAAATAAAAAAAAATACAAAAGAAAAAGTAGATAAAAAAATATTAATAACAAGAATAATATTATTAATATTAATAATAATTTGGGCTGTAGTAGTATATAGTTTATCAAATCAGTCTGGAACAGAATCTAGCGGAGTAAGCAGAAAAGTTGCTGAAGTAATTTTTAAAGAGGAAAAAATGGTTGAAAAAGCAGAACCAGCAATTAGAAAAACAGCGCATTTTTCTGAATATTCAGTAGGTGGTGTATTATTTTATATGTTATTTTCTACATATAATTTTTCTAAAAATAAAAGGATGTTTATTTCTTTAGGTTTAGGAATATGGTATGCAGCATTAGATGAAATACACCAATTATTTATACCAGGAAGAAGTGGAAGTATAAGAGATGTATGCATAGATTCTGCAGGATTTTTATTTGGTATAATATTAATAAGAATATTTTTTAAAATAATAGAAGTTTTAAAAAATAAATTTATAAAACGTAAAACAAATGAAAATATAAATAATAATTAGATTATAAAGGGGCGAAATAAATGATTGATTTTAAAAAAATAATAGGAGAAAAAATAACCAATTCTATAGATGAAAATCCAGCTGATATTACGAGTTTTATAGAAATACCACCCAATAAAGATATGGGAGATTATGCTTTTCCATGTTTTAAACTTGCTAAAACATTAAGAAAATCTCCACAAATTATTGCACAAGAATTAAAAGAAAAGATTGAAGTAGATGAATATATAGAAAAAGTAGAAATAGCAGGTGGATATTTAAACTTTTATATTAATAAATTGAAACTAACAAAAGAAGTTTTAAATGAAATAGATAATTCTGGTGAAAAATACGGGGCAAATAATAGTGGAAAAGGAAAAAATATTGTAATAGATTATTCTTCACCTAATATAGCTAAACCATTTCATATAGGTCATTTAAGAAATACTGTTATAGGTTCCGCTTTATATAATACATATAAATATTTGGGATATAATACTATAAGCGTAAATCATTTGGGTGATTATGGAACACAATTTGGAAAAATGATAGAAGGATATAAAAGATGGAAAGATGAGTACAACTTTGAAGAAAATCCTATAGATAAATGTATGGACATATATGTAAGAATAAATAATTTATGCAAAGAAGACGAAAATGTTTTAGAATTGTGTAGAGAAAACTTCAAAAAAATAGAAGAAGGAGATCCATATTGTGTAAAAATATGGAATATGTTTAGAGAGTTAAGTTTAAATGAATTTAAAAAGATATACAATTTATTAGGTGTAGAATTTGATTCATATAATGGAGAAGCATTTTATTCAGATAAATTAGATGAAGTGGTAGATATATTAGATAAAGCAGGAATATTAAAAGATTCTGAAGGAGCAAAAATAGTTGATTTAGAAGATAAAGGCTTAGGAGTATGCATGATAAAAAAATCAAATGGTTCTACAATATATGCAACAAGAGATTTAGCAGCAATGTTATATAGGTCTAGAACATATGATTTCGATAAATGCTTGTATGTTGTAGCATATGAACAAAACTTACATTTTAAACAAATATTTGAAGTTGCTAAATATCTAGGTATACCAGAAAAAAGTGTTAAAGGATTAGAGCATGTAGCTTATGGAATGGTTAGATTAACAACAGGAAAAATGTCAACACGTGAAGGAACAGTTATAAAAGTTGATGAATTATTAGAAGAAGCAATAGAAAGAGTTCAAAAAGTTATAGAAGAAAAGAATCCAAATATGGAAAACAGACAAGAAGAGGCTAAAAAAATAGGAATAGGTGCAGTAATATTTAGTAATTTATCAAGTACAATTATTAAAGATCAAGTATTTGATTGGGATATAGCTTTAAATTTTAATGGAGAGACAGGTCCATATATTCAATATGTTTATGTAAGAACTAAGAGTGTTTTAGAAAAAGCAGAATATATTCCAAATATTAATGAAGTAAAAATGGAATTACTTCAAGATAATGCAAGTCAAAATGTAATTACAACATTATATAATTTTGAAAATGTATTAATGAATGTAGTAGAAAAAAATGAGCCATCATTACTTGCAAGATATTTAATAGAATTAAGTCAAAATTATAGTAATTTTTATAATGAAAATAAAATAATTTGTGAAGATAAAGATTTACAAAATGCAAGAGTATATTTGAGTAAAGCTGTTGGAACTGTACTAAAAACAGGAGCTAAAATCTTAGGAATACAAATGCCAGATAGAATGTAAAATAAAAAAGATTCTAAAGTATTATGCTTTAGAATCTTTTTGTATGTAATATAAAAATGTGCAAATAATAAATATAAAATGAGGTTTGTTGAAAAATATAGCATTTATATATATAATAAACAAAAAAATAAATTGGGAGGGAAAAATGATAGATGAAAGAATAAAAAAATTAGCATATGGTCTTGTAAATTATAGTATAAGATTAAATAAAAATGAAAATGTGCTAATTCATTTAAGCGGGGAAGATTCTTATGAATTAGGAAAAGAAATTGTTAAAGAAGTATATAAAAAAGGAGCAAATCCTTTTGTAAAAATAGAAAATGAAAAAATTAAAAAAGAAATTTTAGCTGGTGCAACTGAAGAAATGTTAACTTTAAAAAGAAAATTAGAATTAGAAGAAATGAAAGCAATGGATGCATATATAGGAATAAGAGCTTCAAATAATATATCTTCTTTATCAAGTATATCATCAGAAAAAATGGAATTGTATGAAAAATATTCAGATGATGTTTTAAATGAAAGAGTGGATAATACAAAATGGGTAATATTAAGATATCCAAATGATTCTATGGCACAACTCGCTGGTATGGATACAGAAGAGTTTGAAGAATTTTATTTTAATGTTTGCAACTTAGATTATAGCAAAATGGATAAGGCTATGGAAAATTTAAAAGTATTAATGGAAAGAACTGATAAAGTTCATATAATAGGTCCAGGAACAGATTTGCAATTTTCTATAAAAGGAATGGGAGGAATAAAATGTGCGGGTGAATTTAATATTCCAGATGGAGAGGTATATTCTGCACCAATAAAAGATTCTGTAAATGGTAAAATATCATATAATGCATTATCAGAATATAGAAACTTTACTTTTACAGATATTGTTTTAGAATTTGAAAATGGAAAAATAATAAAAGCAACAGCAAATAATACACAAAAGATTAATGAAATTTTTGATACAGACGAAGGAGCTAGATATATAGGTGAATTTGCAATAGGAGTAAATCCATATATAACAAAACCAATGAATGATATTTTATTTGATGAAAAGATTGCAGGAAGCTTCCATTTTACACCAGGAAGAGCATATACAGATATGTTTAATGGAAATGTATCTGCAATTCATTGGGATTTAGTATGTATACAAACACCAGAATATGGTGGAGGAGAAATATATTTTGATGATATATTAATTAGAAAAGATGGAAGATTCGTACTTCCAGAATTAGAATGTTTAAATCCAGAAAATTTAATTTAAAAATTTCACTATTTTATACACAAATATGAGATAATCTGATATAATCAAAAAAGTAAAAATGAAAGGAATGAAAAATTATGGAACCAATTATTTTAAATCATCCATTAGTAAAACATAAATTAACAATTTTAAGACAAAAAACTACAGGAACAAAAGAATTTAGAGAGCTTATAAGTGAAATATCAATGATGCTTTGCTATGAGGCAATGAAAGATGCTGAATTGGAAGATAAAGAAATAGAAACACCAATTTGCAAAATGAATGGAAAAAAATTAAATGAAGACAAATATGCTTTTATTCCAATATTAAGAGCTGGAACAGGAATGTTAGATGGATTAATAAAAGTTTTACCAAATGCTAAAATAGGTCATATAGGATTATATAGAAATGAAGAAACTTTAAAACCAGTAAAATATTACTATAAAGTTCCAAAAGACATACAAAATAGAGAAGTTATTATATTAGACCCAATGCTTGCAACAGGAGGTTCTGGAATAGATGCTATTTCAATGATAAAAGAAGATGGAGCAAAAAAAATTAAATTTTTATGTATTATAGCTGCACCAGAAGGAATTAAAAAAATGCAAGAAGTACATCCAGATGTTAAAATATATTGTGCAAACATAGATGATAAATTAAATGAAGAAGGATATATAGTACCAGGATTAGGAGATGCAGGAGATAGAATTTTTGGAACTAAATAAGAAATAATTTAAAGGAGTTGCAAATATGAAAATAGTTATAGTAAGACATGGAGAATCTGAATTCAATAAATTAATAGATGTTGAAGGAGTTCAAATGTTTTGTGGAGCTAAAGATATTGGACTTACTGAAAAAGGAAAAAATCAAGCAAAAAATTTAGAAAAAAGTGAAATTTTAAAAAATGCAGATAAAGTTTTTGCTTCTGATTTATCTAGGGCAATAGATACAGCTAAATTTGCAATTCCAAATAAAGAAATATTAATAGATAAAAGAATAAGAGAACGTTCTTTAGGATATTTCGAAGGAAAATATGTAGATGAAATGGCAAAAGAATATCCAGAACTTTTCAAAAAAGAAGATAACATGAAATTTAGAAGAGATTTTATAGTAAAAGCACCAGGTGGAGAAAATTATACAGATATTTGCAATAGGTTAGAAAGCTTTTTTAAAGAAAAAATAGATTTTGATAAAAATGAAACATATGCATTATTTTCGCATATGCATTGTATAAGATGTATGTTATATCTATTATTAAACTTAAACAAGGAAGATGTTATAAAAATTTCTGTTCCAAATTGTGATCCAATTGTTTTAGAAGGAAATGAAATTGGAAATTTCAAATTAATATCACATAAAATAGAAAATATATTTACATATAATAATTAAGGGGTGAAAAGAGTAATGCAAACAATTAGAGAACTTTTTAAAATTGGAAATGGACCATCAAGTTCACATACAATGGGACCTAAAAGAGCTGTACAGATGTTCAAAAAAAATAATAAAGAAGCAGATTTATTTGAAGTAATTTTATATGGATCATTAGCTCTTACAGGAAAAGGTCATCTAACAGACTATATAATAAAAGAGACTTTAAAACCTACAGAAACAATTATTAAATTTGATACAGAAACCCAATGTGATATTCATCCAAATACAATGGATATTATAGCTTATAAAAATAATGAGCAATTAAATAGATGGAGAGTATATTCTATTGGTGGTGGAACTATAAAGTTAGAAGGCAAAGAATATAAAGATTTTGAAGATTTATATAAACTTAAAAATTTTGATGAAATAAAAGAATATTGTATAAAAAACAATAAAACATTGGCAGATTATGTTTTTGAAACAGAAGATAAAAATTTTAAAGAATTTTTAAAAGAAATATGGGAAACAATGAAAGCATCTGTAGAAGAAGGATTAACAAAAACAGGAACATTACCAGGTGCTTTACAAATAATGAGAAAAGCAAGTGTAATACATAAAAACATTTCAGAAAATGAAACTCCAGAATTAAAAAGAACAAGATTGCTTTCATCATATGCATATAGTGTAAGTGAAATGAATTCATCTGGAGGAGTAATTGTAACAGCTCCAACTTGTGGTTCAGCAGGTGTATTACCAGCAGTACTTTATTATGCATATAAAGAAGAAAAATTTTCAGAAGATGAAATAATAAATGCATTAGCTGTTGCAGGTTTAATAGGTAATATAGTAAAAAGTAATGCATCAATAAGTGGTGCAGAGTGTGGTTGTCAAGCAGAAGTGGGAACAGCATGTTCTATGGCAGCAGCAGCTTATGCAAATTTAAAAAATGCATCTATACAAATAATTGAATCATCTGCAGAAATTGCTATGGAACATCATTTAGGCTTAACATGTGATCCAGTACAAGGATATGTACAAATACCATGTATAGAAAGAAATGCTGTTGCAGCATTAAGAGCAATAGATGCTAGTAATATTGCAATATTACTAAATTCAGCAGGTCCTATATCATTTGATACTGTAGTTGAAACGATGTATGAAACAGGTAAAGATTTAAAAAGTCATTATAGAGAAACTAGTAAAGGTGGGCTTGCTAAAAAATATTGTAGAAATAAATTTTATAATCCAGAAATAGAATAGAAATTTATTATAGAAAGGAATATTATATGAAATTATTATTTGCAACAACAAATCCAGCCAAAATAAAAAAATATGCTACTGAATTAGAAAAAAATAATATAGAAGTAATAACAATAAAGGATTTAAATATAAATCTTCATGTGGAAGAAACAGGAAAAAATGCATTAGAAAATGCTTTCTTAAAGGCTAAAGCTTACTATGATTTAACTGGAATTACAACAATAGGTATGGATAATAATTTATTTATCGAAGAATTGCCAGAAAATAAACAACCAGGAAATTATGTAAGAAGAGTTAATGGAAAAGAACTTTCTGATGATGAAATGATTGAATATTATTCAAATTTAGTAAAAGAATATGGCGAAAAATTAACTGCTAAATGGATATATGGAATGGTTTTATATAATGGCAAAGAAAAAAGAGAATATTCTTGGACTAAAAGTGAATTTTATTTTGTAAGCAAACCATCTGAAAAAAGAAATCCAGGATATCCATTAGATTCAATTTCAATTGATAAAAAAACTAATAAATATTTTGTTGATCTTACAGAAAATGATAAAAAAGATACTAAAGCTGATAGTAATTCTTTAGAAGAAGTAATAGATTTTATAACAAATAATATAGAATAAATTTTAAAGCAAATCTACCAATTTGCTTTTTATATTATAGGAAAGTTTTCAGAATTTTTTATAATATAAATATTTTGTACAGAAATTTGCGTTACAAATTTTTCACACGAACAAAAATGTGGACTAAAATTTTTTAATGTCTGTTTTTTTTGATTTAATATTTTTGTTAAAAATGGAGAATAAATTATGTCTAATGAAAATAAAAAAGATTTTAATGCTATGTTAAAAAATGATAAAGATATGCCTAAAATACAAATAGTAAAAGATGAAAATACAATTAAAAAATATGGTGGAAATAGAATGTTTTTTGCACCGCCATCTTTTTATGATAAATTAATGAAAAAAGTACCAAAAGGAAAACTACTAACAATAGGTCAAATGAGAGAATATTTGGCAAAAGAAAATAATGCTGATTTTACTGATCCGATGACAGCAGGAATATTTGTAAATATTGTTGCTTGGGCAAGTTATCAAAGAAGTACAGATATTACACCATACTGGAGAACATTAAAATCAAATGGAGAACTAAATGCGAAATATCCAGAAGCAATAGAATTACAAAAGAAATTACTTGAAGAAGAGGGACATACAATTATTTCAAAAGGTAATAAAAATATAAAATATTATGTTAAAGATTTTGAGAAAAAATTGATTAAAATTTAATAAATATGATTAAAAATAGTAAGTAATGAAAAATTATTTGCAAAACACTACACAAAAGCTAAGAAATGTGTTAAAATTAAAAAGTAAAAAATAAAAAAGGAGAGTGAAAGCAATGTCAGGACATAGCAAATGGCATAATATTGCAGCCAAAAAAGGAAAAGCAGATGCTGCAAGAGGAAAAATATTTACAAAATTAGGAAGAGAATTATTAATAGCAGTAAAGCAAGGTGGGCCTGATCCGGCTGGAAACTCTAAATTAAAAGATGTTATAGCAAAATGTAAAGCAAATAACATGCCTAATGATACAATAAATAATGCAATAAAAAAAGCTTCAGGAGCAGGAAACAGTGCAAATTATGAAGAAATAGTATATGAAGGATATGGAGTTAATGGTGTAGCTGTAATAGTAAATGCTTCTACAGATAATAAAAATAGAACAGCAGCAGATGTAAGACATATATTTGATAAATTTGGAGGAAATTTAGGAACAACAGGCTGTGTATCATATATGTTTGAAAAAAAAGGTGTAATTGTTATTGAAAAAGAAGAATGTAAAATAGAAGAAGATGATCTTATGATGATGGCAATTGAAGCAGGAGCAGAAGACTTTACTTCAGAAGAAGAAGTATATCAAATAACAACAGCACCATCAGATTTTACAGCTGTAACAGAAGAACTTGAAAAAAATGGACTAACATTTTTAGAAGCTGGTGTACAAATGGTTCCAAGTACATATGTTGCACTAGATGAAGCAGGTTCTGTAAGAATGCAAAAATTAATAGATGGATTAGAAGATTTAGATGATGTTATTGAAGTATTTCATAACTGGGAAGAATAGATATTACCCCGTTTCTTTTTAAAAGAAACGGGATTTTTTTGTTATTATGATAAAATTTATAGATTTATAAAAAAAATAAATTTATTTGAATAAATTCTAAAAAATATATAAAAATATAAAAGAGGTGATATATATGTTTTTTAGAACTGATATGGCTATAGAAAGAAGAGAAATATATAAAAATGCAAATAAAATTGAAAATGAAATAAATGGAATTGAAAGTGAAGAAGAAAATTGTGGAAATATTAATATTACAAGAGTAATGATTAAAAATAAAGAAGGAGAAAAAGCACTAAATAAAAAAATTGGAAATTATATAACAATAGACATAAAGAAAATTAATAATATATCAATAGAAGAAGAACAAAAAATAATAGATGCAATAACGAATGAATTAAAGAAAATAATTGACATACATGTAAAAAAAGAAGAAGAAGTTTTAATAGTAGGACTTGGAAATTTATATTCTACACCAGATTCATTAGGAGCGAAGGTAGTACAAAATATTGAAATAACAAGGCACATTAAAATATATTTACCTAATTATATAGACAAATCCACACGAAGTATAAGTGCAATAACTCCAGGAGTACTTGGAACAACTGGAATTGAAACTTTAGAAATAGTAAAAGGAATTGTAGACAATGTGAAACCTAAATTAATTATTGCTATTGATAGTTTATGTTCAAAAAATATTGAGAGAATAAATAAATCTGTTCAAATATCAGATACAGGAATTGTACCTGGTGGAGGTGTTGGAAATGCAAGAGAAGAATTATCTTATGAAACTTTAGGAATACCAGTTATTGCATTAGGAGTACCTACAGTATTAGATGCAGCAACTATAGTAATAAATACATTAAATTTGTGTGATATTAAAATAGAAGAAGATACTGTGGTAGAAAAAATGAATTTAAATAATTTTAATTTTATTGTTACACCAAAAGAAATAGATACATTTATAGAAAATATGACAAATATAGTATCTGAAAGTATTAATATAAGTTTGGAATAAATTGATAAAATATATTAATAAAATTTTAGTTTAATATAGTAATTAAATTTAAATAATGATAAAATAGTCTTAACTTAAAAGTTAAGAAAGGAATAAAAATATGGAAAATGAAAAATGCTTAGATATGAAATATCTGCAATTATCAAAAATAGGAGAAATAATAGAAATAATTTGTATATGTTTAGGTGTATTTGCAGTACCACTAGTAGTGCCAAAATTATTAACAAACATTTTTGGTAAAACAAGTGCTATAGCTTCAAATTCACAATATGTAGTTGGTTCAATAGTAAATACTCTTCTTATTTTAGCAGGAGTAAATGCAAATGGATGGAAAAAAGTTGTTGGAATAGTAACACTTCCAAGTATATCAGCATTATTTGGTGGTCTTGTTTTAAAAACTTCAAATGTATATACATTATATATGATACCAGCTATTTGGATTGGAAATTTTGCAATTATTTATTTATATAGATATTTATTTGTGAAGAAAAACCTAAATTATATTTTAACATCTCTATCTGCTATATTTGTAAAATGTGCAGTTATATATGGAGGATTTAATTTATTAGTATTAGCTAAAATAATACCAAATGGAAAAGTATTTGCAGCATTAAATATTGCAATGGGAATGAACCAAATTGTAACAGCTACAATAGGTTCAATAATTGCTTTTGGATTAATTAAAATTTTAGAATCAAAAAAAGTAAATGAATAAATAAATATAATTTAAAGCCTGAATTATTAATTTAATAATTTAGGTTCCTTTTTTTAATCAAAAAAGAATGAATAATTCAAACACTATATTGGAATAATATGAATAATATATATAAAGTTATAAGAAAGAGGCAAACATAATAATGAAGTCTTTATGTATGAAAGTGATTGGAAAAGAGAAAGAAGAGTTTTTAATAAAAAGATTAGAAACAAGTTTATTAAATATATATATATCAAATTATAGATTTAAAATTTATGATAATATAATAGTTCATTATCCAGGAGAAGATTTAGAAATGTTTTATGAAAAGATTTCTAAAATTATAAAGGAATACATAGAGTATTTTTTTGAAAAAGACATTATTAGAAAAAATATAGAAAAAAATTATTTTTATTTAAATGAGTTAGAAAGAAAATATATATTTGAAATAACAAATAAAATATTAGATTTGCCAGATACTAAAATTGGATACAAAAATAGAGTATTAACAAAAACTATAAATGAATATATAAAAGAAAATAAATCGATTGTAATTGATGGATTTGTTAATTTTAGAATAAAAAAATATAAAGAAATATTAGAAAATATTATAGAAGTTTCAGTTTTTAGTTATTTAGATTTGACGTTTTTTTAAAAAATTATTTTAAAGATGTGAATTTTATGATAAAATTTTTTAAAAGGAGAAAAAAATGTCAATATTTATTATAAAAGTAATTGCATATATATCAATGTTTTTAGATCATATTAAATATGCAATCCCCGAAACACAAAATTTTATCACAATATTTTTAGGTAGAATAGCATTTCCTTTATTTGCTTTTTTACTTACTGAAGGATATGTACATACTAAAAATTTAAGAAAATATTATATACGTTTAACAATTTTTGCACTTGTATCACAATTACCATTTATGTTATTTTTAAGTATCTTTTCAGAAAATATTTTTAAATTAAATGTATTGTTTACCTTGTTATTAGGGCTAATGGCAATTAATTTATATGATAAATTTGAAAGTAAAAATATGAAATTGGTTGGAATTGCGGGCTTCATAATATTTGCATATTTAGGATGTATATTAAAAGTTGATTATAGTTGGTATGGAGTATTATTAGTAATTTTATTATATATGTTTAAAAAGAAAAAAATATTACTTACTATATCAGTTTTAATTTTAAATATAATATATATGTTAAATAAATATGTTGGATGGAATATAAATTTAATAGAAATTAATCATTATATACTTTTTATATGTATGAATATTCCTTTAATATTTATTTTGTTATATGATGGTAAACAGGGGAAGAAAATAAATTATATATTTTATTATTTAATATATCCTATACATTTTATAATATTATATTGTACATATTTAATAAGATAAAAAATAAATTATAAAAAGAAAAAAAGCAGTTTTTAAACTGCTTTTTTATATTGTTTAAGCATAAGCTTGACGATTTTTTTTGAAAGATAGAAGATTTGTAATTTCGTTTGATTTTTTGATTTGTTTTTGAGCTTCTTCTTGAGCAATTTGTTTTGCTTGACGTTCAGCCATTGTTTCACAGATTGCTTTTTGATAAGTAAAGTGAGTATCTTGAGCGATTTTTGTCCAATTATATTCATTCTTTACTTTTAATTTTGCATTTTTTGTAACTGTATCACATAGTTTATGATCAAATAATAATGTAAGAATTGAATCTGCAAGGGAATTTGGATTTCCAGCATAACTTTTCATACCATTAACACCATGATCAACTATTTCATTTAAACCACCAATATCTGAAACAACAACAGGTGTACCAGAAAGCATTGCTTCTAATGCAACAATACCAAATGGTTCATAAGTGCTAGGGAACACAGATACATCTGCACATTTATACATTTTTTGAACATCTTTAGAAGCTAAGTAACCAGTAAAATATACTTTGTCTCCAAGTCCTAAAGCATTAACTTGATTTCTAAGTTCATCAATCATTCCACCTTTACCAGCAACTATTAATTTTGCGTCATGATAATTGTCAAGTATTTTTGGCATAGCAGCAATTAAGTTTTGAATACCTTTTTCATAAACTAATCTACCCATGAAAAGAATGATTTTTTCATTATCCATAGCAAATTTTCTTCTAAAATCATAATCTCTTTCAATACCATTGAATTGATTTAAATTAACACCATTAGGAACAACATTTATTTTTTCAAAAGGTAAGCCAAAAAGTCTTTGTAATTCTGATTTCATATAATTACTATTAACAATTACTTCAGAAGATTCATAAGTAAGCATCCATTCAGTATCATTAATGTATTTTTGAGTTTCACCATTTATACCACTATTTCTACCAGCTTCTGTTGCATGTATAGTAGAAACAAGAGGAGTTTTGAAAGCATGTTTTAAAGTTTTAGCTGCATAAGCTACTAACCAATCATGTGCGTGAATAATATCAAAATTACCATTTTCAGCTATAATTTCTCCAGCTTTTGCTATCATATTAAAGTTAAGTTGCATAATCCAATCAATAAAATTATTAGATGAAATCATAAAGTTATCAACTCTATGAACTTGAACTCCTTCATCATCTTCAAAATAAGGGACATTTCCATCTCTGTAAGTAACAACAGTGACTTCGTGTCCATCTTTAATCAATCTATGAGATAAGTCATAAACAACTCTTGAAATTCCTCCTACAACTCTTGGTGGGTATTCCCATGATAGCATTAAAATTTTCATTTAAATAAGTACTCCTTTCAAAATCTTTGGTATTTTTTAGTTAGTAAAAATTGATTTGTCAAGTTTTTTAAAAAACATAAAAAAACTTATTTTGTACAATTTTTTGACGTTTTTAAAAAATATCTTTTCTTTATTTTTTGTTTTATTTATTGTATATAAAAAAGAACAAAAAGTAAACAATATTTAACAAAAAAATACAAAAAAAATAATAAAATTTGATTACAGAAATATTACAAAAATATTACAACTTAAAAATAAAAGGAAAAATGGTTTGTCAAGTTTTTTGATTTTAAAATGCAAATACAAATTTACTTACAGTAGCAAGGAAAATATATGTATTAAAAAACTAAATTTAAAAATAAAATTTTAAAAAATGTTTGCAAAATTTATTAATAAAATGTAATATATAAAATAATGTAAAAAATATTTAAATTTCTCTTGTGTTTTTTTGATGTTTTATATAAAATATAATATATGTTATGAGTAAAGCAAATAGAAATTAAATATAAGTTTAATTTTACTAAGGAGGAAAATTTAATGTCTGAAAAAGAAAATGCAGTAGAAAAAAATAAGAAAAGCACTGGAAAAACAAACAAAACTAGTAGTACAGAAATAAATAGAAATACATATGAAAACAAAAGAAATAATAATAATTTTTCTAAAAAAACTACTAGAGAAAATCAAGTTTCTAAAAATGCATCTACAACAAAAAAAGTAGAAAATAAAAAAGATAATAAAGATTTAAATAGTAGAGTTCAAAAAAATTCTAATAAAAAATCTAATAATATAAAAGATGCAAAAAAGTTTAATGAAAATAAAACAAAAAAAGTTGATAATGAAATTTCAAAAGTAAGTAAAAAAATTGTTACAAGAGAAAATAAATCTTCTATAGAAGAAGGAAAAGAATTAGTAGAATTAAACAAAAATAAAAAAATAAAAGAAGAATCAATAATTCAGAAAATAAAAAACTTCTTAGCAAAAATTGCAGAAATGCAAGAAGAAGCTAAGAAGGAAGTTGCTGAAATTAAAGAGAATGTTAAAATAAAAAAAGAAAAAGTAGAACTTGACAAAAATAAAGAAGAAAATACAAAAATTCAAACTAATTATTTATTAGAATATTATGATTTACCATACAGATATAATGAAACAGTAGTAAAAATTTTAGCACAAACACCAAAGAAATTATTTGTTTATTGGGATATATCTGATGTGGATAAAACAAAATATATAAAATCTTTTGGAGAAAATTTCTTTACAGATACTTATCCAGTACTTTTATTATATAATGAAGAAAAACAATATATAAAAGAAATAATTATAAACGATTTTGCAAATAGTTGGTATATAGACATAGATGATCCAAAAACAAAATATACAATTCAATTAGGAAGAAAATTTAAAAATAAACCCAAAATTGTAAATATGGCAGTTTTTGAAGAAGAAAAAGTAATTTTACAAACAGATTATTTACCTATAGCTATGTCAAATAAAATTGAAGCACCAAATGATCATATATTATTTGAAAATTTTAATTCACATATTACATTCAGAAATGTAAAAACAAATCAAGAAACTACAAAAGATATTAAATTATTTAGTAAGAAAATATCAAAAGCATATGATACAGATAGTTTTTATGATATTTACCAAGAACTTTATAAAGATGGAATTGAAAAAGAAGTGTTTGATTTAAATAATCCAACATCAGGAAATACAAGTTCATCATTTAAATAAAATTAAGGAGTTTTAAATGAAAAACATTAAAGGATACGTTAATTTTGTATTACATGCACATCTTCCATATGTTCATCATCCTGAATGTGATACATACTTAGAAGAAGAATGGCTTCATGAAGCCATTTCTGAAACTTATATTCCTCTTTTATTAAATTTTAAAAAAATAGAAGAAGAAAAAGTAGATTTTAGAATAACAATGACAATAACACCTACTCTTTTAAGTATGTTAGACAATGAACTTTTACAAGAAAGATATATAAAATACGTAGAAAAACATATAGAATTATGCAAAAAAGAAGTAGAAAGAACAAAATATGATTCAAGATTAAATAGACTATCACATTATTATTTAGATAGATATACAAATGATCTGCACATTTTTAAAAATGTGTATGATAGTAATTTAATAAAAGGATTTAAGCATTTTCAAGATGCAGGTTTTTTAGAAATAATTACTTGTGGAGCAACACATGGATATTTTCCAATTCTTTATGTTAATGAAAAAACTGTGAGAGCACAAATTGCAGTTGGTGTTCAAACTTATGAAAGATTTTTTGGAAGAAAACCTAGAGGAATTTGGCTTCCAGAATGTGGATATATTCCAGAAGTAGATAAATATTTAAAAGAATTTGGAATAGAATATACAATACTTGAAACTCATGGAATTTTATATGCTGACCCAACACCTATATATGGTACATATGCACCTATTGTTTCACATGGAGGAGTTGTAGCATTTGGAAGAGATTTAGAATCTTCAAGACAAGTATGGAGTTCTATAAATGGATATCCAGGAGATTATAATTATAGAGAATTTTATAGAGATATTGGATATGATTGTGATTATGAATATATAAAACCATATATTGCTGTAAATGGTGCAAGAGTAAATACAGGAATAAAATATTATAGAATTACTGGAAAAGATTGTCCAAAAGATTATTATGATCCTCAATGGGCTATGGACTCTGCTGAAAGACAAGCAGGACATTTTATGGATTGTAGAAAATCACAAATAGATTATTTATCAAGTTATATGGAAAATCCACCAATTATCACATGTCCTTATGATGCAGAACTTTATGGACATTGGTGGTATGAAGGACCATATTGGTTATATATATTGTTTAAGAAAATTTATTATGATGATTGCAATTTTAAATTAATTACACCAGGTGAATATATAGATATGTATCCACAAATGCAAGTTTCTACTCCTTGCCGTTCAAGTTGGGGAGCAAATGGATATAGTGAAGTATGGATTAATCCAACAAATGATTATGCACATAGACATTTACATAAAGCTGGAGATAGAATGTGTGAACTTGCTGCGATGTTTCCAAATGAAGGTGACACATTAAGAAGACAAGCATTAAATCAATGTGCAAGAGAATTATTACTTGCTCAAACAAGTTGCTGGTTATTTATAATAACTAATGGAACGATGGTTGAATATGCACATAAATCTATAAAGGATCATATTGGAAGATTTACAAAACTATATTATCAAATAAAGAAAGATGATATAGATGCAAGATATTTGCTAGATGTTTTTGATAAAGATGATATTTTTCCAGATATAGACTATATGATTTATTATTAATATATAAAAAACAGAATAAATAGGAGGAAAATATGAACGTATATGATGAAGTAAACGGATTAGCACGAGCAATAAAAGAATCAAAAGAATATTTAGAATATAAAGAAATAAAAATGAAATTATATTCAAATCCTACTTTAAAAAAACAAGTGGAAGAATTTGAGAAAATTAGATATGAAGAACAAGTTCTTGCATTACAAGGAGAGGCACAATCAGAAGAAAAAATGAAAAAATTACAAGAACTATACACAATTTTAGTTCAAAATCCAGAAGTAAAAGATTTTTTTGACAAAGAAGTTAGATTTAATGTGATGATAGCTGATGTTAATAAGATAATAGGTGAAGCTATAAAAGATGTTTTAAAATAAAATATTAAAGATAAGATATTTATTATTATAGATATCTTATTTTTTTATATAAAATAATAAATGTCTAGAAATTTAAGCTTTTGTTATTTTATAAAAATCAATTAATTTTTTATAAAACTACGTAAAATATACATTTTTATACATATCAATTATTGATATAAATTTCATTTTGTTATATAATATCTTAGAAATAATTTATTTTAGGAGAAAAGGATGAATAAAAAATGGGAGTTTTTTAATTCTGATAAGGGAAAAATTGATGAATTGATTACCAAATTTGGAATGTCAGAATTGTTAGCAACTGTACTAGTAAACAGAGGTATAGTAGATGAAGATGAAATAAAAATATTTTTAAATCCAACAAGATCAGATTTTCATGATCCATATTTAATGCCAGATATGGAAATAGCAGTAAATAGAATAATAAAAGCAATTGAAAATAATGAAAAAGTTATGATATATGGAGATTATGATGTTGATGGTATAACAAGTATAACAGTTTTGAAAAAGTTCTTAAAAGAAAGAGGTTTGGATGCTGGACATAGAATTCCAAATAGACTAAAAGAAGGATATGGATTAAACGAAAATGCAATTAAAGAAATAGCAAAACAAGGATATACACTTATTATAACAGTTGATTGTGGAATATCAGGAAATAATGAAATTGATTTAGCATATAGTTTAGGAATGGAAGTTATTGTTACAGATCATCATGAACCTTTAGAAGTATTGCCAAAAGCTTTAGCTATAATAGACTGTAAAAGAAAAGACAATGAATATCCATTTAAAAGTTTAGCAGGAGTTGGTGTAGTTTTTAAATTAATACAAGCTATATCAATAAAACTAGGATTAGAAGAAAAAGAATTTTTAAAATATTTAGACTTAGTTTCAATAGGAACAATATCAGATATAGTACCTCTTGTAGATGAAAATAGAGTTATAGCTAAATTAGGTTTAAAATTAGCAGAAGTTACTAGAATACCAGGTTTAAAATCATTGCTTACATCTGCTGGATACAAAGAAGTAAATTCAAATACAGTTTCTTTTGGAATAGCACCAAGAATAAATGCATGTGGAAGAATGGGATATGAAGAAGATGCATTAAAATTATTTTTAACAGAAAATTTAGTAGAAGCAGGAAAAATCACAGAAAATCTTAATAAATATAATAAAGAAAGACAAGAAATAGAAAAAAGAATTTTTGAAGAATCAATTAGAAAAATTGAAGAGGAAAATTTAAAAGATAATCATGTAATTGTAGTTGGTTCAGAAAATTGGCACCATGGAGTTATAGGAATTGTTGCATCAAAAATAACAGATCTTTATTTTAAACCAAGCATTTTAATATGTTTCGAAGGCGAACAAGGAAATGGTTCTGGAAGAAGTATACCAGGTTTTGACCTTCATGATGCACTTTGCAAATCTAGTGATTATTTAGAAAAATATGGTGGTCATGAGATGGCTGTGGGCTTAAGTTTAAATAAAAGTAATTTTAAAAATTTTGCTAAAAAATTTGAAGAAATTGCTAAAGAAGCACATACAGAAGAGATAACACCAGTAATAAAAGTAGATAAAGAAATAACACTTAAGGATATTACTATAAAAAATGTAAATGAACTTAAATTATTAGAACCATTTGGCGAAGCAAATAAAATGCCAATATTTATCTATAAAAATTTAAAAATAGATTCAATTAGAGCCTTATCTGAAGGAAAGCATTTAAAACTTACATTAAAAGATAATAATTCTATAATAAATGCTATTGGATTTAATATGGGAAAATATGCAGAAGAATATTTAATAGGTGATAAAATAGATGTAATAGGAATTTTAGAAATAAATTCTTTTAATGGTGAAAATTTAGTTCAGATAAATATGAAAGATATTAGAAGATCATATTAAATAAATGCTCTAAGAATGGGGGAATTTTATAATGTCAGATACACAACAAATAACAATAGAAGATATAATAAATAAACAAAAATCAAATTATCCAAATACAAATGAAGCTTTAATTAGAAGAGTATATGAATTTGCAAAATTAAATCATGGTGATCAATGCAGAAAATCTGGAGAACCATATTTAATTCATCCAATGAATGTTGCGTATATTTTAGCTAATTTGGAAATGGATGATGAAACATTATGTGCTGCACTATTACATGATGTAGTAGAAGATACTCCTGTAACACATGAAGACCTAATAAATGAATTTGGCGAAGCTATTGCAGAAATGGTAGCAGGTGTTACTAAACTTGGAACATTAAGATATTCAAGTGTTGAAGAACAACAGGTTGAAAATTATAGGAAAATGTTTTTAGCAATGGGAAAAGATATAAGAGTTATTCTTATAAAACTTGCAGATAGATTACATAATATGAGAACATTAAAATATTTAACAAGAGACAGACAAATAGCTAATGCAAAAGAAACAATGGATTTATATGCACCACTTGCTAATAGATTAGGTATATATTCATTAAAATGGGAATTAGAGGATTTGGCTTTTAAATACTTATATCCAGAAGAATACCATGAGATTGTAGTTGGATTAGATAGAAAAAGAGAAGAAAGATTAAAATTTATAGATGAAATAAAAGATGATTTAGTAGTAGCAATAAAAAATGAAAATATAAAAGCAGATGTAACAGGTAGAGCAAAACATTTATATAGTATATATAGAAAAATGAAAAGAGATAACAAAACATTAGATCAAATTTATGATTTATTTGCACTTAGAATTTTAGTAGATAATGTAAAAGATTGTTATGCTGTATTAGGTATAGTTCATGAAATGTATACTCCAATTCCTGGAAGATTTAAAGATTATATTGCTGTGCCAAAAAAGAATATGTATCAATCAATACATACAACACTTTTAGGTCCCAATGGAACACCATTTGAAGTGCAAGTTCGTACTTGGGAAATGCATAGAACAGCTGAATTTGGTATTGCTGCACATTGGGCTTATAAAGAGGCAAGTAATAAGGGAACAAAAAAAGAAGTTATAGTAAATGATGATAAATTAGCATGGCTTAGAGAATCATTAGAATGGCAAAAAAATACTGAAAATGCAAATGAATTTTTAAACACATTAAAAACAGAGTTGTTTGAAGATGAAGTATATATTTTTACTCCAAAAGGAACAATAAAAGTTTTACCTAAAGGTGCTACACCAATTGATTTTGCTTATTCTATACATGAACAAGTTGGACATAAAATGGTAGGTTGTAAAATTAATAGTAAAATGATGCCTATTATTACTCCTCTTAGAAATGGAGACATTGTAGAAATTTTAACTTCAGATCAATCAAAAGGTCCGAGTCGTGATTGGCTTAAATTTGTTAAAAGTTCATCTGCTAAAACTAGAATAAATCAATGGTTTAAAAGAGCTCAAAGAGAAGAAAATATCGAAAAAGGTAAAGATTTAATAGAAAAAGAAATAAAGAAATTAGGAATGAAGTATTCAGACTTAATGAGACAAGAATGGATAAATTTGGCATTAGAAAGATATAAATTTGCTGGAATTGACGATTTATTTGCAAGTATTGGTTTTGGAGGAATATCAGTAAATAAATTAATAGCAAGATTATTAGATGAATATAGAAAAGAACATGAAGATGAAGATTTAGAAGAAAAAATAGAAGAACTTGCTAAAGCTAAACCAACAAGAATAAAAACATCAAAAACAGGTGTTGTGGTAAAAGGAATTGATAATTGCTTAGTTAAACTTTCTAAATGTTGTAATCCACTTCCTGGTGATGACATAATAGGATATATTACTAAAGGAAGAGGAGTTTCTGTTCATCGTACAGATTGCACAAATGTAAAAGACTTATTAGAAGAAGAAAATAGAATGATAGATGTTTATTGGGTTGATGATATAAACGGATCTTATAATGTAGAAATAGAAATATTAGCTACTGATAGAAGTGGATTATTAAAAGATGTTATAAAACAAGTAGAAAATGCAAAATTAAAATTAGTAGGTGTAAACTCAAAAAGTACAAAAGAAGGTATTGCAGTAATTGATATATCTATAGATCTTGAAAATATAGATACTTTAAATAAATTAATAAATTCATTAAGAAATATTGAAAGTGTATATGAAGTAACTAGAAAAAGAGGATAAAAGAAAGAAGGATACAAATGATATTAAAAAGATTACAAGTAAAAACAGGGCAAGAAGGGCTACTTACAAATTCGTATATTGTATGTGATGAAGAAACAAAAGAAGCAATGGTTATAGATCCAGGAGGAGAACCTGAAAGAATAATAAAATTATTAGATATATTAGATGCAAATCTAAAATATATATTTTTAACACATTGCCATGCAGATCACACAGGAGGAATAAATAAATTAAAACAAGAAAAAGGTGGAAAAATATTAATAAGCAGAGATGACAGTATAGGATTATATAATGAAGAAATAAGTTTAGCTTATTATATAAATATGGAAAACCCAGAATTAGAAGCAGATTCAAGAATTGATGATGGAGATTTGATTCATATAGGAAATTTGGAATTTAAAGTTCTATTAACCCCAGGTCATACAAAAGGTGGAGTTTGCTTATATTCTGAAAAACAAGGATTAGTTTTTACTGGTGATACAATTTTTTCTGGTACATGGGGAAGAACAGATTTACCAACAGGAAGCTTTGAAGATATAATTCATTCTATTGAAAATAAATTAATGGTTTTACCAGAAGAAACAATTGTATATCCAGGTCATGGCAAAATTACTATGATTCAAGATGAAAAAAATATTTATTTAGAATTAAGAGAAAAAGATTTTTAAAGATAAAGGAGAAAATAAAGTGATACAAAAACCAAAAGGAACAAAAGACTTATTGCCGGAAGAAAGTTATAGATGGCAATTCGTAGAACAAAAAGTAAAAGAAGTATTTGAAAGTTATGGATTTAGAGAAATAAGAGTTCCTGTTTTTGAATATACAGAGCTTTTTCAAAGAGGTGTAGGTGAAACAACTGATGTAGTTCAAAAAGAAATGTATACTTTTGACGATAAAGGTGGAAGAAGTATAACATTAAGACCAGAAGGAACAGCAGGAGCAGTTAGAGCTTATTTAGAAAATGGAATGGGTAGTATGCCGAGTCCTGTAAAACTTTGGTATAATATGGGAATGTATAGATATGAAAATGTTCAAAAAGGAAGATTAAGAGAATTTCATCAATTTGGTGCAGAACTTATAGGATCAAAAAGTTATTTAGCAGATGTTGAAACAATACTTATGGGAAATAGAATATTTAAAGCTTTAAATATATCAAATATTGAGTTAAATATAAATAGTATAGGATGTCCAAATTGTAGAAAAGAATATCAAAAAGCTTTAAGAGAATTTATTGGGGATAATTTTGATAAATATTGTGATACATGTAAAACAAGATTTGAAAAAAATCCAATGAGAATATTAGATTGCAAAGAAAAAAAATGCAAAGAATTAAATATTGGTGCTCCTAGAATGATAGATTATTTATGTGAAGAATGTAAAGAGCACTTTGAAAATGTAAAAACAACTTTAAACAATTGTAATATAAATTATGAAATAGATAGTTCTATTGTAAGAGGATTAGATTATTATACTAAAACAGTATTTGAATTTGTAGACAAAAATTCAGGATTAACAGTTTTAGGTGGAGGAAGATATGATGACTTGGTAGAAGAATTTGGTGGACCTGCAACTCCTGCAGTAGGTTTTGCATCTGGTGTAGAAAGATTAATGCAAATGTTTGAAGAATACAATAAAGATGTTGTAGAAGAAAAAGTTCAAGATATATATATACTTTCTAATGGAATTGAAGAAAATAAAAAAGCTATACAAATAGCAGAAGATTTAAGAGAAAAAGGAATTTTTGTAGAAAAAGATTTACTAGAAAGAAGTTTTAAAGCTCAATTAAAATATGCTGATAAAATAAATGCTAAATATTTACTTGTAATAGGCGAAGAAGAAATAAAAAGTAATAAATGCAAAATAAAAAATATGCAAACAGGTGAAGAAAAAGAGTGTGATTTAACTTCAGAAAAAATAGAAAATTTAATAAAGTAAATAATTAAATTAATAACTTCAGATTTAAAAAATAAAACCACTTTACTAATATATTTTAAAAAGTAAAGTGGTTTTATTTATATATTTAAATCATATAAATAAATTTTATAAATATAATAGAATATCAATATTATATGAGGTAAATATGATTAATTTAGCAGTAATTAATTTAAAAGGTTTTTTTAAAAAAATATGTAAAATAATATTAATACTAATTATTTTATGTGTTGTTGCTAATATAGCAAAATGTATAAATATAAAAGATTTTAATTTATTTTCTAGTATATCTTTTGCAAGCGCAGATAATATAGAGAAAAATATAATTGTAGCAAAATATTTTGATGGAAGTGATAAAAAAGAAAAAAGTGAAATAAAGAAATTATTAGAAAGTGAGTTGGCTATATTTTCAACAACAGAAGAAACATTAATGGAAATAGAAAATATGGAAGAGATAGTTGATTTAGAAACTATAACTGGTAGTAATGAAAATGAAGAAAAAAATGCAGAAAATAAAGAAATAGAAGAAAATATGAATATTGAAACAAATATTGAAAAAGTAGAGGAAAATAAAAAATTTGAAATTAATGTAGAAGAAATACCAGATATGTCAAATACAAGAATAATTAATGAAAATAATAAAACAGATAAATATACAGATGTTTATAAAAGTGTAAAAATAAAAAATGAATCAAAATACACATTAACAGAAGAAATTGTAACACCAGATTTTGAACTTACAAATAAAAAGGATATTATAATTTTTCATACACATACTTGTGAAAGTTATACAAAAACAGAAAATACTATATATGAAGAAAGTGGTAATTTTAGGACAATAAATTTAAATTACAATGTTGCTGGAGTTGGAACAGAACTTAGCAATATACTTACAAATTTTGGATATAATATTATTCATAGTGTGGAATATCATGATTATCCTGCATATACAGGTTCATATTCAAGATCGCTTAATACAGTAAGAAAGTTACTAGAGAAAAATAAAAATACAGAATTTATAATTGATTTGCATAGAGATGCATTAGGTAGTAATAGTGCATATGGACCTAAAGTAGAAATTAATGGAGAAATAGCAGCACAATTAATGTTTGTAATAGGAACAGATGGTGGTGGATTGGAACATCCAAATTGGAAAAATAATTTGAAAACTGCAATAAAAATACAAGAAAAAGCAAATGAAATGTATCCAGGATTGTTTAAACCTATAATACTTAGAAATTCAAGATATAATCAACATGTGACAAATGGAGCTTGTATTATAGAAGTAGGTGCAACAGGAAATACAATAGATGAATGCAAAACAAGTATGAAATATTTAGGAAAAATTATTTCAGAAATTATAAAATAGCACTTAATTTAAAGTTAAGTGCTATTCATATATTTGTTATATGTTTTATAAATTATAAATTATATTTTATATTTCATATTTCTACTATCTTATGAGTATAATCTAAATTAGCAATTGAATTTTTTTTGTATCCCAAAGTATAAATATTAGTTGCAAGAATATCTTTAGAAAGCATTGTTCGTAAAGGTATATTGTTTGATTGTTCCATAAATCCTTTTGTAGATACAATAATTTCTAATTTTGGATTAGCAGCAGCTATTGCTGATATAATTCTTCTTCCATGTTTATTAAATCCAAGTACTCGTATATAAGGAATGTGTTTTTTTGAAATATTAATA
This sequence comes from uncultured Lachnospiraceae bacterium, assembly GCA_964650305.1. Classification (GTDB taxonomy): domain Bacteria; phylum Bacillota; class Clostridia; order TANB77; family CAG-508; genus Scatovivens. The sequence goes on from CAZYST010000003.1 coordinate 43,648, forward strand.
TCTTTTTGAGTTATTCCAAGTAGTGCATATAATAAAATTCTTTGAATACGAGTTTGAGTATATCTTTTTGATTTTATAGTTTCAATAAGTGAACTAAGTGTATTGCAAGTATTTGCTGCTTTTTTTATTTTATTTTCTAATCCTTCTGATACATCTGGTAAAAGTGCAATTTCTTGAAGACTCATTTTTCTTAATGTGTAAATAATTTCTTTTTCAAAAGTAGATAAATCTTTTACAAATTCACCTGTTTTAATTTTTTGTTCTAGTACAGTATAACTGTATTCTGGAACAACAGATTTAATATTTTTCTTAGATTTTAGCATTGTACGAATAGCTGTTGCACTAGCAATTCCATTTTTTACTTGATCACTATTATAATCACTATAATCACGTTTTATAGTAAGAGGACGAATAGCACTTTTATGTTTTTTTAAAGATTTTAAATATTCTATTCCTAAAATATTATTAGGATTTTCTAAGATTTCTTTATACTTTTGAGAATTATTTAAATACAAAGATAATGCTACTTCTCTTGCTTTAGGATAAGAAAGACCTGATTTTAATTGGGTTGTTATTATATTAGAAAATTCTTTTGGTTCTTTATATAAAAGTGAAGCAATATCATTTAAAGCATTAATATCTCCGACTTCACTTCCAAAAGAAATATAGTCTACAACTTGCAAAGAATTTAATATTTTAACTGCACCATCTGCAAAATTTTCTGCACTTGAAATTGCATATAAAACAGGTAGCTCTATAACTAAATCAACACCAGCTTCTAATGCCATTTGTGCTCTAGACCATTTATCCACTAGAGCCACATCACCTCTTTGAATAAAATTTCCACTCATTACAGCAATAGTAAAATCAGCATGAGTAAGTTCTTTAGAATAATTAAGATGTAATAAATGACCATTATGGAATGGATTATATTCAGAGACTATACCTAAAATGCCACTCAAAGAAAAACACCTCCTAAATTGTATTGTAAAATTATAAGTTTACTGATATAATATCATATATTAAATGAAAAAACAATAAATTAAGAATGGAAGAATTTATGAAAAATGTAACAATATATACAGATGGTGCTTGTTCACGGAAATCCCGGTCCTGGTGGATGGGGAGCAATACTCATGTATGAACAAAATAAAAAGGAAATTTCTGGTGCAAATAGTAATACAACAAATAATATAATGGAAATTACAGCAGTATTAGAAGCTTTAAAATTATTAAAAGAAGAATGTAATGTAGAAATATATAGTGATAGTGCTTATGTTGTAAATGCCTTTAATCAAGGATGGATATATAATTGGCAAAAAAATAATTGGAAAACAGCTTCAAAAGATCCAGTAAAAAATAGAGAACTTTGGGAAGAATTATATGATTTGGTAAAAAAGCATAATGTGAAATTTATAAAAGTAAAAGGACACAGTGATAATGAATATAATAATAGATGCGACTTTTTAGCCACATCAGCAATAAAAAATTTGTAGGAGAAATTTATGGTAGGATTTTACGCAGGGTCTTTTGATCCTTTTACTAATGGTCATTTAGCAATAGTAAAAAAAAGTTCTAAATGTTTTGAAAAAGTTATTGTAGGAATTGGTTTTAATCCAGATAAAGAGCCTAGAATAAATAAAGATCTAATGAAAATAGCAATAGAAGAAACTTTAAAAAAAGAAAACTTGTTAAATGTGGAAGTTGTTTTATATAGTACACTTACAATTGATGAAGCAAAAAAACATGGAGCTGATATATTAATAAGAGGGTTAAGAAATGGTACAGATTATCAATATGAAGAAAATATTGCAGCAATAAATGAAATACACTCTGGATTAGATACTTGTTATTTTAGAGCAGGTACTTTAGGACATTTATCTTCAAGTATGATTATGGAATTATATAATCATAATGAAAGTGTAGAACAATATGTTCCAGAAGCGGTAAATAAATTATTAATAACTTTAAAAGAAGGTAAATAACATGAAAATAATAGGAATCACAGGTTCTTCTGGAACAGGAAAAACCACTGTAAGCAAAATATTAGCTGAATATGATTATATAGAAATAATAGATTGTGATAAAGTAGCAAAAGAAATAGCTGTTCCTGGAAATATATATTTAGAAACAATAAAAAAAGAATTTGGAAGGGAATATTTTTTAGATGATGGTAATTTAAATAGAAGAATGCTTGCAGAAACTATTTATAATAATAAAGAAAAATTAGAAAAATTAAATAATATTACTTTCAAATATGTTGTAGAAGAAATTTTAAATCAAATAAATAAAATAAAAGAAGATAAGAGTATTAAAATTATTGCAATAGACGCCCCATTATTATTTGAATCAAATTTAGATAAAAATTGTGATTATATAATATCTTTAGTAGCTAATGAAGAGATTAAAATTGATAGAATTTGCAAAAGAGATAATATAAATAAAGAATTTGCACAAAAAAGATTAAAAATACAAAAAGAAGATAATTTCTATACTTCAAAATCAGATTTTATTATTGAAAATAATGATGAATCAAATTTAAAAAATACTATAGAAAAAATTTTAAATAAAATAGAGGAAAATATATAAATGAAAAAAAGTAATATATTTTATATTATAATTATATTTATTTTAATATTTATAATATCACATATTTATTCTCAATATTATTTTAATGATTATACAAAAGCTGTAAAAGAACCAGAGAAAACATTATTCTGTAGAGACGAAAAAACAAAGTATTCTTCACAAAATTCGTATTGTTTAGAATCCAAAGATTATAATGTTGCTTTTTTTAGTAAATCAGTAAATGTTAAAAAAAATACTCCATATAAATTAACTTGTTATGTAAAAACAGAAGGAGTAGAAAATGAAATAGAAAACAAACAAGGTGGAGCAAATGTATGTATAGCAGATACTGTAGAAAAGTCAGAAAGTTTTGTTGGAGATAATGATTGGACAAGAGTTGAATTTATGTTTAATTCCAAAAATAGAGAAAATATTGAAATAGCATTTAGATTAGGAAGTTACGATACAGATTCAAAAGGAAAAGTTTGGTTTTCAGATATAATATTAGAAGAAGGAAAACCAGACACAAATAATACTTGGACAATGGCTTTTTTTGTGTTTAAAAATATTGATTTAGTAATTGACAATAATACATATAAAACATCTATGAATAGTGAAGATATACAATTAATTGAAAAGAATATAAGAAGATTTAAAAATTCAATGAATGAAATGTCTGAAAATAAAATAAATGTTGAATATAATATTTATTACGTAGACGAACCTTTAAATTCAATTTCATATGATGAAAACAATGGATATTATTTTGATGCAATAGATGTTTATGAAAAAATAATTGATCAAGTAAAATACAATAATTTTGATCACATATTTGCTGTTTTTGAATCAGAAGATATAAATAAAACATCTGAAAAAAGATTAGCAAATGATTGGGTTGGACTTGGTGGAATGGATTTTTTAGGAATAGGATTTTCAAATATAAGACTTCCAGAAAAAGAAGGAAGACATATGTACGAATATAAAAATTATCATACTTTTCCAGAGGAAGTTTTTATTCATGAATTTTTACATACAATGGAAAGAAATTCTGCTGAGTTTGGATTTAATATACCAAGATTACATGATTATGAAGAATATGGATATGAAGACAGTGAAATAATAGGTTTAAAAAATTGGTATACAGACTATATGAATAAAAAAATACTAAAAGATGGAGAATATTTAGGAATAGATGAAAGTGGTTATATTAATTTTAAGCCATGTAATCAAGTGAATTTTATAGATTCAATTGAAATTGAATTTGATAAAGAACCACAAAATATAAAAGAAACATTAAAATTATTTATAGATAATTCTAGTGTATTAATAAATAGAATAAAAGAAGGAGTATTTGTAAAAGAAAGTTAAAATGAAAGTATCAGATTTTAATTATTATTTGCCAGAAGAATTAATTGCACAACATCCTTATGATAAAAGAGATGAAGCAAGACTTATGGTATTAAACAAACAAACACAAAAGATAGAACATAAAATTTTTAAAGATGTAATAGACTATTTAAATCCAGGAGATTGTTTGGTAATCAATAATACAAAAGTAATTCCAGCTAGATTATATGGAAAAAAAGAAACTGGTGCAAATGTTGAATTTTTACTATTAAAAAGAATAGAAGGCGACATGTGGGAAGCTATGGTAAGACCTGGAAATAAATTAAGACCTGGAACAAAAGTTACTTTTGGAGATGGTATTTTAAAAGCAGAAATTTTAGATGTTTTAGAAGGTGGAAACAGAAAAGTACTATTTGAATATAATGGTATTTTTAATGAGATTTTAGATCAGATAGGCTTAATGCCATTACCACCATATATAAAAGAAACTTTAGAAGAGAAAAACAAATATCAAACAGTTTACGCAAAATATGATGGTTCTGCAGCTGCTCCTACAGCAGGGTTACATTTTACAGAAGAATTAATAGAAAAAATAAAAGAAAAAGGAATTGAAGTAGCAAATGTTACTCTTCATGTAGGAATAGGAACGTTTAGACCTGTAAAAGTTGAAAATGTTGAGGAACATAATATGCATTCTGAACATTATTATATAAAAAAAGAAGATGCAGAAAAAATAAATAATGCTAAAAAGAATGGAAAAAAAGTAATTGCTGTTGGAACAACATCTTGTAGAGTGTTAGAATCTGTTGCAGATGAAAGTGGAATGCTAAAAGAAACTGAAGGAGATACAAGCATCTTTATATATCCAGGATATAAATTTAAATGTATTGATTCTTTAATAACAAACTTTCATCTTCCAGAATCAACATTAATAATGCTTGTTTCAAGTTTGGCTGGAAAAGATTTCATAATGAATGCATATAATGAAGCTGTAAAAGAGAAATATAAATTTTTCAGTTTTGGAGATGCAATGATAATATATTAATTTAGGAGAAAGAAATGGAAAAAAAATACGCAGTAACATATGAATTATTACATACATGTAAACAATCTGGAGCTAGAAGAGGTGTTATACATACACCACATGGAGATATACAAACCCCTATATTTATGCCAGTAGGTACACAAGCTACAGTAAAAGCTATGACTCCAGAAGAATTAAAAAATGATGTACAAGCTCAAATAATTTTATCAAATACATATCATTTATTTTTAAGGCCAGGACATGAACTTGTAAAAGAAGCTGGTGGATTACATAAATTTATGAATTGGGATAGACCAATTTTAACAGATAGTGGTGGATTTCAAGTTTTTAGTTTAGGAGCACTTAGAAAAATAACAGAAGAGGGTGTAGAATTTAGATCACATTTAGATGGTAGCAAGAGATTTATAAGTCCAGAAATTGCAATGGAAATTGAAGAAGCATTAGGTGCAGATATTATGATGGCTTTTGATGAATGTTGCCCATATCCATCAACATATGAATACACAAAAAAATCTATGGAAAGAACTACAAGATGGGCTGCAAGATGTAAAGAAGCACATAAAAATATAGAAAATCAAGCACTATTTGGAATAATACAAGGTGGATTTTTTAAAGATTTAAGAGACAAATCTGCAAAAGATTTAATAGAGATGGATTTCCCAGGATATGCAATTGGAGGTATAAGTGTAGGTGAACCTAAAGAAGAGTTTTTAGATATATTAAGATATACTACTCCTCTTATGCCAGAAAATAAACCTAGATATTTAATGGGAGTAGGTACACCAGATTATTTAATAGAAGCTGCAATAGCTGGTATAGATATGTGTGATTGTGTTTTACCTACAAGAATAGCAAGACATGGAACAGCAATGACTACATATGGAAAAGTTGTAGTAAGAAATGCTTCTTATGAAAGAGATTTTTCACCACTTGATCCTGAATGTGATTGTTACACATGTAAGAATTATACTAGAGCATATATAAGACATCTAATAAATACAAAAGAAATTTTAGGTGTAAGACTTTTATCAATTCATAATTTACGATTCTTGACTAAATTAATGGATAGAGTTAGAATAGAAATAGAAAACGATAATTTATTAAACTTTAGAGATGAATTTTATAAAAATTATGGTTATGAGAAAACAGAAGAGAAAAAATAGGAGGGAATTTTAACATGAATTTAGAAGAAAGCGATTCATTCATGAAAGAAAATGAAAAGAATGAGCAAAGAAAAAAAGTAGTATTAGTGTCAATTGTTTTTTGTGCAATAATGGTAGTTTTATTATTACTATTAATTTTTACAATACAATATCAAGATTCTAAAACATTAAAAGTATTTTTAGATGGAAATAGATATAAATTTTCTTCTAATTTTTTCAAAACTATTGATGACACAACATATGTAAATTTAAAAGAAATTTCAGAATTATACAATTATACTTATCAAAAAGGTGAATATAAAAAATATAATGAAGATGAAAATAGTTGTTATATAACAGATGGAATTGAAACAGTTGCAATTACTGCTGAAAATGAATATTATACTAAATACACAAATGCGGTTTCAGATAATAAATTAGTATTAGCAGAACAAGAAATAACTGTAAAAAATTCAGAAGGATATTCAGAAACATTTAATATTAATCATGCGATAAAAAACGAAGATGGCTCTTTATATATACCATTTGAAAATGTTCAAGACATATTTAATAGTTATATAGATATGTCAACTGAAAATAGAATAAAATTATATACATTGGCAAATCAATTTGCAAGAGCAGCACAATTAGTTGCAAGTACCTCAGAAAAAGAATATTCACAAATAAGTGGAATGTATGAAAATATTAAAGCATTAGCATATGGAATGATAGTTGTTGGAGATGGAAGTAATTTTGGAATTATTTCTAGTATAACAGGTGAAACAATAGTTGGTGTTAAATACTCTCAATTACAATTTATTCAAAATTCAAAAGAATTTTTAACAAGTGCAGATAATAAAGTTGGTATAATAGATAAAGAAGGTAATTCAATTATAGCTCCTCAAACATATGATGAAATATCTGTATTAGATGATAAATTAGGAATTTATAAGGTAAGAAAAAAGAATTCATATGGTGTTTTAAATAAAGAGGGAAAAACAGTAATATTTGTAGAATTTAGCAGTATTGGATTAAAAAATGTTGAAGAATATTCAGAAGATGAAATAAAAAATGAAACTATACTATTTGGAAATAGTATACCTGTATGTAAAGATGGAAAATATGGACTATACTCAGTTGATGGAACAGAACAATTAGCAGCAGAATATAGCAAATTTGGATATATAGCAGATGATAAAGAAAGTGCGAGCGAAGAAAGTGTTTTAATAATTCCAGAAGAATTAGGAATACATGGAATAGTAGTAGGTTCTGATAAAGGATATGGCGTTTATGATGTGAATGCTGGTAGATGGGTAATTAGTGATGTTTGTTCAAAAATATATTCAAAAACAAAATTCGGAGAAAAAACATACTATATTGAATATAATGGTGTTCAAATGGATTTAGATCAATACTTAGAAGAAAATAATTTAAAAAGTTTTGCAAAAGATGGAACAAATTTAATAAATTCTACAAAAACAGTTGAAGAAACTGCAGAAAATGAAATAGAAGAAGTTGTTGCAGAATAAAATAAATATAAACGTATAAAATTTAAGTGCAATAAAACATTAGATAAAAATTTAATGTTTCATTGCATTTTTTTATATAATAGGAAAGTTTTTATTTTCTATTATAAAAAATCTATAACAAATATACATAAATTTTGCTAAGAAACGGATTTTCATAAATTTTAAAATCTATGAATATTTTTATAAAATTTTACTATAATTTAATAACTATTAAATTTGGAGGAATTTATGGAAAAAGAAAAAAATAATTATATATTTTCTATAATATTAGGAAGTATAATTTCTTTTATACTTACAATTATTATGATATTTATAATATCTGTATTATTATGTAATACAAATTTAAATGAAAGTATTATAAATCCATTTATAATTTTTTCTAGTAGTTTTAGTATTTTGATAGGTGCATTATTTGCAACAAGAAAAATAGAAAAAAATGGAATATTAGTAGGTAGCATAATAGGTATAGTATATATGTTATTAATTTATATTATCTCAAGTATATTAAATTCCAATTTTTCTTTAAATACAAATTCTGTATTTTTAATTACTTTTAGTATTATATGTGGAGCAATAGGAGGTGTTTTAGGGATAAATATAAAAAGATAAATATTTTTATTAAATTTATATTTAATTTTGCAAAAGAAACAATAAATATAGGTATAAAAGTTGTAATTTAATGTATAGTAAAATTTAATTGCTTATAAATATTGTTTCTTAAAATTAATATTTAAAATAATATATAATAAAAACAATGTTTAAAGAAAAAAGTTTAATAAAGTAGTTGATATTTTTTGATTTTTAATATACAATTTACAAAGATTTATAATACTTAGGAGGAAACATTATGGTTACTTTTGAAGATGTAAAAAACAATGAAGATGTTAAAGAACTAATAAAAAATGCACAAAAGCAATTAGATGTATTAGGGTATACAGAACATTCAGCAAGACATGTTTCTCTAGTAGCAGAAAGAGCTGCATATATTTTGCAAACATTAGGATATGATGAGCACAGAATAGAACTTGCAAAAATAGCTGGATATATGCATGATATTGGAAATTCCGTAAATAGAGTAGATCATGCTCATACAGGAGCAATATTAGCTTATAATATTTTAAAAGATATGAATATGGAAATTTCTGATATAACAGAAATAATGATGGCTATTGGAAACCATGATGAATCAACAGGAACAGCAGTAAGTGATATATCTGCTGCTTTAATACTTGCAGATAAATCAGATGCACATAGAAGTAGAGTATCAAAAAGTGATAGAAGTATTTTTGATAAACATGATGAAGTAAATTATGCTGTTACTCATTCAGAACTAACGATTAATTTGGAAGAAAAAAAAGTAGTTTTGAATTTAAAAATTGATACAAATATTTGCCCAGTTATTGATTATTTTGAAATCTTTATGGATAGAACAAAAATGAGCAAAAGAGCTGCTAAATATTTGGGATTATGGTTTGAACTTGTAATAAATGATACAAATTTATTATAATTTAAGGAGGAATATGTCGTGAAAAAAAGTTTAAAAATTATAGGTATTTCTTTACTAATAATTTTAATATCTGTAATAGCATTTGTTGGAATATATGTAAAGAATGGTAATGTTTGGAAAAATATTATTCCAGAATTTAAATATGGAATGGAATTAGATGGAGTAAGAGAGTTAAGATATATTGTAGATACTACTTCAGAAGAAAAAAATGTATACATAGATTCAGAAGGAAATATTTTAGGAGAAGTAAAAGAAACTGAAGAAGATACTTCTGGTATTTCATTAGATACAACTGTTGAAGAAACTACAGTTGTTCCAGAAACGGAAAAAGTAAATTATGCAACAGAAAAAAGAAAAATAAGGAAAAATGAAGAAAGTAATCTTACAATAGAAAACTATGAAAAAACTAAAAAAATGATTCAAGATAGAATAGAAAAAAATGAAAATTTTGAATACAATATTAGATTAGATTCTGTCACAGGAGATTTGATTTTAGAAGTTCCAAATAATGATGATGTTGTTATAAATATAGAAAGTATGGTAGAAACTGTAGGAAAATTTAAAGTAATAGATTATCAAACAGGAATTATATTAATGGATAATTCAGATGTAAAAAATTATTCAATATCAGCTACAAACACATCTGGTTATCAAGCTTATTTAATAGTAAACTTCACAGAAGAAGGTGCTGAAAAATTAAAAGAAATAAGCAAAGAATATATTGAAACAACTGATGAAGCTGGAGAATCATCAATAAAATATGTATCTGTACAAATAGATGATTCAACATTTAGTACAACTTATTTTGGTGAAGAAATGAAAAATGGAACATTACAAATACCAATAGGACAAGCTACAACAGATGTTAGTGAATATTCAGAGATAATAGAAGAATTATCAAGATTAGTAAATGTATTAAATAGTGGTGAATTACCAGTTGTATATGCATTAAATACAGATAATTATATTCAATCAAATATAACAAATAATGATATAAATATATATAAAATAGTGTTTGCAGTATGCGTTGTAGCTATATCTATTTATTTTATAATAAGATATAAAGCAAAAGGAATAATAGCTTTAATATCTTCTATAGGATATATAGCAACATATGTTTTAATTATAAAATATACAAATGTAAGTGTTACTATTAATTCAGTATTTGCATTTGTTGGTATGATAATTGCAAATTATATATTTATGGCAAATTATCTATCAAGATTAAATAAAAATGAAAACCCATCAGAAGCATTTAATAGCTCTATGAAAAAATATTATTTAAATATTATACCTGTTTGTGTAATTGCTGTAATATTTACTTTTGTTGGAAATGTAATTATAAATACTATAGGAATGACATTATTCTGGGGACTTATATTACATGCTTTATATAATGTTATATTTACAAGAACATTATATTTATCAAAATAAAAGAAGGAGCATAAAAAAATGAATTTTAAAAATATGAATAAAAAAATAGTAATGTTAGCTGTAATTCTTTTAATATTAGCAGGAATTTTAGTAGTAGCTTTAAAAGGATTTAAAGTAGATTTGATGTTAGAAAGACATGAATCAATCAATTATGTTTTAAATACAGATTTTGAAATAAAAGATATAAAACAAATATGCAAAGATGTTTTTGGAAATAAAAAATTTGTTGTAAGAAAAATAGAAGTATTTAGTGATGCAGTAAATATAAATGTTAATTCTATAACAGATGAAGAAAAAGAAAAAATAGTTTCAAAAATAAATGAAAAATATTCTTTATCTACAACAACAGATTCTCTAACAATAAAAACAGTACCAAATGTAAGAATAAGAGATATGGTAAAACCTTATTTAGTTCCTGCAATGATAAGTATAATAATTATAGCAGCATATTTAATCATAAGATTTAAAAAAATGAATTCAGCTAAATTAATATTAAAATTATTAGGTTTAATATTAATAACAGAAGCTTCTATTGCAAGTATTGTTGCAATAGGAAGAATACCATTTTCAGGAACATTAGTTAATATAATGGCTATAGTAGCAATTGTAGAACTTATAATCTATATAAATGTTAAAGAAAAAGAATATGTAGCATTAAGCTTAGAAAATTCAAAAAATAAGAAAAAATAAGAAAAATACTTGATTTTGCTTTAAAAAAATAGTATAATAATTATGTCATAATTTTAAACAGAAAGAGTGGGAGCCTATCCCACTCTTTAATGGTATTTTAGGAGGTAAAATTTGGCAAGTAATATAGAAAAAAAAGTAGAAGAACTTTTGGAAAATATTATAAATAATTTGGGATATGATTTATATGATGTATTATATGTGAAAGAAGCTAAAGATTATTATTTAAAAATAATAATAGATAAGCCAGAAGGTATAAGTATAGAAGACTGCGAAAATGTGAATAATGCAATTGATGAAGTGTTAGACACAGCAGATTATATAAAAGATCAATATTTTTTAGAAGTATCTTCACCAGGAATTGAAAGAATTCTAAGAAAAGAAAAACATTTTTTATCACAGATAGGAAATGAAATAGAAGTTAAACTTTATAAACAAATTAATTCAAAAAAAGAATTAAGAGGAATACTAGAAGAATATAATGATAATGAAATTGTTTTAAATGTTAATGATAATAAAATAAAAATAGAACTTAAAAGTATAGCAATGGCTAAAACTATATATAATTGGTAGGAGGAATAAAAAATGAAAAACATTGACGTAAAAGAGTTTATAGGAGCAATGGAAGAATTAGAAAAAGAAAGAGGGATTAAAAAAGAATACTTAATCGAATCTTTAGAAGCTGCTTTAGTTACAGCATATAAAAAGAATTTTGAATCAGTAGATAATGTAAAAATTACAATTGATGAAAAAACAGGAGATATTCGTATTTATTCTTTAAAAACAGTTGTTGAAGAATATCCAGATCCATTATTAGAAATTTCAGTAGAAGATGCACAAAAAATTGATTCACATTATAATATAGGAGATGTTGTAAGCTTAGAAATAAAACCAAAGGATTTTGGAAGAATAGCTGCACAAACAGCAAAACAAGTTGTTGTCCAAAAAATAAGAGAAGCTGAAAGAGATATGGTATTTACAGAATACAATGATAAAAAAGGTGAAATAGTTTCTGGATTAATTCAAAAAGCAGATGGTGGTATTGTTGTAATGGATTTAGGAAAACTTGAAGGTGTTATGCCTGTTAAAGAACAAATACCTACAGAAAATTACAAAGTAAATGATAAAATAAGAGGATATGTATTAGAAGTAGAAAGAGGAGCAAAAGGAAATCCACAAGTGATAGTATCTAGAAGTAACTCTGATTTTGTTAGAAAATTATTTGAATTTGAAATACCTGAAATATATGAAGGATTAATAGAAATAAAAAGTATATCAAGAGATCCAGGTTCAAGAAGTAAAGTAGCTGTATATTCTAAAGATCAAAATATAGATCCAGTAGGTTCATGTGTAGGTCAAAAAGGAGTAAGAATTCAAAATATAATTAATGAATTAAATGGAGAAAAAATTGATGTTATAGAATGGAGTGAAGATCCAGCAATTTATATAGCAGCAGCATTACTTCCATCACAAGTATTAGCTGTAGACGTTAAAGAAGAAGAAAAATTTGCACAAGTAATAGTTCCAGATGATCAATTATCATTAGCAATTGGAAAATCAGGTCAAAATGCACGTTTGGCAGCAAGATTAACAAATTGGAAAATTGATATAAAATCAGAAACACAATTTAGAGAAATGTTAGAAAAACAAGCACAAGAAGAAACAGAAGCTTAAAATTTAAAAGGATGTGATAATCTTGAAACAAAAACCAGAAAGAACATGTATTGTATGTAATAAGCAAACTGAAAAAAAAGATCTTTTAAGAATTGTAAAATCAAAAGAAGGAATAATTGAAGCTGATTTAACTGGAAAAAAGAATGGCAGAGGTGCTTATATTTGTAAAAATGAAGAATGTTTAAATAAACTTATAAAAACAAAAAAATTGGAAAAAGCTTTTAAACAAGAAATATCAACTGATATTTATGAAAGTATAAGAGGTGTAATTATTGGTAAATAAAGTATATGGTCTTTTAGGACTATCTTCTAAAGCAGGAAAAGTAATTTCTGGAACAGAAGTTGTTTTAGAAGAAATAAGAAAACATAAAATATCTTTAGTAATTGTAGCAGAAGATGCTGCAGAAAGAACAATTAAAAACATAAAATATGAATGCGAAAAAAATCATATAAAATTAATTGTTTACGGAAATATTGTAGAAAATAGCAAATATATAGGAAAACAAAATAGAGCGGTTATAGGTATAAAAGATAAAAACTTAGCTTTGGCTATAGAAAAAATAATTCATGGAGGTGACGAGAGTGGAAAAAATCAAAATTCATGAACTAGCAAAAAAACTAGAAACAGATAATAAAAAAATTCTTGAAATTGCAAAAGAATTAGGTATAGAAGCAAAAAGTCATTTAAGTTCTATTACAAATGAAGAAAGTAAATTGATAGAGAAAAAAATTAAAGGAGTATCAAGTAAGAAATCTATGGAAAACAAAAAAGAAAAAAACAATGAAGAACCAGTAATAATTAGAAGAGCAGTTATTATTAATAATGAGGAAGAAGAAAAAAGAAAACAAGAAGAAGCTCAAAAGCAAAAAGAGCAATCAAGAAAAAAAGATGTAGGATTTATAGAAAATAGAAGAAATAAGGATTACAATATTGTTTATAGAGAAAAAACTGTAAAACCACTTACAGTTAGTGAGCTTTTTGGAATAGGAAAGAAGAAAGAGGAAAAAGCACCTGAAAAAGTAGAAAAAAAGGTTGAAAAAGTAGAAGTAAAAAAAGAAGAAGTTGTTGATAAAAAGCCAGTAGAAAAAGTTGAAGAGAAAAAAGCTGTTGTTGAAAAAGAACAATCTACAAATTCTAATAATAGTAATAACAACAATAATAACAATTATAACAAACAAGAAAGAAATCCTTATTTTAATAAAGATAGAAAAAATAATAAAGAAGATTATAATAGAAAGCCACATAATAATGAACAAAGAAATTCTAGCTATAATCAAAATAGAAATAATGGTTCTTCAAATTCATATAATAGAAAATCTTTAGATGAAAAAGGAATTGACAAAAAAATCAAAAATATAATGGAAATTGATATTCCTACAGAAAAAGAAAGTGTAAGAGAATATTCTACAAATAAAGCTAAAGATAAATTAAAACAAAATCAAAGACAAGAAGAGCAAAGACCAAAAAAAGTAAATAGAAAAGGTTCACATGATTTTGATTCTGATAAATTAAATAATCTAAAAAAACAAAATAAACTTTCAAATATGTTTAATGAAGGTGAAATGCTTGATTATTATGATTTAAGTACAGAAAGAGGAAGAAGAGGAAAGAAAAAGAATCAAAAACAAGAAAATAGAAATAAACAAAAAATATTTAAACTTACAGAAATTGCTGTTCCAGAAACAATAACAGTAAAAGATTTTGCAGCTGAAATGAAAATAACAAGTAGTGATGTTATAAAAAAATTGTTAAGTTTAGGAATAATGGCAACAATAAATAATGAAGTTGATTTTGATACAGCATATTTAATAGCTCAAGAATATGGTATTAATGTTGTTAAAAAGAATATTGTAACTGATGAAGATAAACTTATAGATGAAACTGAAGATAGAGAAGATGAATTAGAAGCTAGACCACCAGTTATAGTTGTTATGGGACACGTTGATCATGGAAAAACATCTTTATTAGATGCAATTAGAAGTACAAATGTAATAGAAGGTGAATCAGGAGGAATTACACAACATATTGGTGCATATCAAGTAAGAATAAATGATAGAGATATAACATTCTTAGATACACCAGGACATGAAGCTTTTACATCAATGAGAGCCAGAGGAGCTCAAATAACAGATATAGCTATATTAGTTGTTGCTGCAAATGACGGAGTTATGCCTCAAACAGTAGAAGCTATAAATCATGCTAAAGCTGCCAATATTCCAATTATAGTAGCTGTAAATAAAATGGATTTACCAGATGCTAATTTTGAAAAAGTTCAACAAGAATTAATGAAATATGAACTTGTTCCAGAAGCATGGGGTGGAGAAACAATATATGTACCAATATCTGCAAAGAAAAAACAAGGTATAGATAATCTTTTAGAAATGGTATTATTACAAGCAGATATGCTTGAATTAAAAGCAAACCCTACAAAACAGGCAAAAGGAACAGTAATAGAAGCAAGACTTGATAAAGCAAGAGGACCAGTGGCTACAATGCTTGTACAAAGAGGAAAATTAGATGTTGGAGATACAATAATAGTTGGTTCAACAATAGGAAGAATAAGAACAATGCAAAATGATAAAGGTAAAAAAGTTAAATTTGCACTTCCTTCTACACCAGTAGAAATAACAGGTTTAACATCAGTACCACAATCAGGAGATACATTCTATGAAGTAAAAGATGAAAGAACAGCAAAACACTTAATAGAAAAGAGAAAATATGAAGAAAAAGAAAAAGAATTTGCTAAAAATTCAGTTGTAACATTAGATGATTTATTTAGTAAAATTGAAAGTGAAAACTTAAAACAATTAAATTTAATAGTAAAAGCAGATGTTCAAGGTTCTGTTGAAGCGTTAAAACAATCTCTTGAAAAAATATCAAATAATGAAGTAAGAGTAAAAGTTATACATTCAAATGTTGGGGGTGTAACAGAAACAGATGTTACTCTTGCAAGAGTTTCAAATGCTATAATTATTGCATTTAATGTAAGACCAGAAGTAATGGCAAAAACAATTGCTGATAAAGAAGGAGTAGAAATAAAACAATATTCTGTAATATATGATGCAATAAATGATGTTGAAGCAGCAATGAAAGGAATGTTAGATCCTGTATTTAAAGAAGTTGTAATAGGAACAGCTGAAATAAGACAAACATTTAAAGTTTCAAATGTTGGTACAATTGCAGGAAGTTATGTACTTACAGGAAAAGTTGCAAGAAATGCAGGTATAAGAGTTATAAGAGATAATATAGTAATACATGATGGTAAATTAGTATCATTGAAAAGATTTAAAGATGATGTTAAAGAAGTTGATAAAGGTTATGAATGCGGATTACAAATAGAAGGATTTAATGATCTAAAAGAAGGAGATACTTTAGAAGTATACATTATGGAAGAGGTGAAATAATGCCAAGTAATTCTAATAGAATGAATAAAATTAATGAAGAATTAAAAAAGGAAATAAGTCAAATTATAAGTTATAACTTGAAAGATCCAAATCTTAAAGGTGGATTAATAACTGTAACAAAAGTAAATACTACACCAGATTTAAGAATAGCAAGAGTTTTTGTTAGTATGATAAATATAAAAAATAAAAAACAAGCTTTAGCAATATTAAAAAAATCTAGTGGGTATATAAGAACAGAAGTTGCAAGAAATATCAATTTAAGAATAACTCCAGAGATAATATTTGAATTTGATGAATCAATAGAATATGGAGCGAAGATTGATGAAATATTAAAGGATATAACAAAAGATATGAAAAAATAATAAAATTATAGATTAAAGGTTAATATTGTATATTAACTTTTAATCTATATAAAGGAGAATAATATGACTTTAGATGAAATTTTAAAAGAAATGCAAAAAGCAGAAACAATAATAATATTAGCTCATGAAGGACCAGATGGAGATGCTATAGGAAGTAGCTTAGCAATGGGATTAGCATTAAAAAATATGGGAAAAGAAGTTGTTGATGTAGTAATGAAAGATCATCCTGCTAATTTTTCTTTCTTACCAGGTATAGAAAATATTAAAGAAGAACCAACAATTGAAAAATATGATTTAGCGATTGTTGTAGATTGTCCAGATATAAATCGTGTTTATTCTGATTATAGAAAATATTTTGAAAATGCAAAAGTAAAAGTTGAATTTGATCATCATAACAAAAATGCGATGTTTGCAGATTATAATATTGTAAATCATGTTGCACCAGCATGTAGTCAAATTTTAGTATCTAGTTTTGAATATCTAAATATAGAAATAACAAAAGAAATTGGTACATGTTTACTTACAGGAATTATAACAGATACAGGTGGATTTAAAAATTCAGGAACTACAACAGAGAGTTTTGAATTTGCAGCATGGGCAATATCAAAAGGAATAAATGTATCTAAAATATATAGACAAGCAATGTTGACAATGACAAAATCAAAATTTGAAGCTCAAAAGTTAGCTATGGAAAGATTAGAATTTTTTGCAGATGGTAAAATTGCATTTACATATATGACAAAAGAGGATGATGAAAAAATAGGTGTTCAACCAGGAGACCATGACGGAATAGTTGAAATTGGTAGAAATATAGATGGAGTTGAAGTTTCCATATTTATATATGAAAAAGAAAAATGTTATAAAGCTTCATTAAGATCAAATGACTATGTAAATGTTTCAGAAGTGTGTATGTTATTTGGTGGAGGTGGACATATAAAAGCAGCAGGAACAAATATGAACTTTCCACTAGAAGAAGCAAAAAAAGCTATAATAGAAGAAACAATTAAATATTTAAAATAATTCAAAAGTCAAAAACTGTTTTGTAATAATTGCAAAACAGTTTTTTTATACTATTTAGAATTTCATGTAATATCTGTTGCAAATTTCGCAAAAGATGTTTGGACTTAAAAAGTTAATATATTTGTATGCCTGTTTTTGCTTCATAAGATATTTTGAAATTTGATTTTTGGTTATTTTAAATTACTATTGATAAAAATTGTTAAAATATGTATAATAAAATAAATTTTGAAATTATATAAGTAAGGGGAAAATATGGAAATTATAGGAAAAGTTACACCAAAAAAAGTATTTGCATATAATTATTTATACACTAATATCAAAAATGAATACAATAAATTCTTTGAATTACAAGAACAAGGAGAAAAAGCTGTAAAATTATATGTACAATATATTTATAGAAAATTATTAAATGTCGCAAATAAAACTAATATAGGAATTGGAGAAATATCATTAAAAGAATTAGAAATTGATGTCAAAATAACAAAAAGAAATGAAAAAAGATTTATAATAATTGAAATGTTAGAAGCTAGAGAAATATATGGAGTAACACATATATGTATTGTAGTAGATCCTCTAAAATATAAAGAAATAAGATATTTTGTAAAATTAAATAAACATACATATTTAAATGATGTATATGGAAATTTAATAGAGATAAAATCAAATGAAAAAATAAAAATGATTTCCACTACAGAAGATTATGATAATGAAAAATTATTAAATATACTTGTAGAATTATGTACAGAAGAGCTACTAGAAATAAAAATCCAATCAAAAGATAATGAAAATGAAGATTTATATAAAATACAAAAAGAAGAATCAAAATTAAATGAAGAAACATTAAAAGCTGCTAAAATTTATTATATAAATAATTGGATTTTTAAAGAAAATAATAAAACAAAAATATTTGATATTTGCAATAATTCAGACAAAAATGATATATCTTTTTTTAATAAAATTTTAAATAATAAATTATTTGGATATAAGAATATAGAAATAGGAAAATTACAAAAAATGCCAGAATGTAAAAAATGTGGTATTACACCATGTCCTATAAACACATATTTGCAAATATCAGAAACTTATCCAAATATGGAATATAAAGCTTTTGACATTAAAAAGAAAGAAAAAACGGAAGTAAATAATTTAGAAGAAAAATTAAAATTTTTAGAAGATTTTGATTTAATATCTCTAAATATAGCAGAATTTTTAATAGTAAATAAACTTGTAGAAGTAATTTCTTCAGATGATAAAGAAATTAAATTTAAAATGGCAAATATAGAAGAAGAAATAAATGAAAATGAAAAAATTAGTCCAGTTAGTATAATAATAGATTTTTCTGAAGATAAAATAGATAAAAAAGAAAATACTTTGAAATTAAAAAATTTAGATAAAATAAAAGAAGAATATAATAATTGTATTTATAATAATCCATATTTCCTTGCAGCATATATTATATATATTATGGATAAAGAAAATGTACCTATGGTATATTTTTATGAAAAAATAAATTCAGAAAAATATTTAGAAGAAGCAAGAAAAAACTTTAAACTGAGATTAAATATAGAAAAAGTTAATAGATTGTATTTAGAAGAAGGTTCTAAAAAAGAACTGATAAAAATGCTAGAATATGCAAAAAGATTTGGAAACAAAGAAGCTGAAACTTATATACCTTTTAATATGAGAATATATTGCGACAATGAGAAAATTGTAAATCAGATTTTAGATATTTTAATAGATTGTTTTTCATATTTTAAATATATACCAGAAACAGAAAAAATAATAAAATCTTTTCATTCAATATATGACTATACTTCTGTATCTCAATTATATGAAGAAAATAAATATGCATATATCATTTTAAAAGAAGTTGATGCACTAGACAATCAAGATAAATTATCTAGAGAAAGAATTTTAAATGAATTAAAAGAATGCATTTATAGAAGTGTAAATAACACACTAACTATTATTGCAGATTTAAGTAAAAAGAAAATTGATGACGCATTAGAAGGAAACAGTTTAGTAAAAGACAAAATTTTTGATTATGAACTTTATACTAGAAATGCAACAGAAAATGAAGTATATCAAGAAATTATAAATAAATTTGAATTAAATTATGAAATAGATGATAAATTTAAAGTTAATTTATTAAAATATATTAATGCAACATATAGTAAAAGAAGTGTTTCATATGCTGAGTATATAGATGCAACATATGAAAGAATTTCATTTAATAAAGGAGATAATAAAATCCTTACAGAAGAAATTATTCCAGAATATGAAAAAGAAAAATCAATTGAGGATATATTTGAAGAATTAAATGAATTAATAGGTTTAGATAATATTAAACAAATGTTAAAAGATTTAACAGATTTAATAGAATTTAAAACTAAAACAAGTGGAATGTTGAAAATAAAAGATACTAATTTACATATGGTATTTTTAGGAAATCCTGGAACAGGAAAAACTACAGTTGCAAGAATGATAGCAGGAATATTATATCATTTAAAATATATAAGACAAAATAAATTAATAGAAGTTTCTGCAAAAGATTTAGTTGCAAAATATGTAGGACAAACAGCTCCAAAAACAATGGAAGTTGTAGAAAAAACATTAGGTGGAGTTTTATTTGTAGATGAAGCATATAGTTTAGCTTCAAAAGAAGGAGACGAAGCATCTTTTAATGCAGAATGTATAGCAACATTAATTCAAGCTATGGAAAACTATAGAGATGATTTAGTAGTAATATTTGCTGGATATAAAAAAGAAATGCAAGACTTTTTAGATTCAAATTCAGGTATAGTTTCAAGAATAGGATATACAATGAATTTTGAAGATTATACTACAGATGAACTTATACAAATATTAAAATTAATGATTGGAAAAGCTGGATTTGAAATTGATGATGAAGCTATAGAAGAAATAAAAAATATTATTGATGTAAATAGAGATACTAAGAATTTTGGTAATGCAAGATTTGTTAGAAACTTATATGAAAAAATAGTTATAAAACATGCTACAAATATGAAAAATGAAACTAATGAAAAGAAATTAAGAACAATTGTAAAAAATGACATTGTAACAGACTTTATGCTTTTAGAAAATATGTAATAGAGGTAATTTCATGAATGGAATTTTGCTAATAAATAAACCAATTGGATATACATCACAAGATGTTGTTTCAAAAGTAAAGAAAATTTTAAATATAAAAAAAGCTGGGCACACTGGTACATTAGATCCAATGGCAACAGGTGTGCTACCAGTGCTTTTAAATGATGCTACAAAAATTTCAAAATATCTTATCGAACATGATAAAATATATGTAGCCAAATTAAAATTAGGAGAAGAAAAATATACAGGAGACTCTGAAGGAAAAACAATATCAAAAAAAGATGTTAATATAAATATTTATAAAAGAGAAAATGAAAAATATATAGAAATAGAAAATATTTTAAAATCATTTTTAGGAGAGAATGAACAAACACCGCCAATATATTCTGCTATAAAAGTAAATGGAAAAAAATTATATGAATATGCTAGAAAAGGTGAAAGTGTAGAAATTCCTACTAGAAAAATAAATATTTATGATATCAAACTAATAGAAGTATTAGAAAATGAAAATGAAATTGTATTTGAAGTTTTTTGTTCTAAAGGTACATATATAAGAACTTTATGTGAAGATATTGCTAAGTCTTTAGGTACAGTAGGGTATATGCAAGAATTAGAAAGAAAAAAAGTAGATAAATTTGAAATAAAAGATTCAATAAATTTCGATGAATTAGAAATTTTAAAAAATGAAGAAAATTTTCAAAAGAGTTCATGTTTTGTAAATCCAGAAATTGTTTTTGAAAATTATGAAAAAATAGAATTAGATGAAAGAAAAAAACAACTATACTTAAATGGAGTAAGACTTACTTATAAATTAGATGATGGAGTATATAGAATATATTCTAATAAACAATTTATAGGTCTAGGTATTGTAGAAAATAAATTATTAAAAAGAGATGTTGTTTTATAAATTTTGATTTTAATTTTGCAATAAGTAGAGGTTAAATAAAATGACAAATATGTTAATAAAATTATTTATAAAAGATAATAAAAATGTAACAGATTTAAAAGTTCGTGGAAAATATGCAATGCTTGCAAGTATAACAGGAATAATACTTAATATATTTTTATCAATTAGTAAGTTAATTGTAGGTATTTTTTCAAGTTCTATGTCTATTATTTCTGATGCATTAAATAACATGACAGATGCAGGATCTTCTGTGATAACATTAGTTGGATTTAGAGTTTCACAAAAACAAAGCGATTCTGATCATCCATGGGGTCATGGCAGAATGGAATATATAACAGGTTTTATAGTTGATATGCTTATAGTTCTTGTAGGAATAGAATTATTTAAAAGTTCAATAGATAAAATAATACATCCAGAAATTCCAGATATTAATAATGTAACATTAATTTTGTTAATAATTGCTATTTTGGCAAAGATGTGGCTATTTTTGTTTTATAAAAAAATAGCAAAAACAATAGATTCTTCAGCTTTAAAGTCATCAGCATATGATAGTATTTCTGATACAATTTCAACATTAGTTGTATTTATATCAGCAATAATCTCAAAATTTTTCAATATTACAATTGATGGATATGTTAGTTTATTAGTATCAGGTTTTATATTATTTACAGGATTTAAAGCAACAAAAGAAATGATAGATATTCTTATAGGAACAAAACCAGATCCTGAATTTATAAAAGAAATATATAATTTTGTGAAAAAATATCCAGAGATAGTAGGAATTCATGATATTATGGTTCATGACTATGGTCCAGGGAGAAAAATAATATCTTTTCATGCAGAAATACCATCAGACAGTGATATTTCTAAAGCACATGATGTTATAGATAGATTAGAGCAAGATATGAATTCTAAATTTGGTTCAATAGTTACTATTCATATGGATCCAATTGTTGTTGGAAATGAAGAAATAAATAAAATGAAAAAAATTGTAGAAGATATTGTAAAAAATATAGATATTGATTTTTCAATACATGATTTTAGAATGACAGATGGTGGAGAAAGAATTAATTTAATATTTGATTTAGTTGTAACAGATAATAAAAAATATAAAGAAGAAGAAATAGAAAAAATAGTAAAGGAAAAAATACATTCTATAAATTCAAAATATTATGCAGTTATAAAAGTAGAATATTCTTTTGTTTAAAATATAAAAAAGGAGAAGTTTTATGAAATTATTAAAAATAATCATAGGCTTGATTTTATTAGTAATATTACAAAAATTTATAGGCTCAAAAATAAGAAAATTGATATTAAAAATAAAACATGATATTTTAATATATAAGAATAATGATTAAAATAAATCAAATTCTGAATAGATTAAATAGTTTTGCAAAAAATAAAATAATATATATAGAAAAAATGGAGTTTAATTATGGAAGAAAAATTAATAAGTGTAATTATACCAATATATAATGTTGAAGAATATTTAAAAAGATCTATAGAATCAGTTATAAATCAAAGCTATAAAAATTTAGAAATAATATTGGTAAATGATGGCTCTACTGACAAAAGCGGAAAAATCTGTGAAGAATATAGAAAACAAGATCCAAGAATAAAAGTAATTCATAAACCAAATGGTGGTCAAGCTAATGCTATAAATGTAGCATTAGACATTGCTAAAGGAGAATATATAGGTTTCTCTGATCCAGATGATTATATAAATAAAGATTTTTATAAAAATTTATACGAATTAGCAATTGAATATGATACAGATATAACTGAATGCAGTATGATTAAAGTAAAAGAAGAGGAAAATAAAGAAAAAGTATATTTAGAAAATTTAGAAATTAACAAAGAAGAGGATGTTGAAATTTTTGACTCTATAGGAGGTCTTAGAAAATTATTTGGTTCTGATTTTGCAGAATATTTGGAAACTATAATTAAAGTTAATAAAATATATAAAAGAGAAATTTTTGAAACAATACGTTTTTCAGAAGTTAGAATATACGAAGAATGGGGAACTATGTACAAATTATATTGCAATACAAAAAAGAATTTAAAGCTTCATAAAGTGCAATACGTATATGTACAAAGAAAAAATAGTACATTATCTAGACCATTTAGTGAAGAAAGATTATTAATGTTAGATGGTATAGAATATTGTAAAAATTTAGCTTTAGAAAACAATATTAATGACTTAGTATTAAATTGTTATAGAAAATATTTTGAAACAATTATAAGATTTTTTACAATGATAGAAGCTCCAAATACAATAGATAGAGAAGGATTAAGAATAAAATTAATTGATGCTTTTGAAACTAAATATAAAGAATGCATTAAATTTATGGAAGAAAATTCAGAATTAAAACCAGAATTTGAAGGAATATTTGATAAATTAAAAGAAAATTATCAAAATGTCCAAATTAAGAAAAATGGAATAGAATAGATTGGAGGAAAATATGTATACTAGAACTAATACAAAAACTATAACTGTTGGAAATATTAAAATAGGTGGTCAAAATAAAATTATTATTCAATCAATGTGTAATACAAAAACAAAAGATATAGAAAACACTGTAAAACAAATTAAAGAATTAGAAGAAAATGGTTGTGAAATAATTAGAGTTGCTTGCTTAGATATCGAAGATGCAAAAGCTATAAAAGAAATAAAAAAACAAATACATATACCAATTGTAGCAGATATTCATTTTGATTATAAAATAGCACTAGAAGCTATTAAATCAGGAGTTGATAAAATAAGAATTAATCCAGGAAATATTGGGGATGAAGAAAAAACGAAAGCAGTAGTAGAAGCTTGCAAAAAAAATAATATTCCAATACGAATAGGTGTAAATGGTGGTTCTCTAGAAAAAGAACTTTTAGAAAAATATGGTGGACCATGTAGTGATGCAATGATCGAAAGTGCAAGAAAACATGTAGAAATATTAGAAAAATTGAATTTTAATGATATAGCAATATCATTAAAAGCGTCAAATTTAAAAATGTGTATAGAAGCATATGAAAAGGCCGCAAAAGAATTTCCGTATCCATTACATCTAGGAATAACAGAAGCAGGAACAGCATTTAGTGGAACTATTAAATCAAGTATTGGTTTAGGAATACTAATAAATCAAGGTATAGGTGATACAATTAGAGTATCATTATCTGATGATCCAGTAGAAGAAATAAAAGTTTGTAAAGAAATTTTAAAAAATTTTGGATTATATAAAAGTCCTACACTTGTATCTTGTCCTACATGTGGAAGAATACAATATGATTTAATACCAATAGCAAAAGAAATAGAAAAATTTTTGCAAAATATAAATTCTGATATAACTGTTGCGATAATGGGATGTGGTGTGAATGGACCAGGTGAGGCAAAAGAAGCAGATATTGGAATTGCTGGAGGAAAAGAAGAGGGAGTTTTATTTAAAAAAGGAAAAATTATTAAAAAAGTAAAACAAGAAGAAATGGTAGAAACATTAAAAAAAGAAATACTTGAAATAATAAAATAATATAGGAAAGGGTATAAAATGAATTATCCAGAAAACTTGAAAATTGGAGATACAATAGGAATATGTGCTCCTTCTGATGGAATATCAGAAAAAGAAAAAATTGTAAAACTTGAAAATGCTATAAAAGCATTAGAAAATATGGGATATAAAATAATAGAAACAGAAAGTGTTAGAAAAAGTGAAAAAGGAAGAAGTGCTTCTGCTAAAAAAAGAGCAGAAGAATTTATGGAACTTTTAGAAAATGAAGATGTAAAATTAATTATATTTGCATCAGGTGGAGACTTTTTATGTGAAATGATAGACTATTTAGATTTTGATAAAATAAAAACATTAAAACCTAAATGGCTACAAGGATATTCAGATATTACAGGAATAAGTTTTTTATTTAATACTATGTTAGAAATTCCTACTATGTATTCACAAAATATAAAAGATTATTCTATGATACCACTTCATGAAAGTTTAATAAATGCTTTAAAAATAGAATCAGGAGAAAATATAGTGCAAAAATCTTTTGATTTATATGAAGCAAACTGGAGTGAAGAAGAAAACTCAAATGCTACATATAATTTAACAGAAAAAGTAGAATGGAAGAATGTTTTAGGTGGAGAAAAAATTGAAATCCAAGGTAGAAGTTTAGGTGGATGTTTAGATTGTGTTAGATTTTATATAGCAACTAAATATGATAAGATAAAAGAATATTTAGAAAAATATAAAGAAGATGGATTTATATGGTTTTTAGAATGTTTTGAATTTGGAACAGCAAGTGTATCAAATACATTGTGGCAAATGAAAAATGCTGGATATTTCAAATACTGTAAAGGAATAGTATTTGGAAGACCATTATTTATAAGAAATGATTATGATATAAATTTTAATGAAACAGTAAAAGAAATTTTAAAAGATTTGAATATACCAGTTATATGTGATGCAGATATAGGACATGTTTCTCCACAAATGGCTATTGTAAATGGAGCTATTTTAAAAATCACTTCTGAAAATGGAAAAGGAAAAGTAGAAACATATTTTAAATAAAATACTTGATTTTTATTGTAATATGTAGTAAAATATCAATGTTAATTACCATATACTTAGTTAAAGAAAAAATCCTACTTTATACTCAGTTTATGGCAAATATAAAAAATAGGAGGAATTTGTAAGATGACAAAGGAAAGAAAACAAGAAATCATCAATACTTATAAAAGAGAGGAAAATGACACTGGTTCACCAGAAGTTCAAATAGCTCTTTTAACAGAAAGAATAAAAGAATTAACAGAACATTTAAAAGTTCATGCAAAAGACAATCACTCTAGAAGAGGTCTTTTAAAAATGGTTGGTAAAAGAAGAAATTTATTAAACTATTTAGCTAAAAAAGATATCAATAGATACAGAGAGATTGCACAAAAATTATCTTTAAGAAAATAATTGTTAAAAAACTTACCTAAATAAAGGTAAGTTTTTTATATTTTAAACAAAAGATTAGTATAAAAGTTGCATTTTTTTTATGTTTATAGTAAAATATTTATGAAATTTTTTATTTGAAAAAGTAGCTTGTACAATGTATTCTTTAATAAAAATATATTGTAGAGGTTACATTTCAAGTAAAGATTTCGAAAAAAATTAAGGAGGAATGTAAAATGTTTAAAACTTATAGTATGGATTTAGCAGGAAGAACTCTTACAGTAGAAACAGGGAAAATGGCAGGACTTGCAAATGGTAGTGTTTTAGTAAAATATGGTGAAACAACAGTACTAGTTAATGCAACTGCTTCAAAAGAACCAAAAGAAGGAATTGATTTCTTTCCTTTATCAGTAGAATATAATGAAAGATTATATGCTGTTGGAAAGATACCTGGTGGATTTACAAAAAGAGAAGGAAAACCAACAGAAAAAGCTATATTAACATCAAGAGCAATAGATAGACCTTTAAGACCTTTATTCCCAAAAGATTTTAGAAATGATGTTGTTATAGATTGTTTGGTATTATCAGTAGAGCAAGATTGTTCACCAGAAATATGTGCAATGATAGGTGCATCAGCAGCACTTTCAATTTCAGATATTCCGTTTGGAGGACCAACAGCAGCGGTATCAGTTGGATTTATAGATGGACAAGTTATAATTAATCCAACAGAAGCTCAAAGAGAAGTTTCTAGATTAAACTTAACTTTAGCAGGAACAGCAGATAAAATAGCAATGATAGAAGCAGGAGCTTATGAACTTACAAATGAAGAAATGTTAAAAGCAATAAAAGAAGCTCATGTTGAAATAAAAAAGGTTTGTGAATTTATTAAAAATATGCAAAATGAAATTGGAAAACCAAAATTTGAATACAAATCTTTTGCAGTAAATGAAGAAGTTTATGAAATTATTGCATCAGAATTTGGTGAAAGAATGAAAATAGATGTTCAAACTCCAGATAAACCAGAAAGAGATGAAAAAATTGATAAACTTTCAGAAGATGTTAAAGTATGGTATGCAGAAAAATTTGGAGAAGAAAAAGCAGAAGAAGACAAAACAGCTATTTCAGATGCAGTTTATAAACTAGAAAAGAAAACAGTTAGAGAATTAATATTAGATGAAGGAAAAAGAGTTGATGGAAGAGGAATTTATGACATTAGACCATTGTCTTGTGAAGTTGGATTAATTCCTAGAGTACACGGAAGTGGATTATTCAATAGAGGAAGAACACAAGTAATGTCAATTGCAACATTAGGAATGAAATCAGAAGAACAAATGTTAGATGGTTTAGATAATGAAGAAGCAAAAAGATATATGCATCAATATAATTTTCCAGGATATAGTGTTGGTGAAGCAAAAACATCACGTGGACCAGGAAGAAGAGAAATTGGTCATGGTGCATTAGCAGAAAAAGCTTTAGTACCAGTATTACCTTCTGTAGAAGAATTTCCATATTCAATAAGAGTAGTATCAGAAATTTTAAGTTCAAATGGTTCTACATCTCAAGGAAGTATTTGTGCTTCAACATTAGCACTTATGGATGCAGGTGTACCTATAAAAAAACCAGTTGCTGGTATTTCAACAGGTTTAATTACAGATGAAAATGATCCTTCAAGATATGTTGTAATAACAGATATTCAAGGAATAGAAGATTTCTTTGGAGATATGGACTTTAAAGTTGGTGGAACAAGAGATGGAATTACAGCTATTCAAGTAGATATTAAAGTTGATGGATTAAGCTATGAAATTATAGCAGAAGCTTTTGATAGGACAACAAAAGCTAGAAAATATATATTAGATGAAATTATGGCACCACAAATTGCAGAATCAAGAGCAGAAATTTCTAAATATGCACCAAAAATAATTAATATGAAAATAAATCCAGATAAGATTAAAGATGTAATAGGATCTGGTGGAAAAGTTATAAATAAAATTATAGAGGAAACTGGAGTAAAAATAGATATCGAAGAAGATGGAACAGTATTTATTTATTCAGATGATATTGAAGGTGCAAGAAAAGCACAATCTATAATTGATGAAATAACAAGAGAAATAGAAGTAGGAGGAATATATACAGGAAAAGTTACAAGAATAGTAACTTTCGGAGCTTTTATAGATCTTGGTGGTGGAAAAGAAGGATTACTTCACATATCAAAAATTTCAAAAGAAAGAGTAAATAAAGTTGAAGATGTATTTAAAATTGGAGATGAAGTTACTGTTAAAGTTTATGAAATCGATGATCAAGGAAGAATAAATCTAACAAGAAAAGATTTATATTCATCAGAAGAAAGTATAGAAGAATAATAAAAAATACCAATAGAAAAAAATCTATTGGTATTTTTTTATTATATGAAAGTTATCAGATTTTGCTAAATTTTAGTTTAAACTATTTGCATATTTAAAAAAATAAAGAATAAAATAAATATATATTATTTACAAAAAAGTGTAAAAATATTACAAAAAAATTACGAAAATCTTAAAATTTTATAAATAACTTGAAAAATTTTCTAAAAATTGGTATAATAAAAAAGAGAATTTTTAAAAATCGGTAAAAATTGATTTCCGTAGCAAATTTAAAGGATGTTATTTATAAAATATAATATAAAAGGAGAAAAAAATGAAATACTTATATCTTTTACAACAAGCATTAATATGGATAATAACAGTTTACTGGGCATATCAAATAGTAGTAAGTTTTTGTTCATTAATAAAATTAAAAGATAAAAAAATGCTTGTTAATAAAAATCATAAGTTTATGGCAATAATACCAGCACACAATGAAGAAATGGTTATAAAAAATTTAGTAGATAGTTTAACAGAGCAAGATTATCCAAAAGATCTATATGATATTTATGTTATAGCAGATAATTGTACAGATAGAACAGCAGAAATAGCAAAAGATGCAGGAGCTATAGTTTTAAAAAGATTTGATGAACAAAATAAAACAAAAGGTCATGCTTTAAATTGGTTTATAAAACAAAAAATAGAAGAAAATGCTGATTATGATGCATTATGTGTATTTGATGCTGATAATATAGTAGACAAAAATTTCTTAAAAAATATGA
This sequence comes from uncultured Lachnospiraceae bacterium, assembly GCA_964650305.1. Lineage (GTDB taxonomy): Bacteria > Bacillota > Clostridia > TANB77 > CAG-508 > Scatovivens. The sequence goes on from CAZYST010000003.1 coordinate 73,426, forward strand.
ATAAAAAACTTTGTCAAGGTGAAGAAGTTGTTCAAGGATATAGAGATATAAAAAATCCTACAGATTCATGGATTTCATCAGGATATGCAATATTTTATTGGATGATGAATAAATTTTATCATTTAGCAAGATATAATTTAGGATTATCTCCATTATTAAATGGTACTGGTTTTATGGTAAAATTTGATGTATTAAAACCAAATGGATGGCAAACAGTTACATTAACAGAAGATATTGAATTTTCTTTAATAAATATTGCTCAAGGAAGAAAATTAGGTTGGGCTGTTGATGCTATAGTTTATGATGAACAACCTACAACTTTTAAAGCTAGTTGGTCTCAACGTTCAAGATGGACAGTAGGACATTTACAATGTATGAAAGAATATACAGGAAAATTAATAAATGGTGTTAAAGAACACAAAACTCTAATGAATTTTGACGGAGCTTTATATTTATTTGGTATTCCAATGATGTTATTAACATTTGCATTACTTGGTGTAAATGGATTATTATACTTAGCAAATGAAATGACAGCTTTAGATTTATTTATGAATGTTTCAAGATATTTAATTGCAACGTTTATAATGCCAGTTATAACTGGTGTAGCTATTATGGCTCTAGAAAAGAAACCAATTAAACCTATGATTAAAGGAATATTGTGTTATCCATTCTTTATGGGATCTTGGATAATAATAAATATAAAATGCTTAATTAAACCAAATACAAAATGGGAAAAAATACAACACGTAAGAGATATAAATATCAAAGAAGTAATTCAACAATAACAAAACATAAATGCAGATACGAAAGTATCTGTATTTTTTTGCTTTTTACAAATTGTCAAAAAGAATTAATAAAAACTTAATAGAATTGTAATATGCATAATATTGACATTTTTTTTGATTACTTATATAATTTTTGTAGAAAAAATGGATAATTATACGTAAGAAAAGGGGGTAGTTAATAGTGAAGCATAAAAGAAAATTAATTTTAATATCTTTTATTGCAATTTTACTTTATACTTTCCTAGCAATTGTACCAAAAAATAGTGTATATGCGGGAACTTTAAGTGATAATATAGAAGGAATAGATGAAACTAAATATCCAGGATATAAAACTCTTATAAATAATTTAAAAGTAAGTCATCCAGAATATAATTTTAAATTATATTATACAGGAGTAGATTGGAATGCAGCACTTATTGCAGAATATCAAGGGCATAAAAGTTCTCCTTTAAATTTATTTAATATAGGTAATAGTTATACTGGAAAATGGTATTGTCCAATATGTGGAACAAATAAATATGATAATGGAACTTTATGTTGTGCTTCAAAAGAAGCTATTGCATATATGTTAGATCCTAGAAATTCAATAAATGAAGAAAGCGTTTTTCAATTTAAATCATTAGAAGAGCCAGATGTTGAAATTGAAGATTTAAATAGAATTGTACAAGAAACTTTTTTAGCAAATGCAGAATGTGTACAAGCAATTTATGATGCAAGTAGAACATACAATATAAATGGTTATTATTTAGTAGCTAAAATGATTAACGAACATGGAAAAAAAGGAAGTATATTAAGTGACGGTAATGGAACAGGTTACTACAATTATTTTAATATTGGCTCATATGGAAATACATCAGAAGCGATAATAAAAAATGGACTTAATTATGCAAAAGAAAAAAATTGGAATAGTCCAAGAGCAGCAATACTAGGTGGAGCAGAAATAGTTAAAAATTCATATATAAATGAAAGAGGACAAAATACATTATATTTTCAAAAATTTAATTTTGTTGGAAAATCAGGAATTGCTACATATCAATATCAACAAAATATAATGGCTGCTGAAACACAAGGTAGAAGTTTAAAATCATATTATAATACATCTGTAAAACAAAATACACATACATTTATAATACCAGTATATGAAAATATGCCAGCAACATATTCACAAAGACCAGATACATCTTCATCAAGCACATTAACATATGAAGAAGGAAATGTAGTAAATGTAAGTAAATCTTTGGCAGTAAGAGTATCGCCATCAATAAGTGCAAAAGAAATTGGTAGATTAAATAATGGAGAATCTATAAAAATATTGGAAAGAGCAACAGTTCAAGTAGATGGATATTATTGGGATCTAATAGTATCTAATTTAGATGGTACATATGGATATTCAGCAAGAGAAGTTGGAGGAGATATTTGTTTAAAAGGGACAGGAGAAACAAAAACAATTGCTGTAGATAGTCAAAATGTAATAACTACACCTAATAATACCACATATACAGGGCCATCAACAAAGATCGAAGGTGCTAGTATGGAGGTAATTCCAAATACAACAGTTGAATCGATAGTAAAAGAAAATTCAGATGCTATTGTAAAAAACAAAAATGGAGAAGTGCTTGCATTAGATCAAAAGGTAGGAACTGGTGGGACAGTAACAATAAATGGTGCATCATATATGGTAGTAAAAAAAGGTGATGTAAACGGTGATGCAGAAGTTAATATAATGGATGCTATGAGTATATTAATGCATTTAAAAGGAAAAAAAGTAATTTCAGATGATTTGGAACTTGAAGCATCTAAAGTAATGAATGGTCAAAGTGTAACAATACAAGATGTTGTACAAATACTAAATTATTTAAAGAAAAAAGTTGATATAGGATTATAATTTAAAACCACATTATATAAAATATAAAATGAAAAGAGAGTAAAATCTCTTTTCGTTTTCCAAAATAAAAGGGGGAAAGTTAAGTGAAGTGTAAAGAATGCGGTAAAGAATTAACAGAAGAAGGAAGAACAATATGTGACGAATGTCAAGAAAAATTATTACAAAAGATTTCTGAAGAAGAGAATGTAGTGTCAGAAGAAGAAAATAACAAAAAATCCAAAAAGAAAGATGAAAGTACAAAAAAATCTAAAGAAAAAAAAGATTCAAAAGAAAAAAATAAAAAAGAAAGCAAGAATGAGAGTAAAAAAGAATCTAAAGATAAAGAAAACAAATCAGAAGAAAAATTTACAGTATCAAAAGAAAAAGCAAAAAAACCAGTATTAAAAATTGTTATACTAACAATTTTAATATTAGCGATTGCTGTTGTAGGAATAATGATTGCAATTAATTTAGATTTAATTCATTTTGAAAAAGTGGGAGCTACAATTGGAAATATTAGAAACTATGGATATGCAACATATCAAGGAAATAAAATTTACTATATAGCACCAAATGCAGACAGTACACAAATAGGAATATATTCTGCAGATATAACAGGTGAGAATGTTAAAGAATTATTTATGAATGATGAAGATATTATGTCTTTAAATGCATATGGAAATTATTTATATTTTATAACAATTTCAGAGTCAACAGAAGAATATGGCGAATATGACAATAAAATATGCAAAATGAAAAATGATGGAACAGATTTACAAGTTATAAATGATAATGAATTTAATGATTATGGATATGAAATCTATGTAGTAAAAAATAAAATTTATTATATAGGTGAAGATTCTAACATTTATAAAATGAATTTAGATGGTTCAAATAGAGAATTAGTTTCTGATAAGGGAACAGGATATATTGGAATTACAGATAAATATATAATATATAATGATTATGCAGATAATTCATCAGAAACTTCAGAAGAAAGTTCAGCATATGAATATAAAACATGTATAATGAATTTGGATGGCTCAGATGCAAGATCAATATTAGGTGAATCTAGATTATATACAGTAAATGTATATGATGATGTTATCTACTATACAAATGAAAATTTAGAATTATACAGAGTAAATGTTGATGGAACAGATAATAAAAAATTATTAGATGGTGAAGTATATAATTTAAATGTTGCTGGAGGATATATTTTCTATTTAGGATATCGTGATATAGAAAATGATGATAATACTATTTGTGTGTTTAGAGCAGATTTAGATGGATCAAATCATAAAATTATAAAAGAATTAACAACTGGAACAAATTATATAAATGTATTAGATAATAAAATCTTATTTATGGATACAGATTTACAAGGAGCATATATAAAACTTGCAAATTCAGAAGGAGAAGACGAAAAGAATTTATATACACTTAGTTTAGAAGATTTATATAGTCAAATAGAAGGAACAGAAATAGAAGAAGAAATTACTGATGAAACTGATGTAGAAACTGAAATAACAAATGAAACAACTGCAAATAATACAACTAACACAGTAGAAAAAAATTCAGTAGCTACAAATAGTGTAGTGAATAACACTGCAGAAGCAAATTCAGTAGCTACAAATAGTGTAGTAAATAACACAGCAGAAGCAAATTCAGTAGCTACAAATAGTGTAGTAAATAACACAGTAGAAGCAAATTTAGTAGCTACAAATAATGTAAGCAATACTACTTCATCAAATACAGCAAATTAAGATATTAAATAAAACTATATATTAATTATATAGTTTTATTATATGCTTATATAGCTCAGTTGGTAGAGCAACAGATTCGTAACCTGTAGGTCGGCGGTTCGAT
>CAZYST010000004.1:0-13425 GCA_964650305.1 uncultured Lachnospiraceae bacterium
ATCACTTATTCTATTTTTATTTAATTTTGTTTCACATCAATTGTAATACAACATTCTTCTATTTTTTACTAGTCTTCTTTGTTGTTTTAGCTGTTTTACTTGTTTTTGTTTCTTTTGCTTTTTTAGTTGTTTTAGATTCTTCTTTTTTATCATCAGATTTTTTAGCTGCTGTTTTTTTTGTTGTAGTTTTTTTCGTTTCTTTTGCTGATGTATCTTTTTTATTTTTTTCAAGATTTTTATTCATCTCTGCTAAAAAAGCTTTTTGCACATCTATTTCATTTACAATTGTTTCTTCAGGTTCAATTTCTTTTATTTCTTCTATTTTTGGCTCTTCAAATACTTTTTTATTTTTTTTGTTTGTAGATGCTAAAGTTGTAAAACCCACAAATTCTTCTTCTGGTTCTTTAAAATTATTTAAAAAGTCATTATCTTCTTTTTCTTCTACAACCTTTTCATCTTTTTCTGTATTTTCTGTAACATATTCATATTCGTCAGTATCGTTATCTTCTGTTAGATATTCGTCTTCATCATCTTCTAATTCATTTTCTTCTAAATTAAAATCTTCATCATCATCACTAATATATTCTTCTTCATCTTGTTTATTTAATTCACTTGAATCAAATACCATTGTTGAATCAAAATTTTCTTTTTTAGTTGTTTTTGGTGAAGTACTTACTGAAAATAAACTTCCTTCTTCTTCCTCTTCTTCATAAATTTCGTATTCTTCATTATTTTCATCATCAATATTATTAATGTCTTTATCTAAATTCATTCCCATTTCATATTCTACTTCTTCTGATTCTTCATCTTCTTTAGCTGCTTTAGATTCATTTTTATTGTATTTTTTAAATTTTGTTTTTTCACCAGAATTTCCATCATCATCTAATTTATATGCTAAAAACATAACTAATAATAATAACAATACACCTATTACTAGAAAAAATATTTTATCTGCCCCTGTTGCTTTTAAATCTATTGCTTCTGTTGTAGCTAACGATAAATTTCCTTTTAATACCATCATAGATGTTCCTAACATTAATAAAATTTTTGACTTTTTCATTTTTTACCTCTCTTACTCTTTATTTTCTGTTTTATCTTCTTTATTTTTTTCAAGACCTTGTTTGGTTGGAATTCTTATTACAACTTCTGTTCCTTTTCCTGGTTCACTTTTAATATCTATTCTTCCATTATTTTGGTCTAAAATCTCTTTAGCAATAGATAATCCTAAACCTGTTCCACCCATTTCTCTAGTTCTTGCTTTATCTACTCTGTAAAATCTTTCAAATATTTTGTCTAAATCATCTTTTGGAATTCCTATTCCATTATCTATTATTTTTATATAAGCATCATTATAAACAAATCCAACATATACTTTTATGTTTCCATTTTCTTTTGTATATTTTATAGCATTTGTAAGAATATTAAGCACAACTCTTTCTATTCCACTTCTATCTGCATATACTAATGGAACATTTGCTGTAACAAAGCATTCTGCTGTATGATTTTTCTTTTTCATTTCAATGTCTAAACCATCAAAAGTATATTTTACAAGTTCTCCTAAATCAAATTCTGTTTTCTCAATTTTCACTTTTGAAGTATCATATCTAGAAAGTGTAAGTAAATCACTTACAAGTTTTGACATTCTTTGTGCTTCTGAAGATATTCTTTCTAAAAATCTTTTTGATGTTTTTTCATCTACTTCATTTTCCAATAATGTATCTGCATATCCCATTATTGATGTAATCGGTGTTTTTAATTCATGAGATACATCAGCTACAAATTCTTTTCTCATACTGTCCAATTTTACATGTTCTGTTATATCTTGTATTACTACTATTACACCTGCTGGCCTATCATTTTCATTCTTAAAAGGTGCAAAAAATAAATTTATTGTTCTATCCTCTATTTGAATTTTTTTCTCAGAAGATGTCCAATTTTCTAAATAAATAATTTTTTCTAAATTAATATCCACATTATATTTATCAAAAATTTCTTCAAAACTTTGCTCATCTTTTAAATTCAAAAAAGTTCTAGCAGCAGGATTTATGTGTATTATTTTTCCATCTATATTAAAAGCAATTATTCCATCTGTCATATGAAGTAAAATTGTTTCCATTTGCTTTTTTTGCCTTGTTGCTTCATTTAAGTTTTCTCTTAATTCATTATTCATTTCTATAAATGTATTAGCTAATTTATCTAATTCATTTTTTTCTTTTCCTTTATCTAAATATTTTATTTCTGAATTATTGTTTTTAGTAACTAATTCTGCACTTTTTATTAATTTAGATATAGGAGATATTATTAGCTTAGAAATAAAAATTCCAAATATACATGTAATTAAAACGAAAACACTTAAAGCGCCATAAATAAGATATTTAGTTTTATTTATCTGATCTAATACATTTGTAATTCCATCTTCACTTGTTAGAAAAATATTTTCAATGCTATTTAATCTGTATAAAAATATTATCCCAACTGATGTTATTACTAGAATTCCTAATATCATAAAAACCATTACTATTTTGGTTTGTATGTTCTTTAACATCCTATATTCCCCACTATAAATATTATTTTTTTCATTATATACTTATCTTAAATTTTATTCAAGTAATTATACTAATTTGACATCAAAATTTAAAAAAGTAAAATAGCTTTATTTCTATTTTACTTTTTTTACAATTTGGTTAAATTTTTAAAAAAAGCTAGATACTCTTAATTTAAGTATCTAGCATGATTTTAATTTTTGTCTGTAACGTAATATCCTACGCCTCTTTTAGTTATAAGAATTTTTGGATTTGCTTTATCTTTTTCTATTTTATCTCTTATTCTATTCATAGTAACATCTATTGTTCTTATTGCACCTACATATTCTTCATATTCCCAAACTTCTCTTAAAAGCATTTCTCTTGTTACTACTTGTCCTGGTTGACTAGCAAGATATTTTAATACATCGAATTCTTTTTTTGTTAAATTTATAACTTCACCTTTAACTTTTACTTCTATTTTCTTTAAATCTAAAGTTAAATCTCCTACTTTTATTATATCATTTTTATCTTCTTGTTTTTGCATAGAAGCATTATCAACATTTGCATTTAATTCTGCTTTTCTTAAATTTGCCTTTATTCTTGCCATTACTTCTCTAATTTGAAAAGGCTTTGTAATATAATCATCTGCTCCCATTTCTAATCCAACAATTTTATCAGATTCTGTATCTTTAGCAGATATCATTAGAATTGGAATATTTGAAATATTAAATGCATATCTTATTTTTTTACAAACTGATATTCCATCTAATTTTGGTATCATAACATCTAAAAGTATTAAATCTGGTTTCTGTTTTAATGCTATATCAACAGCTGTTATACCATCATATGCTTCTAAAGTATTATATCCTTCCTTTTGTAAATTAAATACTAATAATTCCATTATACTTTGTTCATCATCTACTACTAGTATTGTTTTTTTATCTTTTTCAATTATTTCTTCCACAAAACTCCCGCCTTTCTAAATCAAAAAACTAAAGCTTTTTATTTACTATTTCTTTATATCATATTTAATTATTTTGTACAAGCTATTTTTTCAATTTTTTTTCATAAATATTACATTCATTAAAAATTAGTTAATTTCATTACATTATTATTTCTATATTGTTTATTTTACCATCATTTTGTAACAAAATATTTTTTTCAATTATTTCATTATTATTTAAAATAAATTTTGAAACTCCTGTATTTCTAGCATTTGGATTTTTAACTTTTATGTTATAAATACTTGTTTTATATTTATATTTTATTTCATATTCTTTCCAGTCTTTTGAAATACTTGGATTTAAAAATAAAAATCCATCTTTTATTTTTAATCCTAAAATATATTCAACTATTACTTTAAAATACCAACTACTTGAACCAGTATACCAGTTCCATCCTCCTCTTCCTAATAAATCTTTATTAGAATATATATCAGCTTGCATAACATATGGTTCTAATTTAAATTTTTTAGCTTCTTCTTTATTTCTAGTATGATTAATTGGATTTATCATTTCAGCAAATTCTACTGCTTTATCACCAAATCCCAAAATAGCCTCTGCCATTATAAGCCATATACTTGCATGCGTGTATTGACCTCCATTTTCTCTTATTCCCGGTGGATAAGCCTTAATATATCCTGGATTTATGTTTCCTTTATTAAATGGCGGATCATATAACTTTATTAATTTATTTTCTTTATCTACTAAATAATTTTCAGCTTCCTCTATACAAATAAATTTTTTATCATTATCTCCTGCACCTGATATTACAGACCAACTTTGAGAAATACTATCTATTCTACATTCTTCACTTTTTATACTTCCTATTTCATCACCATCATCTGTTATTGCTCTTTTATACCATCTTCCGTCCCAACCTTTAGTATTTAAATTTCTCTTTAATTTTTCTTTTATATCTTCATATTCTTTTATTATTTTATCATTTTGTATTCTTTTACTTAATATAATAAATTTATCTAATATATTATATAAGAAGAAACCAAGCCATACACTTTCTCCTTTTCCTTTACTTCCTATATTACTAAATCCATCATTCCAATCTCCAACACCAATTTTAGGAAATGTATCTATTCCTCTTGCAATAATATTGTCAATTGCTCTTTTACAATGATAATATATATTTTCTTTTATTCCACTTTTGTAAAAAATATTATATTTTTCGTTTTCATTTTTAGTTAATAATTCACCTTTTATATATTCAACTTCTTCAAATAAAATTGAATCATCATTCTCAAATTCTACATATTCATACACTGCGTAAACAAGCCATAGTAAATCATCGGAAAATTTTGTTCTTACTCCTTTTTTAGTTTCTGTATGCCACCAATGTAAAACGTCACCTTCTAAAAATTGATGCTCTGCACAATTAATAATTTGTTTCTTTAAAAAATTACTTTCCACATATCTTATCCCTAATGCATCTTGCAATTGATCTCTAAAGCCATACGCTCCTCCTGATTGATAATATGCACTCCTTGCATATAGTCTACTTGATATCGTTTGATATACTATCCAACCATTAATTAATATATTCAAACTTTCTGATGGTGTATTTATTTTTATTATGTCTAATATATTATTCCATTTTCTTTTACTATTTTCATATTCTTTTTCAACATTTAATATTTCATTATACTTATTTTCTATTTCTCTAATTTTTTCTATATTTTCATCTTCACCTATACCTATATAAAATTTTTTATTTTCCAACATATCAAAATGTAACAAAATTTCTATAGCAATACAAGATTTTTTTCCTAATCCCGTTTTTTCATTCATTTTTCTATATAAGCTTTCAGGTTTTTCTATATTGCCATTTCCAAAAAAGTTTTCTTTTTCGCCTGTATATGATTTTATTTCTTCATTTGAAATTATATACATACTTTTATTTTTAAATTCTTGTTCTGCAAATACATTTTTTATTTCTAGTATATTGTTTATTTTTTTCACACAAATATTTCCATCTGTAAAAATTTCATCTTCTCCTAAAACTGGTTTTATATATAATAATAACTTCAAATCTCTTTTTTCTTTTAATAAATTACTTATTTTAAAATAATTTATTTTTATGCTTTCTTCATTAGGTACAAATATTTTTAGTTCTTGATTATAATTGTTATTGCAATTTTTTAAATTTGTATATCCAAAACCATGAGTTATATAATAATAATTTTTATTAGAATTTATACTAGTATTTAATGACCAAGATAAATTTTCATTATTATCATATAAATATATTATTTCTGACGGAAAATCAGTAATTGCATTATTGTTCCATGCAGTTAATCTATTTAATCTACTATTTCTACTCCATATAAATCCTCCTAAATTATCAGTTACTAATGTTCCAAAAAAACTATTAGAAATTATATTACACCATACAGCTGGTAATTTATTTTCTGTATTTTTTATTATTTTATATTCTTTTCCATCTAATGAAAAACCACCAAAACCGTTTTCAAATAATAGTTCTTCTTTTTTTAATGGTAAAATTTCTTTTGTATTTTCAATTAATTTAACTGTATTATTTTCAATATTTTCTTTTATATTTTCTTCATGTTCTTTTATATAATTTAATATTCCTCCATTTTTAGAATTCATATATACATTGGATTTAAAAATTAATGTTTCTAAATCTTCTTTTAACATTTCAGTTTTATTTATAATAAATATTCCTGAATTTGTATTTGTCAAATATTGTAACTGTTTATTTGAAATTACTTCATTTATATTTTCTTTTATAAATCTATCATAAATATTTTTTTCATTATTTAAAATAACTAAATCTAAATAAATTTTCTTTGCTCTATAATATTCAAAACAATTTATAATTTCTTCAACAACATATATATATTCTATACTTTCAATTTCTAAAATTAAAATTGGTAAATCTCCAGATATACCATACTTCCACAAACTGTTTTTTTGATAATATTTATTAGTTTCACTTTCTTTTGTCAAGTTTTTATTTAATACATATGTTATAAATTTTTGATATAATTCTAATTTTTCAGAACTTATTCTTAAATATTTACTCTCTTCCTCACTTCTTATTTTTGCAACGTTTAAAGTCCTTATAATTTCTTCTTCACTTTTCATATTTTCTAAATTTTCTATTGCTTCTTCTTTATTTTCAGAAATGGATAGTAATAAATTAATTATTATTTTATCTTTTGGATATACTTTTATTGTTCTTTTCATACTAATTATCGAGTCTACTACTTGTTTTATATTATTTGAAAATAATTTGTTTTCTTTTAAAATTACTGGTATATTGTTTTCTTCTCTTCCATAATATTTTTCTCTGTCAATTTCATATTCAAAATCCCCAACTTGTTCATTTTCTGTGTATAAATTAGTTGCTAAATATAATTTATTTTTTAATTCTCTATCTTTTCTTTCTACTATAATATTTTCATTTTCTTCTTCATATCTTAAAAAGAGCTTATTAAATGCTGGATGAGAATATTCTTGCATTTTATATGACAATGTTGGTTCAAATTCACTTATTATTTCTAAAATTTCTTCATTACTTCCTAAATTTTCTATTTCTAATCTTCTAATTTCTATTGGTTTATTAGGATCGATTGTTATAATTTCTTCTATTTTCAAATTGTTTTCAATTTTTGTAAATTTTGCTTTATCCGGTGAAAAAATTACTTTACAATTTGTTTCTGTTTTTATTATTTTTTTATTTTTCATATTTTTTATATAAAAGAAAATTCCTTGCTTTATTTCAGAAGTTTCTTTAAAATTATTTATCATTTTTCCTTCATATTCACTAACACTTCTTAAGTCATTATCTAATGTTATTTTATATTTTTCATTTGATATTACATTTATATTTTTTAAATTATTATTTTTAATTTCATATTCAATATAACCAGAATCTATATTATTTTTATTTTTTCTAATTTTTTCTTTTCTTTCTTTTGTAATTATCATATCTTTTGGCATTCTTTCTTGTAATAAAACATCAATTGCTTCTATCTCAGGATTATTGCTAAATCTTTTCTTTAAAATATTATTATTTATCGAGTTATTTATAGATAATAATATTAAACTTTGGTGATGTGCCATATATGTTTTTACTATTTCTTTTTTATTCTTATTTTTTAGTCTATTTGGAGTATAATCTATAGATTCATAAAATCCATATTTTCCAATTCCTCCTTCTTCTTCAATATATCTTAAATTTTCAATTCCTTTTTCTGGCTCATCTTCTAAAGATAAAAAAGTACTATATGGAGAAATAACCCAATCTTCATCTAAACCTCTTTTTAATCCAAGCCATGGTACTCCAAATGCTTTATATTGATAATTATTATTTAAATCTTTTAAATTAAATGCCGATTCAGAAATTCCCCACGGCAATCCTAACTTTTTAGCATACTCAATTTGGCTCATCACAGCAAATTTACAAGATTCATCTAGCAAGCTTCCTTCATATCTTTTTATATTGATATTTGGCATTAAATATTCAAAAGCTGTTCCTGTCCAAGAAATAAGCCCTTTATATTTTTTTAAATTTGTAAGAGTTCTACTTAAATTATTCCAATGTTTTGCCGGAATATCTTTTTTAGCTATTGCAATTAAACTAGCTTGTCTAGCTTCAGATGCTAAAAAATCATAATAAGAATCTGTAAGTTTATTTTCTTCTAAATTAAATCCTATAGAAAGTAATTTATTTTCATCACTATATAATTTAGAAAAATCTGTATTATTTATTATGGTTGTTATATTATTTATTAAATTTTGAAGATCACATTTATTTTTATTTTCTATTAAAAATTGTTTTACTATATATAAATATCCTACAAAATTGCCACTGTCTACTGTAGATATATATCTAGGCATTAATGGAGCTAAAGTTTTTGTATTATACCAGTTGTACAAATGACCATTCCATTTTGAAAGCATATTTACAGTATTAGTTAAATTTTCAATATATTCTATTGTTGTTTTGAATTTTATAAAACCTAAATCATATGCAGAAATTATAGCTAAATATTCAAGACCTATATTAGTAGATGATGTTCTATCTACAATTTTTTTATTTCTACTTTCTTGGTAATTATCTATCATTAAATAATTATTTTCAGAATTTATAAAATTTTCAAAAAAATACCATGTTTTTTTTGCAATTTCTTTTAAATATTTTTTATCTTTTTCAGTTATTTCCTTTTTGTTGTTTTTTTCTAAACTTATATACCAAGCAAATATTGGCGCAACTATCCATAATATTCCTAATATATTTATTATATAATTTTTCAAAAAGATACTCAGAATTCCTATTATTACATTAACTTTCATCTCAGCATAATAATATTTCAATTCTGTTTTAGACTTTTTTTCTCCTTCTTCTGCTGTTGTCCATTCTAATAATTTTGTTTTAGTTTTCATTCTATAAATACTTCTTACTATAGCATCTATATTTTTATATGTTTGATACGGAAAAAATAAAATTTCTAATAAAATTTTTATAAAACTTGATTGTATTGTTCCAAAATCTTTAGAAAATTTTTTATGAGCATATACAGACCCTTCCATAATACTTTCTTTAAAAATTATATAATTTATAATATCTAATAAATATGGTATTAATATTGATATAAAAGAAATAAAAAACATCACATTATTTTTCAAAATTGCACTTAAATAAATACCTAAAAATGCAAAAATGTGAATTAAACTTCTTCTTAAATTATCATATATTTTATATTTGGATAAAGTAGAAAATTTTGGACTTCGAAGCCATCTTATAACTTGCCAATCGCCTCGTATCCATCTATGATTTCTAAAAATGTATGGTATAAATCTAGTTGGATAACCATCTAATAACATTACATCTGTTATTAAACCACACCTTAAAAAATTTCCTTCTAAAAGATCATGACTTAATACTGTATTTTCTGGTATTTCATTTTCTAAAACATTATTATATACTTCTACATCATAAATACCTTTTCCTGTAAATATTCCTTCATTAAAATAATCTTGATATATATCTGATATTGCATTTGTATAAAAATCAATACCTCCTTGCAAACTATATAGCTCTACAAATAATGTTTTTTTAGATAATTCCAAATCAATTCCTATTCTTGGTTGCATTATTCCATATCCTTTTATAACTCTCTTTTCTTTTACTATAGGCCTATTCAAAATATGATTCATCGAGCCTATTAATTTCTCAGCAGATTCTAAATCCAAATTTGTATCACTATCTAATGTTATAATATATTTAATATTAGGAATATTTTCTTTTTCATTTTCTATTGTATTTATCAAAAAATTATTTTCTATTTTCTTTTTTATATATTTATTAAAGGTCACTAAAAGTCCTCTTTTTCTTTCCCAACCAATATAAGATTTTTCAGAATTATTCCATGTTCTTTTTCTATATAAAAAATGAAATCTTTTAAAACTTTCATTTTTATATTTTTCATTCATTTTTTCTATATAATCTATTCCAAATTTTATAATTTCATCATCAAAATCTATTTTTTCTGTTTTTTCTTCTGAACAATCCCCTAATAAAGCAAAATATAAATTTTCAGATTTATTAGCCAAATAATATATTTCTAATTTTTCAATCATTTCTTTTACTTTTTCTTTTGATTTTAATATCGTAGGAACTACCACAAAAGTCGCACATTCTTTTGGCACTCCTTTTTCATAATTAATTTTTGGAATTAATGTAGGAGATTTAAATTTAGTTAATAGATAATTTAAACACTTGATATAAATTTCTGATATTGGTATATACATTATTAAAAAACTAATTACAGAAAATATAATATTATTTGTTTTTATAAAAAAATATATAGATAATAAAAAATTCAAATATAATGGAACTATAATATTTGAAGCAACATATAATTTTTCTTTTTCTTTATTTTTTAAATTCAAAAATTTTTTTATTTCTAATTTTTCTCTTAACTCATTTATTCCTTCATCAATTAAATAATATCCAACATGAGCTTTTTTATTTTCTTCTAAATCTTTGAAATTTTCATATCTTCTGCTTAATTCAAGTATTTTTTCTGATACATATATTTCTGATATTTTATTTTTCTTAGAAATTTTTTCTATAATCTTTCTATAATAACCTTTGCTTTCTTGATCCATATAATTATATACATGAGCTGGATCTAATTTTAAGTTTTCTTCAGATATATTAATATAACTAAATAATTCATTAAAATTTATTCTATTTAAATTTCTTATACTTTTTATGCAATTACCTATTGTTATTTTTAAATTTGCTATTGAAAAATGTTCTTTTTGAATTACATCAGATATATTAAGTCCTAGTTTTTCTACTTCTTTTTCTAATATTTCTTGATATATTATTGCTCTTTTTCCATATTTTTTTAATTTATATGACATATATTCTATAAAAGGATATTTATATTTACTATCTATAATATATTTACTTTTAAAATTTATAAACTTCATTTCTTTAATGTTTTTTTGTTCTATAATTCTTTCTATAATATTTTCAACTTTATATTTTTGAATTTGAGAAGAATATATTTTTTCACAAATTTCTTTAATATGTGAAATTATAGAAATTTTTAAAAATATTCCTATAGAATTAATTTCTTCCATACTTAAAAATCTTCTTTTTTGATATGAATTTAATGCTAAATCTATTATTTCTCTATCTATTTTGCAATCTGTAAAAGCCACTATTTCTTCCGCTAAAACATATGCTCTTGCAAAACCTTGATATCTTCCATTCGCAATTCCTATCATATTTCTATATCTTTTTATATTTAATTCTTTTTCAATTGATTTTACTGTTTCTTCTATAATATAAAAATTATCTAAAATCCATTCTCCTGCAGAATGAATTTTTATTTCTAATTTTATATGGCGATTTAATAATTTATATGTTTCTAATATAAATTTATAATCATTTAATAATTTAGGAATAGGAAAAGTATTTTTATTAGAATTATTACTAATATTATGATCTGCTGCAATTTTTTCTATATATATTCCTAATTGATTTTTATCTAATAATGCTCCTCTTATATTTAGCTCTTTATTTTTTTTCATAAAAACCCCTTTTACAAATTTTTCTTTTATTTTCTTATTTTTTCCACGGTTTTTATTTTTATGCAATTTATATAGAGTTTAATTATTATTTAATTATTTATTTAATTTCCTATATATTGACTAAATTTTAAAATATAGATATAATTTTTATAAATTTATAATAGGAGATATATTATGAGTGAAAAAGAAAACAGTCCTAAATCACAATATACTAAAAAAGATATAATAAATAAAATTAAAATATTTGCAAAAACTGATCCTACTGCAATTAATTCTAAAAATCTTGAAGATACTGCAAATAAATTTGGATCATTATTCAAAGAATGGGAAAAATCACACGGAAAAGAAGAAATTTCTGCACCATCTCACGAACAAGATAGTAGAGATGATGATAGATAAATAAAATATATACAAAAGAGGAGATGTGTTTTATGGGTTATGCAGAAGTCGCTGTAGAAATGAATATAATTTTTATGTATCTTGAACCTTCATTAGTAGAAAAAATACCAAAAAAAATGAGGGAATTTTTTAAAGACATTGCTTCACCTACATATGTACCACATATTGATCCTAGATATCCATTAGATGATCAACCTTTACTTCCAGATACTGAAATTTTACTTACAATTTTATTTAGACAATATTGGGCAAATGAAGAAGAAAAAGCAGAAATAGACAGTATAATAGAAGAAAATGATAAGAAACTACGTGAAAGATACAGTGTAGATAATATCTTTAAACAAGTAGAAGAAGTAAAATCAATACCTCAAAATGATACGAGTTTAGAAAATAATTCTTTATCTGTAATTGATGAAAATTCTTTTATATATAAGTTTAAAAATATTTGTAAAAAAATATGGAATAAACTATTTAATTTAGATGAATAATGAAATTAATAAAAAAACTTATACAACATGAATTGAACTTTATTTAGTTAAATTCATGTTGTATAAGTTTTTTTATTCCAGTTATTGTTCGTCGTTGTCTTTAAAACAATAATCTTTAATATACTTCTGTTACCCGTAATAAAATCTTCTTTTTTATACGTTTTTTATCCCAAAATTACCATTTTTTAAGTACTTTTTCTTGGAAACAATTGAGACTGTAGTAAATTAGATTTGAATATTTTTTCCATTTTTTTCGTTCAAACGAGCTTTTTTTATTCAATTTATTTTTGTATTTTGTTTTTTTGTCAATTCTTTATTTGCTTTTTTCACTTTGTTTCAACATTAGAGATTTTTAATTTTTGTGTGGATTCTCCTTCATTTTTTTTATTTATTTTCTTCTTTTTTATGCCATTTTTTAAATATTTTAATTTTTTGCTTGCTATTTTTATTCATTTTTCATCAAAAAAAATTATTTTTTCACATCTTTTGCCTTCTATTTTAATTTAAACTCCTTCTTTTAAAATCGATAATCATTTTTAATTTTTGTATTTTTTAATGCATTTTTTCGTTTTCATAAGTTATATTTATGTTTATTTTCTTTTACTCTTATTTTTTATGTAATAATTAATATTTTTCTTATAAACGCCTAATATTTACCAGCTTATAATTTAAATTGGTTAAAGAAAGTTTGTTCTCTAATTTGGCGTAATTTCTTTTAAAGTTTTTTTACATTTTTTTGTATTTTTCCTTTAAACTTTTACTTTTATAAAAGCCATTTATATATACTTATTTATTATTTTAAGTATAATCTTAACTATCCAATAATAAATTAAATAATTTATTATTGGAATTTTATTATTTTAATTTTATTATTTTAATTTTATTATTTTAATTTTATTATTTTAATTTTATTATTTTAATTTT
>CAZYST010000004.1:13525-64112 GCA_964650305.1 uncultured Lachnospiraceae bacterium
TTTTAATTTTTATTATTTTAATTTTTATTATTTTAATTTTTATTATTTTAATTTTTATTATTTTAATTTTATTATTTATTTACTTTATTTCATTCATCTTATTTTATTGATACAGATACATTTCATTTTTAATAATATTACTTAATATATGGATTCTATTTCTATATTTAAAATTTTCACCTGATAAGTTAAAGAATGTTTGTCTTTGAAGCAATATTGTTTGCTGTACTTCTGTTACCTATACAAAAATCTTCTTTTTTATACGTTTTTTATCCCAAAATTACCCTTTTTTTAAGTACTTTTTCTTGGAAACAATTGAGACTGTAATAAATTAGATTTGAATATTTTTTCCATTTTTTTCGTTTAAATTAGCTTTTTTTATTTAATTTATTTTTATGTTTTGTTTTTTTGCCAATTTTTTATTTGTTTTTTTCACTTTGTTTCAACATTAGAAATTTTTAATTTTTGTGTGGATTTTCGCTCATTTTATTTATTTATTTTATTCTTTTTTATACTATTTTTAAAATATTTTAATTTTTTGCTTGCTATTTTTATTCATTTTTCATCAAAAAAATTAAAAAAAATTATTTTCTCACATCTTTTGCCTTCTATTTGACTTCAAACTTCTTCTTTTAAAATCGATAATCATTTTTAATTTTTGTATTTTTTAAATACATTTCTTTGTTTTCATAAGTTATATTTATGTTTATTTTCTTTTACTCTTATTTTTTATGTAATAATTGATATTTTTCTTATAAACGCCTAGCGTTTACCAGCTTATAATTTAAATCGGTTAAAGAATTTTTGTTCTCCAATTTAGTGTAATTTATTTTAAAGATTTTTTTGCAACTTTTGTATTTTTCAATTTAAATTATGGCTTTTTATACAATGATATTCATAAATTTTTTTCATCATTTTAATTTTAAAAATTCATATATTTAAATATGTTTTTATTTAGATTACTAAAGATCTTATCCTTAAATACTAATTAATTTTTATTTCAATATTCAATATTCAATATTCAATATTCATTATTCATTATTTAATTATTCATTATTTTATTATTTTATTATTTTTTATTTATTATTTTTTATTTATTATTTTATTATTTAATTATTTAATTATTTAATTATTTAATTATTTATTATTTACACATATATTTTATTTTTTTGAATAATATATTTTAGGTGATTTTATGCTTATATTAAAAAAAGAAAAAATATTATTTTACATTTCCACAATATTTTTATCTATTTTATTTTATTCTTTTGTGAATAATAAAAATTATACAAGTGAAGTTTCATCTATCCCAGTTTCAAATCATACAATTGTTATAGATGCTGGTCATGGATTACCAGATGGTGGAGCAACTGATAAAGATAATAACTTAGAATCAGATTTAAATTTAAAAATAGCATTAAAATTGCAAAAAATTTTAGAAGCTTCTAATTGTACTGTTTTACTTACTCGTTCTGACGAAAATGGAATTTATGAGGAAAATGCAAAAACTATTAAGGAAAAAAAGAAATCTGATATGAATAATAGAGTAAATATTGCTAATAATTTTGACTCAGAAATATTTGTTTCTATTCATATGAATAAAACAAATGATAATTCTAGTGGTTGGCAAACTTTTTACAAAAGAAATTGCAATGATAGTAGAAAACTTGCCTCATTAATACAAAGTAATTTAAATTATTCAATTTCGTCTAATAATAAAAGAGAAATAAAAAGTATTAGTGATATATATTTAGCAAAAAATGTAAATATTCCTTTTGTATTAGTTGAATGTGGTTTTCTATCTAACAGCAATGAAGCTTCTTTACTTCAAAATAATGAATATCAAGAAAAAATTGTTTGGGGAATTTACACTGGAATAATGGACTATTTTTCAGAATAAATTGTTTTTAGTATACAAATGTGATATTATATATTTGTATCTAGGAGGAATTATGGAAAATAATATTGATTATTTAGAAAATATTAATGAAAAAATAGTTACTGCAAATATTTTATCAAAAATACCAGAAGAAAATTATTCCATTGCATTAGAACTTTTAAAAAAAAGAAAAGAAATTAAAGAAAAAAATGGTTTCTTTGTTTCTTTACAATTAAAACATATTGATAAAAAAATAGAAAAATTAAAAAATTCTTTAAAATAAAAAGCTATCAGAATTAATTCTAATAGCTTTTTTTATTTTTTTAATATAATTTATTTATTTGCTAAAATTTTAGCAAGTAAGGCCATTCTAACCCACATACCGTTTTCTGCTTGTTTAAAATATTTTGCTCTTTCATCATCATCTATATCAGTAGAAATCTCTTCATTTCTTGGTAATGGATGCAAAACAATAGTATCTTTTGAAAAAGTATCTAAAACTTTTTTATTTATTATAAATTCTTCTTTTCCGAAATCTCCCTCAAATCTTTCAGATTGTATTCTTGTATGATATAAAACATCTACATCTTTTGGCATATCATCAAATGAATTACATTTTTTATATTTCATATTATGTTCTTTCATAAATTCAATATATTCTTCTTGTAATTCAAATGCATTTTTACTTAAAGCATATATTTCTACATTATTATATAATGATAATACTTCTATTAAAGAATGTATTGTTCTACCATATTTTAAATCTCCTAATATACCTACTTTTATTCCATCAAAGCTTCCTCTTTTTTCTCTTATTGTATACATATCTAATAAACTTTGTGTAGGGTGTTCTGATTTTCCACTACCAGCATTTATGATTGGAACTTTTGAAACACTTTCTGCTATTTTTGCAGAATTATCATTTGAGTGTCTCATTACTATTGCATCAGTATATCCTGCAAGTATTTTTATTGTATCTTCTAGAGATTCTCCTTTTCTTGCAGAAGAATTTTCTTTACCATTTTCTGTTATTATCATCTTTCCGCCTAATCTTTCGATTGCAGCTTCAAAAGACATTCTTGTTCTAGTACTTGGTTCAAAAAACATTACAGCAATTAATTTTCCTTTTAAAGTTTCTGTAAAATTCTCTGGATTTTTTTTCATTTGGTCTGCTAAGTCAAATATCTCCTGTAAGTTTTCTTTTGTGAATTGATTGCAACTAACTAAATTTTTCATTGTTTACTCCTTTGATATTTATTTTATATTTGCAAAAAGAAATTTTAGGTTACCCTAAAATTTCCTTCTATCTATAACATATGTACTTCCTAAAATAGTCTTTGCTCTATGTTTTACTTGAGCACCAACTTCTCCTATTTCTAATGTTGTTTTGTATCTATTTGGATCTACTTCAACAACTGCAATAGAAATTGTTGTTAAAGGGAATTGTTCAATAATTCCCCTTCTATTAGCAACTTCTACATATCCTCTTTCTACATCAAGATTATTATAAAAGTCAGTAGTACCTGCATCAAATTCTAATATAATTTGTTGGCAAACACTATCATAATCTGTTGGGCTAACAATAGCAACAAAATCGTCTCCACCAATATGCCCTACAAAATTATCACTATTTGTTATTTTATGAATATTTTGAGAAATAATTCTTGAAGTGAATTTTATTATTTCATCTCCATTAGCAAATCCATATACATCATTATATGCTTTAAAATTATCTAAGTCAAAATACAATATTGCATATTTTTCTTTATTTAAAAGTCTTTTTTTCATTTCTGTTTGTATTTGAACATTTCCAGGAAGCCCTGTAAGTGGGCTTATCCTTCTATTTTTATATAATAGTCCTATTATATTTATAATTGTATAATATAAATATTCATCATCAATTGGTTTTTTTATAAAATATTCTACATCTGTTTTTAATACATCTATTCTATGAGCTCTTTCTGTATTTGAACTTGCAACAATTATTGGTGTTATGCTGTTATCTTCATTTCTTCTTATTCTTTCACATAATTCTAATACTGGAACATCAATTGTGTCTTCATCTATAATTATTAATGCTGGAATATTTCTTAAAGCAACTTCTAATTCATTTGTATTTACAGATTTAAAATTATATTCAGTTTCATTTTTAAAAGATTCTTTTAATTTTTCTATTAATTCATTTTGATTGTCAATTATAAAAATATCTTGTATCATAAAACACTCCTAAATATTATTGCGGTGTATAAATAAATTCTTTATCTAATACTCCTTCTGAATCATCTGTACCAACTGATGTTATAACAATTCTATTTTGACCTTCTAATAATTCTAAGTCAAAGCTTGCTTGTGCTGGATTATCATTTCCTATATCTATTTCTATTTCTTGTTCATTGTACAATAGTGATACACTCTTAAGTCCTTGCTCATATTCAACTCTTACACTTACAAGTTTTCCATCTTCTGATTGTATCATTGAAATTTTTGGTTCATTTCCATTTGTTGATGGATTTTCTTGTACTGCTGGTGTATAAGTAAATGTAGTTTCTTCTGTATTTGGTATTCCTTCTACACTTGTAGCAGTAATTTTTATTTTGTTTTCTCCTTCTGATAAAGGTATTGGGAAACTTGCATCTGTAGGTGTTTCTCCACCTAGATCTACTTCTATTGGATCACTACCATTTAATTCTACAACTATTGATTGTATTCCTTTTTCATGTGATACTTTAATGTCAACTTGTGATTGATCTTCAGAAACAACTGCTACTATCTCTGGTTTTGTTACACCCTTAAATGTTTTTGTTTCTGTTGTTGTATTATTACTACTATCAACTGCTACTATTGTTAAATCATTTTTACCTTTTTTAATTTCTATTTCTACTGATATTTCTTTTTTATTATCTTCTGATGCTTCAACTTTTGTTTCTTCTTCATCGTTCCATCTATATGTTAAGAAATCTAAACTTGTTTCATCTGTTGCAACAATCTTAAATTTTTCACCTTGTGTTTCGATTTTTATTACTGGTGAAATTATATCAACACCTTGTTCAGATGTAAAAGTTTTTTGAGCTGTAGTTTCAACACCATCTATATCTATAACTTTTACATGTAATACATTTTCTCCTGCTGGCATTGGAACTGTTATTTCCATACTTGTATTACCTGTGTTTTTCTCAGTTTTTTCAGAACTTGTATTCCAACTATATATTAGTTTTTCTATTGATTTATCATGTGTTACTTTTATAACAACATCATTATCGTTTTGAACTAATTCTATATTAGCCTTTGTTTCTTCTTTTTTATTTTTAGATTCTTGTGAATTTTTGTATTTTCCATATGCTCCTACACCACATAAAACTAGTGCAAATATTATTAGCAATATAGCAAATACTCTAACTATCTTGTCCGAATTTGATGAACCTCTTGGATTTGGTCCTGGATTATAATCTAAAATTTGGTTCATTTTATCACCTCTATACTTTACTTCATCAAAAATTATAACATATAGCAAATTTATTGTAAATAAAAACATGCTATAAAAATAGACCATTTTTTATTAAATGGTCTATTTTTTTATTATATTATTTTATACTAAAACATATTTTTTTATTAATATAATTCCTACTGCAAGAATTGTTAATACTGTTAGTGAAAGAACTATATAACCTGTTATTGATTGAGAACCTGTAGATATTGATAATATTACTGGTGCTGTATCTATATCGTCTTCTGTCATTACTTTATTATTTGGAGTAGAATCGATATCTGGTGAATCACTATCATTTTTATCTGCTGATATTTCAGCTATATTTACTTTTTCACCTAAATTATTTTCTGAGTTTGTCCATTTTAAAACTATTTGTACTGATACTGTTTTTCCTGGTTCTAATAAAGTGTCTTTTAATGCATCTGTAATCACTACTTTATCTGATTCTTTAGTCCATTGTTTATTTTCATCTGGTAAAAATTCTAGTCCATCTGGTATATGATCTTTTAATTGTGTTGCATATCCAGCAATTTCACCTTCGTTTTTAACTGTTATATTATATACAAATTTAACTGTTGTTGAAGCTACTTTCTTTCTATGAACTTCTATTTTTAGTAATTGATCTGCTGATGCAGGTACAACTTCTCTTGTTACTCCATCTTCAGTTACAATTGCTTTTACTAAATCTTTTTGAAGACTTAAATCAAAATATTTTACATATACTTTTTCTTTATCAATATCATCTTCTCCATCTTTGTTATTTCCCGGAGTTGAATCTTTGTCATCTATTGGATTTCCATCTTTATCTGTATCTTCTGCTATTTCTGCAGTATTTATAATTATTCTTTTTGTTTTGTCTGATACGTCTTTTGTCATATCAGATTCATTAATTTTAAATGCTATTTGAACATCTCTATAATCTGGATTTGTATTTGATATGTCTGCTTTAGCATCATATGCTTTTAATAGACAATCTTCTTTTCTAGCTTCTGATTTTTCTTTTGATAGATAATCAGTTTTTACTATTTTAGCTTTTGCTAAATCAGAAGTTTCTTTTCCATTTTCATCATATAATTTCCATTCATATTTTTTATTTATTTCATTATCGCTTATGAATGTTAATCCATTTGGTAAATCATCTGATATTTCTTTTGCATATCCTGCTATATCACCTTCGTTATATACTCTTATTGTATATACTACTACATCATTATTAGCTACTGCTAAAGCTTCTGTAGAGTGATTAAATCTTAATGTACCATCACTATTTTTTGTAATTGTAGGTATTCTATCTTTTATTTCTGTTGTATTTACTTTTGTTATAAATTTTTGTAAGCTTAAATCAAATTCTTGTAATCTTACTTTTTCTTCGTCTATATCATCCTCTCCATCTTTATTATTTCCTGGAGTTGAATCAACATCATCTATTGGATTTCCATCTTTATCTGTATCTTCTGTTATTTCTGCAACATTGATTATTTCATTTTTATTTGATGGATTTGTATCTACTTTAAATACAATTTGTATATCTCTATAGTCTGGGTTTACAGCTGTTATTCCTAAACTTGAATCGTAAGCTTTTAATAAACAATTTTCATTTCTAGCTTCTGATTTTTCTTTTGATAAGTAATCAGTTTTTACTGAAACAGCTTGATTTAAATCTATTGTTTCTTTACCATTTTTATCATATAATTTCCATTCATATTTTTTATTTGTTTCATTATCTGCTACAAATTTTAAACCTTCTGGAAGATTATCTCCGACTTCTGCTGCATATCCATCTGCTTCACCTTCATTGTATACTCTTATTGTATATGTTATTAAATCACCATTTGCAACTGGTAAAGCATCTGTTTTTGATTCATATTTAAAGTTACCATCTACTATAGAAACAACTGGTACTCTATTTGTAATGTTTGTATCATTTCTTCTTGTTATAAATTTTTGTAAGCTTAAGTCAAATTTCTTTGGCTCTTCTGGTACTAATAATTCATAATCATTATCATCTTGATTTTTATCATCTCCTGGATAATTATCAGGATTTACTGTATTTGGTGTTGAGTCTATATCTTTTACATCATTTCTATTTTCATTTGAATTTTTTGTTATTTCTGCTACGTTTCTTAATGTAGTTCCTTGAGGTATATCATCTACAACAATACAAGCTATTTGAATATCTCTGTAATCTAATGTTGTTCCATTTTCTTTGTCGAATGCTTTTATTAAGTTTTCATTACTTGTATCTGAAGATTTTAATTTTGTAGATACAAGTTTTGATTTTCCAAGTACAACTTCAACTTCGTCTAAATTTTTAACATTAGAAAAATCATCTAAACTTAAATTATCTTTTCCATTTGGTATTTGACTTAATTTTTTAGAATCAGCCATATCTAATATTGACCAATAATTGTCTATGTTTATTTTGTGATTTACTAAAAATCCTAAACCTTCTGGAATATAATCTGCTACTTCTTCTGCATATCCTGAAACTTCA
Organism: uncultured Lachnospiraceae bacterium; assembly: GCA_964650305.1. Classification (GTDB taxonomy): domain Bacteria; phylum Bacillota; class Clostridia; order TANB77; family CAG-508; genus Scatovivens. Next base: position 21,386 of record CAZYST010000004.1, read on the forward strand.
CCTTCATTATATATTCTTAATGTATATACAATTACGTCTCCTTTTTTAACAACTAATGGTGTTTTTATTGTTTCATAATTTGCATCTGTTTTTGAACCGTTTTTTAAAGGTGTTACATCTACAACAGGTGTTCTATCTACTGTTGGCACTTTTCCATTTGCATTTGTTATAAATTTTTGTAAACTTAAATCAAATCCACCTTTTACTTTTACTTTTTCAAAATCATCATCATCTTCTATTCCTTTATAGTAATAATCTGATTTTGTTAAGTCTGTATCATTTTCTTTGTTTCCTGAAAAAGATTCTTGATCTATTTTATCTATTTCTAAACTTCCTGGTACAGAGTCTCTATCATCTATATTATCTTCTAATATTTCTGCTATGTTTGTTAAAACTTTTCCTGCATCTGTTCCTTCTGATATTTTACATTCTATTTTTAAATATTTGCTATCTAATGTATCTGAATTTTTATCAAATGCATTTAATGTTTGATTTGATAAATAATCAGAAGTAACTGTTCTTCCATCATTTGAAAGTACCCATTTATATTCTTTATTTATATCGCTATTTTCTACTAATTCTAAACCTGCAGGTAAATAATCTACTATTTTATTTAATGAAGCATTTATATCTCCTTCATTATAAACTCTTATTTCATAAACTACTGTATCTCCAGCATTTACTTCTATTGGTGATTTTGAATGTTTATAATTAGCTGTAGTTTTTCCTTCTTTTAAAGGTGTTACATCTACATTTGGTACTCTATTTGCATATTCAGTATTATTTACTTTTACAATATATTTTCTTAAAGCTAAGTCATATTGTTTTTCTTCTATTTGTATTTCTACAAAATCACTATGTTGTTCTTTTTCTCTTGTTATTAATGTTATTGGTTGATATAGTTTTTCTGCATCATTTTCTTTTTCCCATAAACTTGCTTTTGTTGTATATGTAGAATAATCTAATTTAAGTTTTAATTTTGATATGTTGTTATCTTTTATAGGAATATATATATAATAGTTTTTATCAAAGATTTGATTTACATTTAAATTAGTAAATTCGTCTTCACCATCTATTTTTATTTTATAATTTTCTCTTGATATTTCTAATTCATCAGCACCAACTAAAACTAATTTATATGATTCTGTTTTAGCTGTTCCAGATGTTACTTTAAATGGACCAACTTTGTAGTAATCTCCATCAACTTCTGATGTCATTTGATTTTTAACTATTGTTGGATAAGTAACACTTTCTTCTGTTTGAGCTTTTTTTGCACTATCTACTAAATAATCATATAAAGTTTTAGCATAATCTTGTCTTTCTCCATATCCTGTTACATCTTTATAATCACCTTCAAGATTATTTATATAATCATTAAGTGTAACTGCACCAAATGAAGTATATTTTTCTGTTTCTGGATTTGTAAAGTTCCACATAGCCCATTGTTGTACAACTTCTATATCATCATCTGTTAATAAAGATTTAATTATATAAAATTCATCACTTCCAACACTTACATTAAATGCTTTTGATAAAAATTCATCTTTAAGTTCTGGAGTTTGTTTTCTTAAATACATATTATCTATTAACCAAATTAATGATTTATAGTTTGAAGCACTTAATCCTAAAGCTTTTACATTTAAATCTGTTTCATCTTTTAAATCTGCAATTTTCTTGTATGATAATGCTTCAGTTCCAGGGAATGATTTATCACCATTTAAACAATATAATGCATTTTCAAATGATGTATCTCCAGCTGTTATAATTTTGAAAATTGTTGTATTTCCAATTTTATAAGCATATGGATTATAATCATAAAATTCCTTATACTCTGCTGGTAATGTACCAGTTGCTTCATCTCCACCTTCATGAATTCTTGTTGTTTCAAAGTTTGCAACAACATCTTCATGTGTTAAAGCTTTAGCTAAAACTGGTGTTGTATAAGGCATCATTATAGACAATATACACATAAAAGCTATTGTCATTTTCAACATTCTTTTCTTTGACATATAAACTACCTTCCTTAATTATAATTATATATATTATATTTTAGTACTTTTTTATAATAAGTCAATTTAAATTTTCTTTTCATATAATACATTTTTCTAGGGAATATAAATAATCCCACTATATTTCAATTATATAATATTTTTGCCTTAAAATCAATAGATTATGTAAATTTTAGCCATGTTTTTCTATATTTTCAAGCGTTTTTAAGTTTTCTTTAAATCATCAATCATATTTTATCTTTTTACATATATAATATATTAACTTTATTTTTGAGGTGATTACATATAGATAGCGTTAATTTTATCAAATGTATTTTTACTTATTTTTTAATATTTTTGCTTATTTTTTCTAATTTTTCATATATCTTTGCTGATGAATTAGATGACGAAAAGTTATCCACAGATTTTTTAAGTATAGAAAATATAATTTCTGAAACTAGCAGTTCCGTAACCAATTCTCCATTAGTGTATTCTAAAAATATAGCTGTTATTGATAGAACATCTAATACTATCTTATTTGAAAAAAATTCAAATGAAACAGTTCCAATGGCTTCTACTACTAAAATAATGACTTGTATAATTGCTTTGGAAAATTCTAATTTAAATGAAATTGTAACAATTTCCAAAAACGCTTCTTCTATTCATGGATCTACACTTGGTTTGAAAGAAGGAATGAAAGTTTCAATGAATTCACTAATTTATGGATTGATGTTAAAATCTGGAAATGATTGTGCAATTGCAATAGCTGAACATATTAGTGGTAGTGTTGAAAATTTTTGCACTAGAATGAACGAAAAAGCTGTATCACTAAATTTAAAAAATACTCATTTTACTTCTCCACACGGTTTAGATAACGAAAATCATTATACAACAGCTTATGAATTAGCTATATTAGCAAATTATGCTCTAGAAAATGAAACTTTTAAAAAAATAGTTTCTACTACTAATATAACTATTCCTTTAGAAAATTCTACTATTTCAATTCATAATACAAACGAACTATTAGGAAATATTGAAGGAGTTTATGGAGTAAAAACAGGTTTTACGTTTAATGCAGGTAGATGTTTAGTTTCTTCTTGCAAACGTAATGATTTAGATATTATTGTAGTAGTATTAGGTGCAGATACAAAAAATATTAGAACTAAAGATAGTATTTCTTTAATAAATTATATTTTTAATTCTTATACTTTAATAGACACAAAAGATATGTTATTGGATTCATTTAATAATTATTATACATTTTACCTTAATAATGTTTGCTTTGAAAAAACTAGTGGCACTCCTATTTTAGAATTAGAAGAAAAAGAAAATTATACTTTTCCAATATATAATAAAGATTTAAATAATTTTGATATAAAAATAAATTGTATGCAAAAACTTTCATATAAAACTTTAATAAATTCACAAATTGGTACCATTTCTGTGTATAATTCTGGTAAATTACTATATGTGACAAATATATATTTGAAAAATTCATTAATAAGAAAAAATAATTTTGAATATTTTAATTATATTATAAAAAATTATTTTAGTTTAATGTATATATAATTCTTAAATGGGTAAAATCTTTTTAAAATATTAGGAGGTATTTTATGAAAGATTTTATTTTAAAAAATAAACTTTACTTAATTTTAGAATTTATAATCATTGTACTTATTATTAGTTTATTTTCTCTTTGTTTTGGTATGGAAGAATATAAAAAAGTTGATTTTTCTTTAGGAAAGGTAAATACTGATTACTTAAATTTAAGAACCGGTCCAGGTATAACTTTTAATTCTATTTCAATTTTAAAAAGAAATGAATATTTGCGAGTTTATGCTCAAATTGGAGATTGGTATATAGTACAAAATGATAAAAATTTAATCGGAACTGTTCATTCAAAATATATTGATAAATGTGAAGAAGAAAAAGCTGCAGTTAGTAGTTCTGAAGATATTATTGAAACATCTACTCAAACTTCTGATATTGCTTTAGATCTATCTGAAAATGAGAAAAAATTATTATCACTTATAAATGATGAACGTAAAAAAAATAATTTATCTGAACTTGTAATTGATGAAAACTTGCAAAATGTTGCTAGATTGAAAGCTAAAGATTTAGTAGAAAACAACTATTTTTCACACATTTCTCCAAGTTTTGGCACTCCTTTTGAAATGCTAAAAAATAATGGAATTACTTATAAAACAGCCAGTGAAAACATTGCTGGAAATTCGTCTATTGAAGGTGCTGTATCTAGTTGGATGAATTCAGATTCTCATAAAAAAAATATTTTAAGTAATGATTTTAATTATACTGGTCTTGCTGTTGTAGATAGTATAGCATATGGAAATATTGTTGTAGAATTTTTTGTAGGAAAATAATTTTTACTAATATAAAAAGAAGTATGCTTATAGCATACTTCTAATTTATAAAATTCTTAAAATTTTCTTTTTCTAGCAGCCTCTGATTTTTTCTTTCTTTTAACGCTAGGTTTTTCATAATGTTCTCTTTTTCTAACTTCTTGTAATACACCATTTCTAGCACATTGTCTCTTAAATCTTTTAAGTGCATCTTCTAAATTACCATTAACTTTAACCTCTGACATGAATTTTCCCCTCCTTCCGAAGCTTAAAAAACACCTTGTGGGATTGATTTTTTACGTAATTAATCCTTTTGATTCGCTTAACTGTTTATTATTATACATTAGAAACCCCATTCTTGTCAATACTTAATTTATTCAAATAATTCTTCATTTGAATATGTTCAGTTATACTATTTTTAAAATTAAAATATTAAATAATAAAAGAATGATAAAATTTATCATTCTTTTATTATTTTCTTTTATTATTTATTTTCTGTATAATCTTGCATATTTTTAAAAGTTACATCATCTTCTTTTACTTCATTTGATGAAATTGCATATTCAAGTTCTTCACCTGCAACATTGCATTTTATAGGGAAAAATGTTTCTTTATTAACATATGTTTCTTCTTCTGCAAATGTAACTTTATAACATTCTATACCTTCATATGTATCATTTGAAATTTTCATTTTAAATAAAAATCTTAAATATTCACTATTGTCATTACTATAGATTTTTGATAATAGTATTCCAAAAAAGCTTGGAGTATTACTAAATACATTAGGTCTTAACATTTTAAAGTCTTCTAAATTTAATTTAACATAAGTATTATTTTCCGTAGAAACTAAATATAATTCATTTGTTTCATAATCTGCATAATATGTACTTCCATTTTGTTCCATTGTAACTTTATCATTTAAAACCTTTTTCTTTGAACTTGTCATATTTCCTTTAGTGCAATTTACTTCATAAGAATAATTTGTATTTTCTAAAAGATTTCTTATTGCCACTTCAACATCATTTAAAAATATTTTGTTTCTTATAACTTTTATACTAATTAGTACTAGTACTATCGCAACTAAAAGTCCAATTATTAAAAAAAATTTTTTCTTTTTCATAGCAAATCTCCTTTATATAAATTATATATAATATAAAGGAGATTCTTTCAAGATATATAAACTAATTATTTTCTGTTAAATTTTATTCAAATAATTCTCCAATAGAAGTAGCTTCATGTATTCTTTTTATCGCTTCTGCAAATAATTCTGCTATTGAGACAACTGAAATTTTATCAATTTGTTTTTCTTTTGTTAAAGGTATCGTACTTGTCATTACTAATTCTTTTATCTGAGAATTTTTAATTCTTTCGATTGCAGGACCTGATAAAACACCATGTGTACAACCTATATACACATCTTTTGCTCCAAATTTTTTAATTACTTCTACAGTTTCAATTATTGAGCCTGCCGTATCTACTTCATCATCAAATACTAAAGCATTTTTTCCTTTTATATTTCCTATAACACTTGTTGCTATTGCTTTATCATCATTTCCTTCTCTTCTTTTATCTACTAATGCTATTGGACATTTAAAATGCTCTGCATATTTATATGCTCTTTTTGAACTTCCTGCATCTGTTGCAACAACAACTTTATTATCAATTTCTTTCATATCAAAATATTTTTGTAACAAATATCTTCCTGTTAAAACATCACAATTAATATTAAAGTATGATTGGATAGCATTATTGTGTAAATCACAAGTAAGAACTCTATCTGCTCCAGCTGCTTCAATTAATTGTGCTAATAATTTTGCAGTTACTGGAATTCTTGGTTGATCTTTTTTGTCAGATCTAGAGTAAATATAGTAAGGTAACACTACTGTTATTCTTCTAGCTGATGCTCTTTTGATTGCATCTACTGTTATTAAAAGTTCCATTATTCTTTCATTAACAGGTGGTTGAGTAGTTTGAACAACAAATATGTCTTTATCTCTAACAGTTTCTAAAATTTGAACGAAGTTATTATCATTTTTGAATTTCATCAAATTGATTTTCCCTTTTTCAATTTTTAGATAATCGCAAATTTCTTGTGTAAATTTGTCTGCTGACTCACTACATGAAAATACTTTTAAATTTTCCATTTTTTCCTCCATTTATTTTTATATTTTATTGTATAACAATTATACCGACTTAAAATTAATCTAAATTTTCATTTAAAGCATCTTTATTCGTTTGAGCTGCAATTTTTATTTCTGGTTCATTTATTTGAATATTTGGTATATTTTCTTCTTTATTTATACTATATACATTTCCTGCAGCAACAGGTATTTTTTCTTCATATTTATTAGTATCTTTAGTAACATATTCTTCAAATAGAACAATTTTACGTTCTTTATTTTCATATCTTGATTCATCACCAAATTTTAATTGAACTGCTTTATTTTTTTCTAAACTTGCTTTTACATCTATCTTTCTTTGGTTTGTTGAACCTCTAAATCTAAGATCTGTTATTTTCTTTTCCTCTACAAATTCACCATCAACCATTATATCTATATTTTCTAATAATTCTTTTGAAAAAGAATATTCTTTATACATTTTTAGCACATCTTTTTCAAAATCATATCCTGTATAGCACCATATATTTTTATCTGGAAATTTATTTTTTACAGCTTTTACAAGCTTTACTAATCCTTGTTGATTTATAAGTTCTAATGGTTCACCTCCAAGTAAAGATAAACCAGCTATGTAATCATGATCCAATAATCCTAATATATATTCTATTGTATTATCATCAAATTTTTTTCCATAATTAAAGTCCCAAGCTTCTTTATTGTGACATCCTTTACAATGAAAATGACATCCACTTACATAAAGAGAAACTCTTACTCCTTCTCCATCTTGTACATCTACTGTTTTTATATCTGCATAATTCATAAAACTACCTCTCATTTTGTATATCTTTTTGTAAAATTTGCTTAAAAAGTCGCTTGCTTATGATTTTATTTAATTTAAGCAAACGACTCTTAATCTTTAGTATCTCTCGATTGCTTGCATTTTAGCTAGCAATTTTTTATAAATGTAGTACTCTTGCTTTTATTTCTTTTGTTTTTCCAACATTCCAGAAATTTTCTCCTAAGTAACCACATGTTCTTCTTGTTACATTCATTTTGTTATGATCTTTATTTCCACATTGTGGACATTCCCATTCATTTTCTTCGTTTATTATAATTTCTCCATCAAATCCACATACATGGCAATAATCAGATTTTGTATTAAATTCTGCATATTGAATATTATCATATATAAATTTTACTATTTCTTCTAATGCTGATAAATTATTTTTCATATTTGGTATTTCTACATATGAAATTGCACCACCTGAAGAAATTGGTTGGTATTTACTTTCAAATTTTAATTTTTCAAAAGCATTTATTTTTTCTCTAACATCAACATGATATGAATTTGTATAATATCCTTTATCTGTAACATCTTCAATGTCTCCAAATCTTTCTTTATCTACTCTTGCAAATCTGTAGCAAAGTGATTCTGCTGGTGTTCCATATAAAGCAAATCCTAATCCTGTTTCTTTTTTCCATCTATCAACAGTATCTCTCATATGTTTCATAACTCTTAAAGAAAATTCTTCTCCTACTGGATCTGTGTGACTAACACCTTTCATTAGTTTTGTTACTTCATATATTCCTATATATCCAAGTGATATTGTTGAGAAACAGCTATTTAATAATTTATCTATTGGTTCTCCTTTTTCTAATCTTGCTAAAGCTCCATATTGCCAATGAATTGGAGAAGCATCTGATAAAGTTCCTAATAATGCATTATGTCTGCACATTAATGCATCAAAACATAATTGTAATCTTTCATCAAATAGTTTCCAGAATTTTTCCTCATCACCATTTGCTATAATTCCAATTTGTGGTAAGTTTATACTTACTACTCCTTGATTAAATCTAGATTCAAAAACATATTCACCTTTTTCATTTTTCCAAGGTGATAAGAAACTTCTACATCCCATTGGACTAAATACATTTCCTTCATAATTTTCTCTCATTATTTTTGCTGAGATATAATCTGGATATAATCTTTTTGATGAACATTCAACGGCAAGTTTTGTTAAATAATCATATTTTCCACCTTTTAGACAGTTGTGTTCATCTAAAACATATATTAATTTAGGAAATGCTGGTGTTATATATACACCTTTTTCATTTTTTATTCCTTGTAATCTTTGTTTTAATATTTCTTCTATAATTAAAGCATTTTCTTCTATATATTCATCATCTTTGTCTAAGTACATAAAAATTGTTACGAATGGACTTTGTCCATTTGTTGTCATCAAAGTATTTATTTGATATTGTATTGTTTGAACTCCAGATGCTAAATCTTCTTGTCTTCTTTCTATTGCATCTTCTTTTGCTCTAGCATCACATTCTTCTTTTGAATATCCTTTTTCTACATATTTTAAGAATCTCTTTTTATAAACTTTGTCATAAGTTCTTCTTAAATATTTACCTAAATGACGAATATCTACTGATTGTCCACCATATTGGCTACTTGCAACAGCAGCAATAATTTGTGTCATAACAGTACATGCTACTTGGAAGCTTTTTGGACTTTCTATCATTTTTCCATTCATTACTGTTCCATTATCTAGCATATCTCCTATATTTACTAAACAACAGTTATGCATTGGTTGTACAAAGTAATCTTTATCATGGAAGTGAAGCACACCATCATTATGTGCTTTAACTATTCTTTCTGGTAACATTACTCTATCTGCTAAATCTTTTGAACATTCACCTGCAATTAAGTCTCTTTGTGTAGAAACAAGTACAGCGTTTTTATTGCTGTTTTCTTCCATTGTTTCTTTATTTGCATTTCTTACTAATGATAATATACTTTCATCAGTTGAATTTGCTTGACGAAGTAGAGCATGTTTATCTCTATATAATATATATTTTTTGGCTAATGTAAATTTTCCAAATTCCATTAATTTACGTTCTATAATATCTTGAATTTCTTCTACATTCATTGTTGGTTTATTTAAGTTTTCAATATATTTTGTTATAAATTCTATTGAAGCTCTTGAGATTTTATCTTTTCCACCAACTTCTTTATTTGCTTGACTAATAGCTATTACTATTTTATCACTATCATATTCTACTTTTCTTCCATCTCTTTTGATTACTTTCATATTCTGTATCCCCCTACTTATCAACAAAATGCTATGTACTTAATTTATTTTTTCTTTTGTTTCCGTCTTTAAAACTATTATACCTTCAAAAAAAGTAATGTCAAATGCTTAGTTCTTATGTTTCCTAAACCATTTATTCTTAGAACATCAATGATTACAAAGACGACATTTTTTACCTTTTTTCTATTATTAAATTTTGTGCAATTTTTGTAAGTCTTCATAGTGTAAGCTTATCGGTTTTTATATTTCATTTAAATTACATTTTTATTTCATTTTTTGAGATTTATCTAATTTTTATGTACATTTTATTATCTCTTTCGAGATAATCGATAATAATTCCTATTTTGCTTTTGAAGATTTTATGTCGTTTTTTATACCACAATATTGAATTTTCCAATATATTTTATATATAAAAATCTTTCAAAGATATTTGATTTATATTTATTTATAAATTATAATAGAAATGGTGATGTTATGGAAAAAGAGAAAAAAGATGTTATATTTATATTTGCTTTTAGATTTATATCATTAATAATTATTATTTTTTGTTTATTTTTATTATATAATTGGCATTTAGAAAACAAGCAAAATTCAATTATAGCTGAGTCTTTAGCAAAAACTAATACAGAAGAATCTATTATACTTCCTACCACAAACGAAACTACTGAAGAAAATAGTGATATTGAAAATTATATTAATGTAAATATTTCAAAACCAAATTTTGATGAGTTACTTTCACAAAACGATAGAACTGTTGGATGGGTTAAAGTAAATAACACAAATATTAATTACCCTGTTGTACAAAGTAATGATAATAGTTATTACCTAAAACACAATTTTAATAATCAATCTAATAGTGCTGGCTGGATTTTTGCAGACTATAAAAATACTTTTGATACACTTGATGATAACACAATTATATATGGACATAATAGAAGAAATAATACAATGTTTAGTAATTTAAAACAATATTTGGAACCAAGCTTTTATACAAATCCTGAAAATAAATATATTAGCTTTTCTACAAAATCTACTGCATATGTAGCTGAAATCTTTTCTATTTATAAAGCAAATTCAAATTCATTAGAATTTAAAAATATATTTGACAATACTAAAGATTTTAATAATTTCTTAAAAAATGTCAAAGATCTTAGTATTAATAATTTTAATGTAGATGTATCTACTTCAGATAAAATATTAACATTATGTACTTGTGATAATAATAATCTATTTAGAATTGTTATACACGCTAAATTAATTCCTGTTGATATTTCTGTTCAAGAAAGTCAAGATAATAAATAAAATTATAATATTATAAAAAAATAAATGCAGATTAAAATCTGCATTTATTTTTTATTTTTTCTTTTTGCGATTTGATATTTCCAAAGCAATATTCATTATTATTACTATCATTATTACTGTTACTGCATAAACTGGTACCATATCACCTGTACTTGGTGTTTTATCTGCTTTATTATTGTTTTTATTTGTAGTAGTATTATCATTTTTTACTGGTTTATTTTCTTCTTTTTCTATTTTTAATTGCTCATACCAAAATTTTACTACAATTTCATCTTCACTCATTTTTCCACTAGTATTTAAACTTTCGTCAACCAATTCATATCCTTTAATTTCAGTTTTATCTATATTATAAGTTTCACCTTCATGACCAATTATAATAGTATCATTTTGTATTTTCTTTCTTGTTGCTCTATCTATATATTGAACAGTTACTTGTGATCTTCTAATATAGTAATATTTTATTACTATTTCATCAATTGTCATTAATCCTTTTGTATTTGTAGGCATTTTTTCTGATACTAAGTCATATCCATTTATTGATTTTGGTATACTTGTATATGAATCTCCTTCATTTCCTGTAATTGTATTTGTATACATTACTTTTCCTGTTGTTATATCAATAAATTCTTCTTTTACACCTGCTGATGTATGTACATAATAATATTTTACTTTTATATCAGTTATAACATTACCATTTTGAATTACAGCTTTCATAACTCCTGTTGCGTTTGTTGGTAATTTTTCTTCTACTAACAAATAATCATCAAATTTCTTTTCTATTGCTTGATATTTATCTCCTTCATGTCCTTCTATTATTTCTGTGCTATCTTGTTTTAATTGAGATGTAGAATCTTCTTCTCTTAATTTATTTCCTGTAAGTATATCTATATATTCTACAGTTACTCTAATTTTTCTAATATAGTAATATTTAATTTCAATCTTCTCGATTGTCATTTCACCTTCAGTATTATCTGGAAGTTTTTCTTCTACTATATCATATCCTGCAATTTCTATTGCCTCACTCTTATATGGATCTCCTTCATTTCCTGTTATTAAGTTTTTCTTAATAATCTCTCCTGTTGTTTGATCAATAAATTGTTCTTCTACTCCTTCTGATTTATGTACATAGTAATATTTTACTTCAATTAAAGTATTTACTTTTCCATTTACATCAGTTTCAACTTTCATTGTTCCTGATGTATTTTTTGGATATTTTGATTTTACGATTTCATAATTTTTAAATACTTTTTCTACTGTTTTATATGAATCTCCTTCATGTCCGTTTATTATCTCTGTTGTATCTTCTTCATATTCATCTAGTAAATTTTCTCCTGTTACAACATCTATATATTCTACTCTTACAGAAGCTTTTCTTATGTAATAGTATCTTATTTCTATAGGTTCTATTGTCATTTTTCCTGTTGCATTTATTGGTAACATACTTTCTACTAGATCATATCCTGAGAATTTCTTGCTTGATGTTATATATTTATCTCCCTCACTTCCCGAATATATTTCATTATCTAGGATTTCTCCTGATATTATATCTATGTGTTTTTCAATTACACCTTCTGATATACGTGCATAATAATAGTTAATTATAATATCATCTTTAGTCATAATTACATTTTTTTCTGTTGGTTCTTCAACTAACATGTAATTTTCAAAATCTTTTGCTTTTGTCTCAAATAAATCTCCAACCTTACCGGTTTTTACGATTTTATCTAAGATTACACCAGTTTCTCTATCTATATAGTTTACTCTTACTGATGTATTTTGTAAGTAATAATATATTACTTCTATTGTTTTTTTGCCCATTGTTCCTTGAGTATTATCAGTATTTTCTACAAATGTATAGTTGTCAATTTTTTTAGATGATGTTGCATATATTTTTCCTTCATATCCTACAATTTCCTCTTCTGGTAATAATTCTAAATCTGTATCTTTTTCTAAGTATTTAATTATTACATTACTTGTTATTGCATAATAATATGTAAATGTTTGTTGTTCTTCTTCGAACCTTCCTATTGTAGTTGCAGGTTTTTCTATTAATGTATATCCATCTATTTCTTTTTCATCTTCTGATAAATCAAAAGCTTCTAAAGCTTTTCCAGTTTTTAATACTTCATCTTCTATTTCTCTTCCTGTTATTTTATCAACATATTTTATTTTTACTGCTGAATCTCTTCTTTCATAATATACATTTATTTCATTTTTCTCTGTGTCTTCTGTTATTTTCAATGGTATATTTTCTACACTGTCAAGTTTATATCCATATTCTGATTTTTCTGGATATTTTTCTATTATATCTTGATATTTAGCATATAGTATTGTTGTTTTACTGTCATCTTTAATATCATCATAATAGTAATTTATGGTATAACTATAATCTGCTTTTGTATAATAAATTTTTATTATATTTTTTGAACTTAATTCAGTTACAGTAAGTGGCAAGTTTTCTGTTTTTTCAAGTTTATATCCTGTTATGTTTTTATCTTCATAACTATCTATTATATCTTTGTATTTTACTCTTGCCTTTTCTGTTTTAGCATTATTTTTTATACCATCATAATAATATTCTATCGTATATTCAAAAGTATCTTTCGAATAATATACTTTAATTATATTATTATCTACATTCTCTGTTACTGTAAGTGGTAGATTTTCTACCTTTTCAAGAATGTATCCTATTACATTTTTATCTGTATAGGTTTTAACTTCATCTCCAAAAGTTACTTTATTTGTTTCTGTTTTTGTATCATCTTTTATTCCATCATAATAATATTCTACTTTGTAATCAAATTTATCTTTTACATAATATACTCTAATTATATTGTCTATTTCAATTTCTTTTATTGTAAGTGGTAAATTATCAGTTGATTCTAATTTGTAACCTACTATATTTTTATCTGTATATTTTGTTATAATTTCTTGATATGTTGCTTCTGATAATTCTGTTTTTGTATCATCTTTTACTCCATCATAATAATATTCTACCGTATATTTAAAATTATCTTTTACATAATATATTTTTATTATATTATTCATTGGATTTTCTGTTATTGTTAAAGGTAAATTTTCTTCTTTTTCTACTTTATATCCTGTTATTTTTTTATTTGTATATGTTTTTATATTATCTTGATATGTTGCAGATAATACCTCCGTTTTGCTATCATTTTTTATTCCGTCATAATAATATTCTACTCTGTATTCAAATTTATCTTTTACATAGTATACTTTTATTATATTCTCTTCTAAGTCAAGTACAATTGGACCTGTATCTGTTTCCCATTTATATCCTGTTATATTTTTGTCAGGATAACTTTCTACTACTGTTCCATATTTTTGATTTTCAAACACTTCTGTTTTACTTCTATCTAAAGCATTCTCATAATAGTATTCTACTGTATATGTTATGTCAGTTCTTATTTTGTAATATATTTTTATTACTGTTCCACTAGTTACCTCTTCTGGTAATACTTTTGGTTCAATTTTTTCAAGTTTATATCCCTTATATTTATTAACTGAATTTATTTGCTTTTTGTCAACTTTTATTGTATCTGGTTTTAAAACTTGAACTACATTTTTTACTATTTGAGTATCAGATTCAACTTTTACATTGTCCTTATAATACTCTACTGTATAACTTAATTCTTTTGTTTGACTTTCGTCTAAAACATAGTAGACTTTTATTGTATCTCCATTATTTACAATATCTGGTATTGTTTCTGGAACTATATTATTTAGTTTGTATCCTAAATATTTATCATTTATATTTATTTTTGTTTTGTCTACTCTTAGAGTTTCTTCTTCTAGAACTTGTACTTCTGTTTTTACTATTTGAGTATCTTCATTAGAGATAACCCCATCTTTATAGTATTCAACTTTATAGCTTAGTTCTTTTGTTTGATTTTCGTCTATCACATAATATATTTTTACTATATTATTTATAGGATTTTCACTTACTGTTAAAGGTAAGTTTTCTGTTTTTCCTAATTTATATCCGAAAATATTTTTATCAGGATATTTTTCTATTATGTCTTTATATGTAGCATTTATTATTTCAGCTTTTTCTTCAGCTTTTACACCATCATAATAATATTCTATTACATAATCAAATTTATCTTTTATATAATATATTTTTATTATGTTTTCCTCTTCTTTTTCTGTTACAGATAAAGATAAATTTTCTGTTTTTTCTAACTTATATCCTGTTATGTTTTTATCTTGATAATTTTCTATTTTATCTTGATATTTTGCTGATAATACATCTGTTTTTGTATTATCTTTTATTCCATCATAATAATATTCTACACTATAATTAAATGTATCTTTTATATAATATACTTTAATTACTTGTCCAGAATCTACTTCTTTTGGAATTGTTTCTGGGTTTGTTTTTTCTAATTTATATCCTATGTATTTATTTTCTAAATCAATTTCTGATTTATCTACTTTTATCTTATCTGATTCTAATATTTGAACTCTTGTAGTTACTATTTTTGTATCATTATCAACCTTTACTCCATCTTTGTAATATTCTACTGTATAATTTAATTCTTTTGTACTTCCATCATCTATTACATAATATATTTTAATTATATTATTTATAGGATTTTCAGTAATTGTTAAAGGTAAATTTTCTGTTTTTTCTAATCTATATCCTGTTATATTTTTATCAGGATAATTTTTTATTATTTCTTCAAATGTTGCTTTTATCTTTTCTGTTTTACTATTGTCTTTTATTCCATCATAATAGTATTCTACTGTATAATCAAATTTATCTTTTACATAATATACTTTTATTATATTATTTTCTTCATCTAAGATTATTGGAGCTGTATCTGTTTCATACGTATATCCTGTAATTACTTTATCTGTATAATTTTCTATAATGTCTCCAAATCTTTGGTTTTTTATTGTTTCTGTTTTAGTTTCATCTAAAACATTTTCATAATAGTATTCTACAGTATATTCTATATCTGTTCTTTTTACATAGAATATTTTAATAATATTATTATTTTCATTTTCTGTTATTGTAAGCGGTAAATTTTCTGTTTTTTCTAATACATAACCTTTAATCAATTTATTTGTATAATTATTAATTACATCTTCAAATGTTGCACTAAAGGTTTCTTTACTATTTTCATTTTCTATACCATCATAATAATATTTTACAGTATAATTAAATTTTCCTTTCGTATAATATATTTTAATTGTATCTCCATTATTTACTGTATCTGGTATAGTTTCTGGTTCAGTTTTTTCAAGCTGATATCCTGCATACATATTTATAAGATTAATTTTTTCTTTATTTACAGATATTGTATCTGGTTTTAAAATTTGTACTTTTGCTTTTTCGATGGCTATATCTTCATCTACTTTTTTACCGTCCTTATAATATTCTACTGTATAACTTAAGTCTTTTGTTTGTTTTTCGTCTATTTCATAATATACTTTTATAATATTATTTTCTTCTTTTTCACTTATTGTAAGTGGTAAATTTTTAGTTTCATCAAATTTATATCCTACTTTTACTTTATCTGTATAAGTTCTTATTACATCTTTATATGTAGCTTCTATTATTTCTGTACTTTGATTATCTTGTACACCATCATAATAATATTCTACTTTATAATTAAATGTATCTTTTATATAGTATACTTTTATAATATTATTATTTTCATTTTCCGAAACTGTTAAAGGTAAATTCTCTGTCTTTTCTAATTTATATCCTGTTATAATTTTATTTGGATAACGTTCTATTATATCTTTGTATGTTGCATTTACAGTTTCTGTTTTATTTTGATTTTTTACGCCATCATAATAATATTCAATCGTATAATCAAAATCATCTTTTTCGTAATATACTTTTATTACATTATCACCTGTAACTTCTGTTATTGTTAAAGGTAAATTTTCTGTTTTTTCTAGTTTATATCCTGTTATATTTTTGTCAGGATATTTTTTGATTATATCTTTATATGTTCCAATTAAAGATTCTGTTTTTTCTTCATTTATTATTCCATCATAATAATATTCAACAGTATAATCAAAATCATCTTTTACATAGTATATTTTCATAACATTATTTTTAGATATTTCTGTTATCTTTAATGGCCTATTTTCTATTTTATCTAGTTTATATCCTGTTATGTTCTTATCTACGTAATTTGTTATTTCATCTAAATATGTAGCTTCATAAGTTTCATAATTAGTTGAATTTTTTACACCATCATAATAGTACTCTACTGTATATTTAAATGTATCTTTTATATAATATACTTTTAGTACATTTAAACTTTCGTTTAGTTCTATTGTAAGTGGTAAATTTTCTGTTTTTTCTAATTTATATCCTGTTATATTCTTATCTGTATATTTTTCGATTTTGTCTTTATAATATGCAGTTAAAGTATCTGTCTTTTCACTATTTATTATGCCATCATAATAATATTCAACAGTATAATTTTTTTCTACTAATTTATTTGTTATTTCAAATCCATCAATAGTTGTATCATATCCTGGAATACTATCTGTATTTTTTACTGTATATTCATATAATTTTCCATTTTCATCATATTTTTCCAAATTCGAAAATGTATATGAATCTTCATTTTCTACTGTTATATTATAATCGCTAATTTTAGTTCCATTTTGATATAAATCTACATTTAAGTTTTCTGGTCTTGTATCATTAGCATTTTTCTTATCTACCCATGTAACATCTACTGTTTTGGATACTTTTCCTGTAAGTTTATTTGTAATATTCATTCCATCAATTTTTGATGTATAAGAATCTCCATTACTTAGATTAATATCATGTTCTTCGATATAATATGTATATTTTCCTGAACTATCACCAATTAACATATCTTTTACAATATATTCTTGAGTGTTTGATGTTTTGTCTATATTAATCTTAAAAGTTCCTATTTTTGTAATTGTTCCAATTGTATTGTTTCTATATAGATCTACAGATATTGTAGTTGGTCTTAGTTTTAATTCATTACTATTGTCTAACCATTCTTTTTTTATTGTTATATCTCCATATTCTATATATGATTCTTCTTTGGCTATATTACCTATAACTTTGTCTGTTTTTACACCAGATGAATATAGTTTTCCAGTAACACTTACATTATTTGAATATTGCGGTTTGATTTTTTCAACTTCTAATCCAGAAATTGTAAATATTAATGTATCTCCATATAGTGTTAAATCTTCTATGTCTTCTCTATTATCTCCCCAAAGTATCGTAATTTTGTCATCTTCAATAATTATATCTTTGCTATCTATTTTTATTTGTTCTGTTGTTCTATTTTTCTTCCAATATGCTATTACTTCTACTTTGTTTTTATTAACAGTAATGTCTGAATCTAAATTTATTATAGTTTTCGTTTCATATAAACCTGTATTATTATTTCCATAGATATTTTTAGAATCTCCAGTTATAATAATTTCTTTTTCATTATTAGTTACATCTACTTCTGCATTTATACTATTTTGATAATTTGTTCCTTCAATATCTATTGCTAGTCCTAATGCCGTAGAATGAAGTACACAGTTTTCTGCTCTAAAATTAAATATAATAGAACTTTTATTGTTTCCAATCGTAACATTTGTATTGGTTTTCTTTCCATCTATATCTATAAGTTCTGTATCTGATCCTTGTTTTGCTCCATCTAATGTATATTTCTTTCCATCTAAACCTGTATATGTAAATTGAGCATAATCTGATATACTATTTGCTTTGCTATCAAATTTCAAAAGATTATCTAATTTCTTATTATTTCTAGTAAACATTTCTATCATTGGAGATTCATCTGTTCTCATAACAGTAGTTTGACCTGTTTCTTTATAGATATCTGTATATGAAACTCCATCTACTATAACACTTAAAAAGTTTCTTCCTGGATCTGTATCTGCACCTTCTAAAGAATATAAAATTTGTCCTGTAACTTCACCTTCTGATTTAGTTTTTATATCTTTTGAATTTATCTCTATACTAGTTCCTGGATCTGCACTTGATTGTTGTAATCCAAGTTTTAGTGTTAATGCTCTTATTGGAATATCTGAACTTTCTTCTATAACAATCAATTTCCATGCTGCATATTGATCTACATTAAAATTTCCTGTCCAAAGATATGGAACATTACAACAATAATACCATCCATATCCTTGATCTTTTACAAATTCTGTTACATCCATAAATCCAGCATATCTATCTGTTCCTGTACATTCTCTAACATTTTCTATTTTGGTTTCGATATATTTTCCATTTGGTCCTATCAAAGTTATTGGATATTCTTTTAATAATTTATGTCCATATTTTTCCTCATTTGAAATTACTAAATATGCTTTATATATTTTATCATTAGAATTTTGTTGTTCTAATTTACCTGCTGAAGAGTTTCCTCTTACAAGTAGATTCCCATTTGAATCTCTTAAACTAGAATCTGAACTATAAAGCGAATCTTTTTCAAATTTTGCTATCCATTCATATCCACTTATTGTAGATAATTTTGAATACCATTGATCTGTTACAGTTAATCCTCTTAAAACCATTCTTTGAACTGATGCGGCACCTGTATGATTAAATTTATACGAACCATATAGAATATCTGCTGTTTCCATTTCTGTTACATCTTTTACTTTTTGTGTTGTTTCAAAATTATAGGTTGTGCCATCTTCTTTCACAAATTCCTCAAAAACGCTACTTGTTGTATAAGCATTCGTTTTTACTTCTTCAACTGTAATATCATTAGCCGTTTTATTTTCACTAATAATATATATACTCAGGAAAAGTAATATTAATGCTAAAACAATAGATACAAAAATACCTAGCTTTTTGAATCTTTGCTCTTTCATGACTTTTTTAGGATTACCTCCTTTCTTTTGTATAGCTATTTTTAATTTTCTTTAGTATTTTAAATCTAGTTATACAAATAACCATTTTTACTTGATAATAATATAGACTTTTATTAAGATAAAGTAAATAACAAACATCTTACATTTTTAAGCCTTTTTAGTACGTTTTCTAGGGAGAATGCATATTAGCATTTTTTACATTTTTATATCATTTAACTTTTTTCTTAATTTTCTTCTAAGTTGCTTAAAATATACTATTTTGTCTATAATTCTTAAAATTATAAAAAGATTAATTTAATAATAAATATATAAAAAAACAAAAAAATACCTTAGGATTTTACCAATACTGGCTTTCCTAAGGTATCTTTTATTTTATCCATTCATTATTTCTAAGAATTCATCACCATCAATTTTTTCTTTTTCTAATAGTACTCCTGCTACTTGATGTAATTTTTCTAAATTTGTTCTTAATATTTCTTCTGTTTTATTGTATGCGTAATCAATTATTCTTTTTACTTCTTCATCTATTATTCCAGATGTTTCTTCACTAAAGTTCTTTTGTGTTGCAAAATCTCTTCCTAAAAATACTTCTTCTTGGCCTGATCCAAAAGTAATTGTTCCTAATCTTTCACTCATACCATATTTTGTAACCATTTCTCTTGCTATTTTAGAAGCTCTTTCTATATCATTGCTAGCTCCT
Source organism: uncultured Lachnospiraceae bacterium (assembly GCA_964650305.1). Taxonomy (GTDB): domain Bacteria; phylum Bacillota; class Clostridia; order TANB77; family CAG-508; genus Scatovivens. Next base: position 41,819 of record CAZYST010000004.1, read on the forward strand.
GTTGATATATCTCCTAATACTATACTTTCTGCAACTCTACCACCTAATAGTGAAATTATTTGTTCTTCCATTTCAGATTTACTCATAAATTGTCTATCTTCTGAAGGTCTATACATTGTATAACCACCAGCCATTCCTCTTGGAATAATTGATATTTGATGTACATCATCTTGTGTTGGTAAGAAATGACTTGCAACAGCATGTCCTGCTTCATGGAAAGCAACTAGTTTTTTCTCTTTTTCACTAATTACTCTTGATTTCTTTTCAGGTCCCATTGTTACTTTTACCATAGCATCTTCAATTTCTTCCATACCAATTTCTGTTTTATCTCTTCTAGCTGCTAATAATGCTGCTTCATTTAATATGTTTTCTAAATCAGCACCAGCAAATCCTGCTGTATTTTTTGCAATTGTTCCTAAATCTACATCTTCTGCTATTTTCTTTTTTCTTGCATGTACTTTTAATATTTCTTCTCTTGCTTTTACATCTGGTGTTCCTACTACTATTTGTCTATCAAATCTTCCTGCTCTTAAAAGTGCTTTATCTAATACATCTGGTCTATTTGTAGCTGCTAAAACTATTACACCTTCATTTGCAGAAAATCCATCCATTTCAACAAGTAATTGATTTAATGTTTGTTCTCTTTCATCATGTCCTCCACCAAGACCTGCTCCTCTTTGACGTCCTACTGCATCTATTTCATCTATAAAAATTATACATGGACTATTTCTTTTAGCTTGTTCAAATAAATCTCTTACTCTTGATGCACCAACACCAACAAACATTTCAACAAAGTCTGATCCACTTATTATAAAGAATGGTACTCCAGCTTCTCCTGCAACTGCTTTTGCAAGTAAAGTTTTACCAGTACCTGGATGACCAACTAATAAAACACCTTTTGGTATTCTAGCACCCATGTCTGTAAATTTCTTTGGTGATTTTAAAAAGTCTACTATTTCTTGTAATTCTTCTTTTTCTTCGTCTACACCTGCCACATCTTTAAATGTTACTTTATTTTTATCATTTGAATTTAACATTCTAGCTTTACTTTTTCCAAATGACATAGATTTGTTTCCACCTTGATTTGGATTCATTAATAATAACCAGAATAGTAAAAATACAATTAGAATTACAAATGGTGAGAATAAACTAAATACTGCTATTAATACAGATTCTTCTTCTTGAATTATTTCTATTTGTCCTAATCTTTCTTCTTTAGTTAATTCTTCCATCAAATTTTCTATACTTGGAATAGCAACTTGTTTTACATTTAATCTATTTGCTTTTTCACTTTCTATTTCTGAACCATCTAATGTAACAGTTGCTGTTGCTTTATCAGATGATATTTCAATAGAAGTTACCTTTCCTTCTTTTATATTTGTCATTAAATCTGAATAACTCATTTTTGTATCAGATTCATTTAATGCAGAGATTAATAAAAATATAAAAATTATACCTATTACACTCCACATTGTTAACTTACTAATTCCTTTTTTCAAAATCCTTTCCTCCTAACATAAGTTATGCCTAAAATATAGCATACGTTTTTTACGTTTTCAATATCTTTTTTAAAAAGAAATATGTCTGTAATATAAGCATTTTTAGCATACTACGGATACTTATTTTACAGACATTACATATATTTTTTTATTTTTTATTACAATTTTAGTTTTCTTATTTGGTGTTAAATATTTGTTACCAATATTGTTATTACATAACTTTATAATATCATCTATATGTATCTTTTCTATTCCTTTTGTACTTCCAAAAATCTTTTCTATCGAATATAAAATAATTCTTTTTTGTATTGATATGTTTAACATATTAAATTTTTTTAAGTCTAATATAATTGTAGACTCATTATCTTTATTATATACATCACTTTTAAATAAATTTTTTTCTTCTATACAAATATCCTTATATTTTTTTGTGACTTCATCTTCTATAAAATTAATATCTTCTTTTATTATATTAGATAATCTATTTATTGTTTTAATAATATTGGGATTAAATTCCTCTTCAATATACGGAATTACTATATTTCTTATCTTATTTCTTGTATATATATTTTCATCATTTGATTCATCATGCCTTGGATTTAATTTTTCTATTTCACAATATTCTTCTATTTCTTTTCTTTCACATTCAATAAGTGGTCTTATATAAATTCCATTTTTAGCTTCTATTCCTTTAAGTCCAGATAAGCCTACGCCTCTTAGTAAATTCATTATAATTGTTTCTGCATTATCATTTAAGTTATGTGCTATTGCTATTTTATTTGAATTTGTTTCTTCCATTATTTCATTGAAAAAACTATATCTTATATCTCTTCCTGTTTCTTCTAAACCTTTTTTATTTTTTTCTGCGATTTCTTTTATATTTGCATGTAAAACATAAAATTCTATATTGTTTTTTTCACAAAATTCTTTAACATAGATTTCATCTAATTTAGCATTTTCTCTTAAACCATGATTTATATGTGCTACACATATTTCAAAATTAAATACTTTTTCATTTTTTAATTCATTTAAAATTTTAAGCATACTAATAGAATCTGGACCACCTGAAACCCCTAATACTATTTTGTCTCCAGATTCTATTAAATTATATTTTTTAATTGTATTTATAATATTTTCTTTTAGCATACTACATTTCCATTCCACTAAATCTTTTATCTAAATTAGCAAATTTTGTATAATTTCCCATCCAAGCAAGCTCTACTGTACCTGTTGAACCACCTCTATGTTTAGCAAGAATAACTTCTGCTATATTCTTTTTTTCTGAATCTTCGTTATAGTAATCATCTCTATATAAAAACATTACTATATCAGCATCTTGCTCTATAGCTCCAGATTCTCTTAAGTCTGAAAGCATTGGTCTTTTATCATCACGTTTTTCAGCTCCACGGGATAATTGTGAAAGAGCAATTACTGGTATATCTAACTCTTTAGCTAGTATTTTTAAAGATCTACTTATTTCAGAAATTTCTTGCTCACGACTTGCATTTTTCTTTCCTGTACCTTGAACTAATTGTAAATAGTCAATTACTACTAATCCTATATTTTTTTCTAATTTTAATTTTCTACATTTTGCTCTTATTTCCATTATAGAAATACCTGGTGTATCATCTATATAAATTGGTGCTTCAGATATTCTTCCAAGAGTTGAAGCAAGTTTCATCCAATCTTCATCTTCCATCTGACCAGTTCTAACTTTATTACTATCAACCATTGCTTCACTACATAAAATTCTGTTTCCTATTTGTTCTTTTGACATTTCTAAGTTAAATATTACAACAGGTAAATTGCTCATAACTGCTGCATTTGTTGCAATATTTATAGCAAACGCAGATTTTCCCATTGCAGGTCTTGCTGCTATTATTATTAAATCCGAATTATGAAGTCCTGCTGTTTTATAATCTAAATCTATAAAACCTGTTGAAATACCTGATACAACACCTTTTTGATTATATAATTTTTCAAGTTGAGCAAATGATTCTACTAAAACATCTTTTATTGCTGAATATCCTTTTGTATTCTTTTTTTGTGCTAAATCAAAAATATTTTTTTCAGCCATATCCATTATAGCATCTACGTTTTCTGTTTCATTATATCCTAATGCTACAAGCTCATTTGCAGATGTTATAAGACGCCTTAGCATAGCTTTTTCATCTACTATTTTTATATATTTTTCAACATTTGCTGTTGTTGGTACTCTTTCAGGAAGTTCTGCTAAATATTCAAGTCCACCTACTCTTTCTAAATTTCCAGTTTCTACAAGTTCTGCTTTAACTGTTATTATATCTATTGGTTCATTTCTTGAATATAAATTTACTATTGCTTTAAAAACTGCTTTATTATCTTCTCTATAAAAAGAATCTTCTCTTAATACTTCTATAGCACTTATTACAGCATCTTTATCTGTAAGCATACTTCCTAAAATAGCTTGTTCTGCTTCTATATCATGTGGTGGTATTTTTCCTATATCCATTTTTTTACATCCCTTACATAAGTTTTGATATATTAATTATTACTTGACACTACCATAACAGATAATGTACTTGTAACACCTTCATTTAATTTTATATCTACTTTTGTTACACCTGCTACTTTTATTGTTTCTGACAATAATATTTTCTTTTTATCTATATCAATATTATATTCTTTTTTCAAGGCTTCTGAGATTTCTTTTGATGTAACACCACCAAATAATTTTCCATTATCTCCTGCTTTTACTGATATTTTTAAAGTTATTTTTTTCATTTTTTCTGCTATTTCTTTAGCTTCTTTTAAATCTTCACTTTTTTTATAAGCAATTGATTCATTTTTAGCTTTTAATTTATTCATATTTGTATTGTCTGCTGGTACAGCTAAGTTTTTTGGTAATAAATAATTTCTTGCATATCCATCAGCTGCATTTATTATTTGATCTTTTTTTCCAACACCTTTTATGTCTTGTTTTAAAATAACTTTCATAACATCACTCCTATTCTTAAATTTATATTATTATAATTTCATACAAGTTTGCTATATTTTATAACACTTTCAGCTATTTTTCAAGTATAAATGAATAAAAGAATGCTATATGCATTCTTTTATTCTGTTTCTAACAAATATTCATTTATTCTAATTATAAGTTCATCTTTAGCTTCTTCTAATGTCATACCTTCTAATTGTGCACCAGCTAATGTTATATGACCTCCACCGCCAAGTTTTTCTAATATAACTTGAACATTAATATCACCTATTGAACGACCACTTATGCAAACTTTTTCTCCTATTTTTCCCATAACAAATGATGCTGTTATATCACTTATTGTTAATAATTCATCAGCTGCTTTTGCACAAATTAAATTTACATCTTTATTTTCTTCATCATATACAGAAATACCTATACTATTGTTTATTATTTCTGTATTTTTAATTATTTCTGAAATTTTATTGTAGCTTTCTAAATCTGCTTGGAACCATTTTTTTACTCTTATTATATCAACACCATATCTTCTTAAATATGCTGCTGCCTCAAAAGTTCTTACACCTGTTTTAAATGTAAAATCTTTTGTATCTACCATAATTCCACCATATAAGCTTTCAGCTTCTAATAATGTTAACTCTATATTTTGTTTAGCATATTGTATTATTTCTGTTACTAATTCTGCGGTTGATGATGCATATACTTCATGGAAAGATATAAGCATATTTTCAATTGCGTCTGGACTTTTTCTGTGATGATCTATAACTACAATTCTATCTGTTTTATCTAAAAGATTTGGAAATTCAACATATGACTTTTTGTGTGTATCAACTATTATTAAAAGTGTTTTGTCTGTAATTATTTCTTCTGCTTCATCTTCTGAAATAATTACATCTTTATATTTTTCTTGTTCTTTTAATATTTCAATAAACTTTCCTAATGATTTTCCTTTTGGCTCTGATGCTATATAACATTTTTTGTTTAAATAAGTTGATAATCTATATAAGCCTAAGGCAGATCCAAATGCATCAATATCTATATTGCTATGTCCCATAATAACAACATTTTCTGATTCATCTATAATTTTTGATATTGATTGAGAAATAGTTCTTGCTTTTACTTTTGTTCTTTTTTCTACTTCTAAAGACTTTCCACCATAAAATTTATATTTTCCTTCTTTTCTAACAACAGCTTGGTCTCCACCTCTTCCTAGTACAATGTCCATACCATTCATTGCATTTTTATATTTTTCGTAATTGTTATTTCCTTCATTTGATATTGACATACTAAGTGTTATTTGTACATTAGAATCTTTTTCTAGCATTTTAACTCTATCTAAAATATTAAATTTCTCTTTTTCAAATTCATTTAAATATTGTTGTTCAAAAACAAAAATAAATGAATCTCTATCTGTTTTTATAATAAGTCCACCTGTTTTATTTATCCAGTCTATAATTTCTTTTTCTATATTAGCTAATAATTTTACTCTTTCTTCTGGCAATGTTCTTTGAACAATATCATCATAATTATCTATTGTTGCAAGACCTATACATGTTTTAGAATTATTATAAGTATCAAATAATTCATTATATTTTGTTTCGTCTATAAAATACAAAGTTAATATATATTCTTTTTGAGTTCTTTTATCTCTTTTTTTACTTTTAGCTACTCCGCCTTTTATTTTATAAACTTTTTTATCAATATTGAATTGTTTTACTATTTCTTTGTTTTCATTTCCTTTTTCAATATCTAATTTTATTTCTTTTACTATTGGTGTAAGATAATTTCTAATTTCTATATTTTGAAATTCTTCCATAAATTTCTTGCTTTTCCAAATAATATTTCCATCTGTTTCTACAAGTACTAGTGGTATTGGTGAATTTATTAAATTGTTTTTAGTTGCATTATTTACATCTGATGTAACTTCTTGTATATGTGATACTATTTCATTCTTTTTTCTGCTACTATTCCAAAATGAATATACTACTATACCAATAAAAATAAATATTGAAGGAACTATCCATCTTAAATCATATGTACATAGTTCTATTAAAAGTATTCCTATAAGTACAACATATAATTGCACTTTAGATGTTAACTTTTCTATTAACTTTTCACTTTGATTCGGCATAAAAACTCCTATTTAAAACATTATTCATCTATATATTATACTCTCTTTTATAGATTATGTCAAACTCGCACCTTTTTTCCTAGCTATTTAAAGGCTTTTACTCATATTTTTCCTTATTTCTTTTATATTATACATAAATTTTAAAGTAGAATAGAAACAAAAATTTTATTATATAAAATTTGTACAATCTAGAGTTATACCAATTTTTTTAAAAAAATACACCTTAAACGTCAGATTTTTTCTAACATTTAAGGTGTACTTTATTTTTATTTTATTGTTAAATCTACATTTTTTTCTTCACCTGTATATGAATCTTTTACTGTAATAGTTACTTTTCCTTTTGAAACTCCTGTTACTATACCATTATTATTTACTGTTGCAATTTCTTCGTCACTTGATTCATATGTTAAAGTTTCTATACTAGCATCTGATGGTGTAACTTGTAATTTCATTTGTAATTCTTTTCCAACTTTTATTAATTTACTTGTTGATGTAAATTTTAATGTTTTAATAGGCGTTATAACATGCATATTTACTGAATCTGCAATATCTCCAACTTTTGCTGTTATAGTTGCTTTTCCGTCTTTCTTAGCAATTGCCTTTCCATTTTCTATTTTTATAATATCTTCATCTGATGATGCGTATTCTACTCCTTCTGTAACTTCTTCACCATCTATTTTAACTATTATGTCTGTTTCTTCTTTAGATTTTGAAGATAAATAATCTTTTTCTACTGAAACTTCAATTGTTTGAGTTAGTTTTTCTTCTTTTGATGATTCTGTATTTACTAAAGCTATTTTTCCTATATGTCCTTTATTTAATACTAAATATAAAGCTATTAAAGCTGTTATTATAAAAACAATTAATGATTTCAAAAACATATTATTTTTCTTATTTTTTGCCATAAAAAATTCTCCTTTAGCATAATTTAATAAATATATTATATCACTAGTTTATTAATTGTCAAAGTTTTTAAAATTAATATATTATTAAGATTATATCTGTAGTATATTTCTATTTTTAATTTTCTTACAATATAAAAAGCACCTTTTAGTGCTTTTTCAAACTTATAGTTTGCTTTTACTAAATAAAGTGCTTTTATTTTCTTTTTTTGATAATTACAACTTGCATTGTAACATTTAATATTATTACTACACATATCATGCTTATTGCATATACTGGTAGCATATCTCCTGTATTTGGTGTTTTCCCTGATGTATTTTTATTTACTACAACTTCATTTGGATTTTCATAATAATATTTTACTACTATACTATCTTTTGTCATTGTTCCTGTTTCATTGTTTGTTTTATCTACTAAATTATATCCACTTATTACTTCTGAAGATATTGAATATGTATCTCCTTCATGTCCTTCTATTACTGTATCTACTTTTAATTTACTTCCTGTTTTCCTATTTATGTATTCTACTACAACTTTTGTTTTTCTGATATAGTAATATTTAATTTCAATTCCTTCATCTCCCATTGTGCCTTCTCTATTTGCTGGTAATTTTTCTTTTACTAATTCATATCCATTTATTTCTTCTAAAGCACTTGTATAATTATCACCTACATATCCTTCTTGTTTTTCTTCTTTTATTATTTCCCCTGTTTTTGAGTCAATATATTTTATTTTTACACCTGGTGATACTTTTGCATAATAGTATTTTACTCTTATTTCTGAACTTCCATTTTCTGGTTTCATTATTCCTTCTGTATTGTCAGTTTTATTTACTAATTTATAATTATCAAATTTCTTTTCTTTTGTAGTATAACTGTCTCCTTCAAGTCCTTCTATAGTTTCTGTACTATCTTCTTGACTTTGAGTTTCTTTGTTTATTTCTTTTAATTTTAATGTTGTATTTGTGTCTATATATTCTACTATTACTTTCATTTTTCTTATGTAATAGTATTTTACTTCTATTTTTTCTATTGTCATTTCACCTTCAGTATTATCTGGAAGTTTTTCTTCTACTAATTCATATCCTTCTATTTCTTTTGGTGTACTTGTATATTCGTCTCCTTCATTTCCTTTTATTAAATTAGTTCCTATTGTTTCTCCTGTTGAAATGTCTATATATTGTTCTTCTACACCTTTAGATTTATGTACATAATAGAATGTTACTCTTATTGTTGTATCTACTTTGCCATTTTCGTCAGTTGTAACTTTCATTCTTCCTGTACTATTATCTGGATATTTATCTTTTACAATTTCATATTCTGAAAATGTTTTTACTTGTGCATTATATAGATCACCTTCATGTCCTTCTATTATTTCAGTAGTGTCTTCTCCGTCTAATTCTATGTTGTATCCTGTTAATACATCTATATATTCTACTATTACACTAGTTTTTCTTATATAATAATATTTTACTTCGATTGTTCCTATTGACATCACACCTTCTGCATTAGAAGGTAATCTATCTTCTACTAAATCATATCCTTTAAAGTTTTTACTTCTTGTTTTATAGGTATCTCCTTCATTTCCTGGATATGTTTCATTATCTAAAATTTCTCCTGTTATTAAATCTATGTGTTTTTCAATTACACCATCTGATACATGAGCGTAATAGTATTCTAATACTATTTCTTCTTTTTCCATTGTAACAGTTTTTAAAACAGGTTCATCTACTAGGACATAATTTTCAAAATCTTTTGCTTTTGATTCATATACGTCTCCAACTTTTCCTTTTTCAACTACAGTTTCTAATATTACATCTGTTTCTCTGTCTATGTAGTTTACTCTTACAGTTGTATTTTGTAAATAATAGTATATTACTTCTGTTGTTCTTTTTGTCATTGTACCTTTTTCATTTCCTTTTGTTTCTACATATGTATATCCTTCTATTGCTTTTTCATTTGTTGTATATTCTTTTCCTTCATATCCTATTATTTGATCTTCTACTGCAATTTCTTCATCTGTTCCTTTTTCTAAGTATTTTATTATTACATCACTTGTTACTGCATAGTAGTATATATATGTTTGTTTTTGTTCTTCATATTTTCCTGTTAGTGAACTTGGTTTTTCTATTAATGTATATCCATCAATTTCTTTTTCATCTTCTGTTAAATCAAAGCTGTCTAATACTTTTCCTGTTTTGATAGTTTCAACTGATATTTCTCTTTTACTTATCTTGTCAATATATTTTACTTCTACTTCTCCTGTTTTTCTTGTGTAGTATACATCAATTATATTTTCTTCTGGTTTTTCTGTTATTGTAAGAGGTAAACCATTTACACTATCAAATTCATATCCATATTTTACTTTATCTGGATATGTTTCTATTATTTCTTCATAGATTCCTTTTAATGTTTGTTTTGCACTTGTATCTTCTATTCCGTCATAATAGTAATTTACTGTATATTCAAAATCTGCTTTTACATAATAGATTCTTATTACATTACTTGATTTATTTGCACTTATTGTAAGTGGTAAATTTTCTGTTTTTTCTAGTTTATATCCTGTAATATTTTTATCCATGTATGTATTTATTACTTCTTCAAATTTTGCCTTATCATATTCTGTTTCTACTTCTTGTTTTTCATCATCATAATAATATTCTACTTTGTATTCAAATTCGTCTTTTTCATAATATACTTTTATTATATTATTTGATGATTCTTCTGTTATTACTAAAGGAATATTTTCTACTTCTTTTAGTTTATATCCTGTAATTAATTTTTCATCATAATCTTCTACTATGTCATTATATATTCCTTTTGATGCTACTGTTTTACTATCATCTTTTACTCCTTCATAATAGTATTCTACAGTATAGTTAAATTCACCTTTCACATAATATACTCTAATTATATTGTCTATTTCAATTTCCTTTATTGTAAGTGGTATATTATCTACTGATTCTATTACATATCCTGTTTTTGCTTTTTCTGTATATGTTGATATAACATCACCATATTTTGCTTTTTTAACTTCAGTTTTGCTTGAATCTTTTATTCCTTCATAGTAATACTCTACTGTATATTCAAATTCACCTTTTACATAATATACTTTTATTATATTGTTTTGTGCATTTGATGATATTGTAAGAGGTAATCCTTCTGTTTTTTCTGTTACATAACCTGTTGGTGTTTTGTCTGGATATGTTGTTATTACATTTTCAAATGTATCCTTTAATACTTCTGTTTTACTTGTATCTTTTATACCATCGTAATAATACTCTACTGTATATTCAAATTTGTCTTTTACATAGTATACTTTTATTATGTTTTCTTCTACACCTAAAACTATTGGTGCTGTATCTGTTTCCCATTTATATCCAGTTATATTTTTATCTGGATATGTTTCTATTAATGTTCCAAATGTTTGATTTTCAAAAATTTCTGTCTTACTTTCATCTTTTCTGTTTTCATAATAATATTCTACTGTATATGTTATATCCGTTCTCGGAGTATAATATACTTTTATTGTATCACCTGAATTTATCACATTTGAAATTTCAGCAGGTTCTGTCTTTTCTAATTTGTATCCAACATATTTATCAGTTAAATTTATTTTTTCTTTATTTACTGTTAATGTGTTTGGTTTTAATACTTGTACTGTTGTTTTTTCTTCTGTAGTATCTTCTTCTACTTTCATTCCATCTTTATAATATTCTACTGTATAATTTAATTTTTTTGTTTGTGATTCATCAAGTACATAATATATTTTTATTATATCTCCATTATTGACTGTTGATGGAATTACAGTAGGTTCTGTTTTTTCTAGTTTATATCCTAAGTATTTATTTACAGTATTTATATCTGCTTTATTTACTTTTAATGTATCTGGTTTTAATACTTGTACTGTATTTGTTACTATTTGACTATCCTCTTCTACCTTTACATTATCTTTGTAGTATTCTACAGAATAGCTCAATTCTTTTGTATTTCCATCATCAACTATGTAATATATTTTTATAATATTTTTATTTACATCTTCTGTTATTGTAAGTGGTAGGTTTTCTGTCTTTTCTAATTTGTATCCTGTTATATTTTTGTCTGTATAATTATTTATTATGTCATTATATGTTTGTTTATTTACTTCTGTCTTGCTACTATCTTTTATACCTTCATAATAATACTCTACTGTATATTCAAAAGTATCTTTTACATAGTATACTTTCATTATGTTTTGAGTTTTATCTTCTGTTATTTTTAAAGGATTATTTTCTGTTTTTTCCAGTTTATATCCTTTTATATTTTTATCTGTATACACATCTATTATGGTTTCGTATATTGCTTTTCCACTTTCTGTCATGTTTTTGTTTATAATTCCATCATAATAATATTCTGTTGTATATTCAAATTCATCTTTTACATAGAATACTTTTATTACATCACCTGTATTTACTGTTGTAGGTATTGTTTCTGGTTCTGTTTTTTCTAATTTGTATCCTACATATTTATCTATTACATTTATTTGAGTTTTATCCACTTTTAATGTATCTGGACTTAAAATTTGAACTATATTTTTTACAACTTGTGTATCTTCTTCTACTTTTACATTATCTTTGTAGTATTCTACAGAATAGCTCAATTCTTTTGTATTTCCATCATCAACTATGTAATATATTTTTATAATATTTTTATTTACATCTTCTGTTATTGTAAGTGGTAAATTTTCTGTTTTGCTTAATTTATAACCATTTATATTTTTATCTAAATAATTATTTATTACATCTTTGTATGTTGCTCTACTACTTTCTGTTTTACTGGTATCTTTTATTCCATCATAATAGTATTCAATTGTATATTCGAATGTATCTTTTATATAATATACTTTTATAATGTTATTTTCTACATCTAATATTATTGGTGCTGTATCTGTTTCCCATTTATATCCAGCTATATTTTTATTTGGATATGTCTCTATTAACGCTCCATATTTTTGATTGTTAATTATTTCTGTTTTATTATCATCTTTTACATTGTCATAATAATATTCGATTGTATATTGTATATCTTCCCTTACTTTGTAATATACTTTTATTATTTCGCCATTATTTATTGAATCTGGTATTTCTGTAGGTTCTGTTTTTTCTAGTACATAACCTTTATATTTATCTTTTGTGTTTATTTGTGTTTTATCTACTGTTATTGTATTAGGTTCTAAAACTTGTACTGCTTTTTCTACTGTTTGAGTATCAGATTCTACTTTTTCAGTATCTTTATAATACTCTACAGTATAGCTTAAATTTTTCGTCTGACTTTCATCTATTACATAATAGATTTTTATCACATCTTTTGTATTTACTGTTTCTGGCAAGCTGTCTATTTTATTATCATTTAATTTAATTTCTGATAATTTGTAACCATAATACTTATCTTTTATATTTATTTGTGATTTATCTACTGTTATTGTATCTGGTTTTAATATTTGTACTTTTTTGTTTTCTGTTTGCGTATCATCTTCTGATTTTGCATTTTCTTTATAGTATTCTACTGTATATGTTAGCTCTTTAGTTTGATCTTCATCAATTAAATAATATAATTTTATTACTTCTCCATTTTTTACCTTTTCTGGTATTTCTATTGGATCTGTATTTACAAGTTTATATCCTTTGTATTTATATTTATCTGTAATTTTAGATTTATCAACATCTAAATTATCTTTTTCTAAAACTTGTATAGTTTTTGATACTTTTTCACTATCTTCTAGTTTACCTTCTTTGTAGTATTCTATAGTATAGCTTATTTCTTTTGTATTTTCCTCATCTACTACATAGTAAATTTTTATTACATCTTTTGTATTTACTGTTTCTGGCAAGTTGTCTATTTTATTATCGTTTAATTTAATTTCTGATAATTTGTAACCATAATATTTATCTTTTATATTTATTTGTGATTTGTCTACTGTTATTGTATCTGGCTGTAAAACTTGTACAGATATTTCTTTTGTTTGTGTATCCTCTTCTGATTTTACATTACTTTTATAATATTCTACTGTATAATTTAAATCTTTTGTTTTGCTTTCATCAATTATATAATAAATTCTTATTACATCTTTTGTGTTTACTGTTTCTGGTAATGTATCTTGCGTTTTTTCATTTACTTTTATTTCAGATAATTTGTAACCATAATATTTGTCTTTTATATTTATTTGTGTTTGATCTACTGTTAATGTATCTGGCTGTAAAATCTGTACTGTTTCTTTTTCTGTTTGTGTATCTTCTTCTGATTTTATATTATCTTTGTAATACTCTACTGTATAATTTAATTCTTTTGTTTTGCTTTCATCAATTATATAATAGATTTTTATTACATCTTTTGTATTTACTGTTTCTGGTAAGTCATCTATTGTTTTTTCATTTATTTTTATTAATGATAATTTATAACCATAATATTTATCTTTTGTATTTATTTGTGTTTGATCTACTGTTAATGTATCTGGCTGTAAAATCTGTACAGATATTTCTTTTGTTTGTGTATCCTCTTCTGATTTTACATTACCTTTATAGTATTCTACTGTATAACTTAATTTCTTAGTATTTCCTTCATCTAATACATAATAGATTTTTATTATATCGTTTGTATTTACTGTTTCTGGTAAATTGTCTATTGTTTTATCATTTAATTTTATTAATGATAATTTGTAGCCATAATACTTATCTTTTATATTTATTTGTGTTTTATTTACTGTTAATGTATCTGGTTGTAAAACCTGTACTGTTTCTTTTTCTATCTGTGTATCATTTTCTACTTTTACATTGTCTTTATAATATTCTACTGTATATCCTAATTCTTTTGTATTCTTTTCATCTATTACATATTTTATTTGTATAATAGAATCTTTTTCTACAGTATCTGGAAGTTTGGCTACTGTTTTACCATTTACTAATATTTCAGATAATGTATATCCATAATACATATCTTTTATGTCTATTTTTTCTTTATTTACTGTTAATGTATTTGGTTGTAAAACCTGTACTGTTTCTTTTTCTGTTTGTGTATCTCCTTCAGATTTCACATTATCTTTATAATATTCTACTGTATAACTTAATTCTTTGGTTTGTTTTTCATCTATTACATAATAAATTTTTATTACATCTTCTAAATTTACTGTATCTGGTAATTTTTCTATTTTTTCATCATTTAATTTAATCTCTGTCAATTTATAGCCAATATATTTGTCTTCTATATTTATATTACTTTTATTTACTGTTAATGTATTTGGCTGTAAAATTTGCACTGTTTCTTTTTCTGTTTGTGTATCTTCTTTCGATTTTACATTTTCTTTATAGTATTCTACCGTATAGCTTAGTTCTTTTGTTTGGCTTTCGTCTATAATATAATAAACTTTTATAATATTTCCTTCTGTATCTAATATTATTGGAGCTGTATCAGTTTCCCATTTGTAACCAGTTTTATTTTTATCTGGATATGTTTCTATTAAAGCTTCATATGTTTGATTTTCAAAAATTTCTGTTTGACTTTCATCTTTTACATTCTCATAATAATATTCTACTGTATATATTATATCTGTTCTTTTTGTATAATAAACTTTTATTATATTATTTTCTATTTTTGTTCCAATTGTTAAAGGTAATCCAACTGTTTTATCAAATTTATAACCTTTAATATTTTTATTCGGATATTGTTCTATTGTATTTTTATATGTTTCTGATAAAGTTTCTGTTTTTTCACTGTTTAATTCATTTTCATAATAATATTCAATTTTATATTCATATGTTTTATATTTATAATAATATGTTACTTCTATTGTTTCTTCTGTAAATATTCCTGTATTATTACTTGGAACTTCAGCTATTTCATAATATTCTGCAATTTCGCTACTAGAAGTTGTTTCATATGAATCATTAACATATCCTTCTATTTCTTTATCTGGAATATTTTTGCCTTTGCTATCAACTATTGGTGTTGTAGTACCTTCAAAATAATGATGTACTATTACTTTAGCTTCAATTCTTTCAAATTCTACTATTACTTTTATATGCTGTTTAACATTTTTTAAATTTAATGTATATGTTCTTGTGTCATTTTCTATTTCAACCGTTTCTGAAGTAGTTTTTCCTTCATCATCAGTTTTTTGAAGTATTATTTCTTTTATTCTATAACCATCATTTGAAGTTACAATAATATCTTTTGTAGAATCTTCATTATAATATACTTTTTCATATATATCTTCTTCTGAACCAGAAATAGTTCCGCCTTCATTTTTTAATTCAGTAGTTATATTATATTGTTTTTTATAATTATATATGTCTATGCTTGTCATTGCTTCTATTTCTATATCTATTACTTCTTCACTAACTCTTATAAGCATTGCTTTTCCGTTTTCAGAACCTGTTGTTGAATTTGAAAATCCACATAATGCAAATGTATCATTTGTAAATGATGTAACTGTATAACAACCTTCATTACCTGTAAATCCAAATTCTCTTGCCCAAACTATCTTTCCTTTTGGATTTATTTTTACTGTTATTCCTCTCCATCCATCTTTTACTGTACCATTTCCTACAGGAGAAGTTGTAATTGCATATCCAGCTTGTGTATCTTCTGCTGCAAATGTTAATCCACCGCCTTGTGAATCACCACCAATTATTATTCCATTATCTTCTGATATATCCATATCAAAGAAATGATCTATGTATTTTCCACCAATTCTTTTTGCCCATTCTATTTTTAGGTCTGGTGTATATTTTACAAGAATTCCATCTTCATTTGTTGATGTTAAATTTATAGCTTTTCCATTTACAGTTTCATCTTCGGTATACGTTATTGTTCCATCATAACATCCCATATAGTATATTGATCCATCATCATTTAGTGCTATATCATGAATTGTTGTATCTGTTTTTCCATTTGTATTTACATTTACATCTTTTATTATTTCTAAATTCTGCTCATCTACTGTCATTAATCTATATGTACTGTCTGAAACATATGTTACTACATAATTTCCATTTTTCATTAATTCAATATTTTTGCCAGTTTCATTTGCTGTTGTACCTATTTTTTTAATCTTTGTTACTTTTCCATTTGAATTTAATACTAATATAAATAAGTCATTGCTTCCACTTGAAGAAATACTAGTTTGAGAACCTGTAAACATATTATCTGCACTAATTGTAATAGAATTTGAAAACTCTCCTAATATTATTGTGTTTCCTTTTTCATCTTTTGTCCAAGCTCTCATTCCATTTACTAATGAAAAATCTTTTTCTATATTTCCATTGTTGTCATATCTTACTATTTTATTATCTAAAAGTACATCAAATCCATTTTCATCCGAAAACATTTCATATACTTTACTTGAATCTTTAGTCCACATTATTTTATTGTCTGAACTTATAAATGATATCTTACCTAAATAATAATATAATGCTGTTCCATCTGTTCTACCTTCTACTTTAAATTCTGAAGTTGATACATTTTTTTCTGACGTTGTTTTATTTAATATAAATGGATCTTCTACTTTTAATTCTACATTTTCTCCTCTATCTGTATTTATTCCAAAATAGTGCTCTGAATTATTTTCGCCTATAATATATCCTTCTTCTGTTTCAATTTGTTCTATTTTATAATATCCATTCTTTAAATTTATTTGAATTGTACCATTTTCATCTGTTGTAATTGTTCTTACTTTCTTTCCATTGATTGTTTCTTCTGTTCCAGCTGGTTCTAAGAATATATCTTTTGGTTCATTTAAAGTTTCTTTACCATCTACCATTTTTATTTCATAAAGAATAAATTTAGAATTTGGTAAAAGTATATCTGCTTTATCTCCATCTTTAACTGTTACTGTAAACATTTCTATGTCTACATCTATTTGTACTGTAGCTACTGTTCCAACATTACCTGCTTTATCAACAGCTTTTATATGTAGATATTTTCCAATATCTGTATTTTCTAATAAAATTTGCTCTGTTTCTGTATAGTTTGAATTAGCAATTTCAAAATCATTTTCAGGATTATTATCTAATACATAATAATATCCTTTTACTCCTGTTGTAACAACTTCTGTAACTTCATTAGATGTTGCAACTACAGTTGAAGAATCAGATTTATCAAATGCTTCTACATAATATTTATATGTAGTTCCATTATCTTTTGCATTATATTTTACTGAAATCTTTCCATCCTCATTTACACCTTCTATATTTATAATAGAAACATTTGGTTCTTTTAAATCTTGTGCAGAATTATCTGTAGTAGATGTTACTGAAGATAATTGATTTAAGTAAAAAAGTGTATTAGCTAGTATTTTTCTTTCATCTTCTGTTGATTCACATTTTAAATGTCCTGTTTGAATCATTGCAGTATTATTATATGTTGTTACAAAATAGTATGGATTTGAAACTCCACTTTCAAAATATTCTTTTATTGCTCCACTTTCTGATGAAATATATCCATTTGTTAATTCCATCCACACTGTACCTTTGGCTGCATTTGAGCAAGTATGAGTAAGTGGAACTGTAAGTTCAGCAGTATTTTGAAGTTCCCAAGGAAAATTTGTAATTGTTCCTTTTTTAGTTACTTTTACTTTTTCTGAATAATATAACCAGTTTCCTTGAACATCTATATTTTCTATTGGTGTAGTTACAGTTGAAAAATCTACACCAAATTTTCCAACTTCTATATTAAAATAATTTCTTAATCTACTTAATCCAATTCCATTATATGCATATCCTATTGTGTCATGTCCTGCAAGTATACCATATCCTGCTTTAATATATTGCTCTAACACATTTATCGCATTGTCATTAGGTTGTGCATCCTCATTATATCCATTACCGTCCCATGTTCCAAACATTACAATATCATAATTCCAAACTACATTTGGATTATTGTTAAAGTCTGTTGAAGAAACTGGAGTTACATATATTAATTGTTGCTTTGTTTCAGGATTTATGCCATATGCATCATATGTTGTAGTTACACCATTTTCTGTTATCGAGCCACCTTCCATCCAAACTTTCAATGATGCACTCTTTGGAAGATTTGTACTTGTTCCATCTTTATATTTAAAAGTTACAGTAGGAACAGCACCAGTTTCGGGATATACATTTAAGACTTTTGTTATTTGCATATTTTCTGCACTAAAATTCAAACTAGAAATAGTTTCATATTCTAATGCACCTTCTTTTTTCTGATAAATTTTAAATGTCTTGTTGTTTTCTGTATAATCAGACCAGTCTAAATCTACTCCACCTTTTCCATTTGATGCTTCTACATTTGTACTACTTGTTAATTTAAAGTCAGCAGTAATATTTCTAACAGTTGTATTAATATCTTCTACTGTACTTTGCAATTTTAAAGCAACATTTGTACTAATTTCTTCTGCTCTATCCATTCTTTGAATGATATCAGTTTTTATAGCATTAAACAAACTTGGACCTCGAAGCATTAAGACGACAAAAATTATCGCCATTAGTGCAAGTGTTATTAAAAAATATTTTTTTAAGCTTAATTCCTTTTGTTTCATAAAATTTGCTCCTCTGTACCTTTCATTTTCTTTCTTATGTATATAATAGTCTAATAATAATATACTCTCTATTTTTAAATAAAGTAAATAACATTCATTTTACATTTTTCTAGATTTTTATAAAGTTTACTAGGGAATACTTATACTTTTCTTTTTTACATTTTTTTATCTTACAATTTTATAAAAAAATCTTTTAATTCCTTCGGAAATCAGTGGTTCTAGGTTTTCATTTCTAATCTAGCTTGATTTTTATTTTATAAAAAAAAACCCAAAATGTTAAAATATAATCTAACATTTTGAGTTCATCTTAAAACCTTAGTTTTAAATTATTTTATTCTGTTTCTGTCATTGTGTCATTATTTTCTTCTATTTGATCTTCTACAGTATTTTTTAATTCTGTATTTATTTTTATATCTTGGTATTTCTTTAATCCTGTTCCTGTAGGTATTAATTTACCTATAATAACATTTTCTTTTAATCCCATTAAGTTGTCTACTTTTCCTTTTATTGCAGCTTCAGTTAATACTTTTGTTGTTTCTTGGAATGATGCAGCTGATAAGAAACTTTCTGTTGCTAAAGAAGCTTTTGTAATACCAAGTAAAGTTCTCTTTCCTGTAGCTGGTTTCTTTCCTTCTGCTATCATTTCTTCATTTTTATTTTCAAATTCTAATAAGTTTACTAAAGATGCTGTATAGAATCCTGTATCTCCTGGATCTTCTATTCTTACTTTTTTAAGCATTTGTCTTGCAATAACTTCAATATGTTTGTCATTAATATCAACACCTTGATTTCTATAAACTTTTTGAACTTCAGAAATAATATATCTATAAACTCCTTCTGGTCCTTTTATTGCTAATAAGTCATTTGGATTTATAGATCCTTCTGTGATTTGATTTCCAGCTTCTATAACATCTCCATCTTTTACTTTTAATTTTGAACCAAAACTAATTGCATATGTTTTACTATTATCTTTTCCTGTAACAACAACTTCTTTTCTCTTTTTGTCATCATTTACTTTTACAGTTCCATCAATTTCAGAGATTATAGCTAAACCTTTAGGGTTTCTAGCTTCAAATAATTCTTCAACTCTAGGAAGACCTTGTGTGATATCTCCACCAGCTACACCACCTGTATGGAATGTTCTCATTGTAAGCTGTGTACCAGGCTCACCAATTGATTGTGCAGCTATAATACCTACTGATTCTCCTAAATTTACTCTTTCTCTTGTTGCAAGACCCATACCATAACATTTAGCACATGCACCATGCATTGATTTACATTCTAATATTGATCTTACTTTTACTTTTGTATATCCAGCTGCAACTATTTTACTTGCTAAGCTATCTGTTATCATAGTATTTGTATCTACTATAATTTCTCCTGTTTCTGGATTTTTAATATCATCTACTGGATATCTACCTACAAGTCTTTCTTGTAGAGGTTCTATTATTTGATTTCCATCTTTAATATCTTCTACTATAATTCCATCATGTGATCCACAATCATCTTCTCTTATTATGATATCTTGTGAAACATCAACTAATCTTCTTGTTAAATATCCTGAGTCAGCTGTTCTTAAAGCTGTATCTGCAAGACCTTTTCTAGCACCGTGTGAAGAAATAAAGTATTCTAAGGCATCTAGACCTTCACGGAAACAAGATTTAATTGGAATTTCAACTGCTTTACCAGATGTGTTAGCCATAAGACCACGCATACCAGCAATTTGTCTTAATTGATTCATATTACCACGGGCTCCAGATTGTGCCATCATGTAAATTGGGTTTAATTCATCAAAATTATCTTTCATTGCTTCTGTAACATCATTTGTAGCTTTTTCCCAAATTTTAATAATAGCATCATATCTTTCATCGTTTGTTATAACACCACGTTGATATTGTCTAAATACATTTGTTACATCTTTATCAGCTTGTTCTAATATTCCTTTTTTAGCTTCTGGTACTGCAACATCGGCAACAGACACTGTAATAGCACCTTTTGTAGAGTATTTGTATCCAGTAGCTTTAATATAGTCAAGAACTTCAGCTGTTTCAGAAAGACCATGAACATTTATACATTTTGCTACTATTTTTCCTAAATTTTTCTTGATAACTGGGAAATCTATTTCTAAATCGAATTCTTTTTCTGGATCTGTTCTATCAACAAAACCTAAATCTTGTGGAATTCCTTGATTGTATATTAATCTTCCTACTGTTGTTTCTATTGTTTTATGTCTTACAGTTCCATCTGGATCAGTTTTAAATCTTCTTACTTTTACTTTTCCATGTAATCCTACATCACCATTTTGATATGCCATTAAAGCCTCTTCTTCATCTTTAAAGTACATACCTTCACCTTTTTCACCATCTATTTGAACAGTTAAGTAGTAAGCACCTAAAATCATATCTTGTGTAGGTACTGTAACTGGTTTACCATCTTGTGGTTTTAAAAGGTTATTTACAGATAACATTAAAAATCTTGCTTCTGCTATAGCTTCTGGTGTAAGTGGAACGTGTACAGCCATTTGGTCACCGTCGAAGTCAGCATTAAATGCTGTACATACTAATGGGTGAAGTTTTATAGCTCTACCTTCTACTAATATTGGTTGGAAAGCTTGAATACCTAATCTATGTAGAGTAGGTGCACGGTTTAACATTACAGGGTGGTCTTTTATAACCTCTTCTAATATATCCCATACTTCTGGTCTTAATTTTTCAACCATTCTTTTTGCATTTTTAATATTATGTGCTAATCCTCTTCCAACTAATTCTTTCATAACGAAAGGTTTAAATAACTCAACAGCCATTTCTTTTGGAAGACCACATTGATAAATTTTTAGTTCTGGACCAACAACTATAACTGAACGTCCAGAATAGTCAACTCTTTTTCCTAAAAGGTTTTGACGGAATCTACCTTGTTTTCCTTTTAACATATCTGATAATGATTTTAAAGGTCTATTTCCAGCACCTGTAACAGGTCTTCCTCTTCTTCCATTATCTATTAATGCATCTACTGATTCTTGTAACATTCTTTTTTCATTTCTTACGATTATTTCTGGTGCACCTAATTCTAATAATCTTTTTAATCTGTTATTTCTGTTTATTACTCTTCTATATAAATCATTTAAATCAGATGTAGCAAATCTGCCACCATCCAATTGAACCATAGGTCTTAATTCTGGTGGTATTACTGGTACAACATTCATTATCATCCATTCTGGTTTGTTTCCAGATAATCTAAAGC
>CAZYST010000005.1:0-53010 GCA_964650305.1 uncultured Lachnospiraceae bacterium
TTTCTATAAATTAATTTTGCATATTAGGGGTGACATTTCTAAAAACTATTGACACTTATTGTGCTTGGTTTAGATTACTTATTTGATATATATTAAATCTTTATTTTGAATATAAAAAACATATGCAAACCAAAATAAGTCTACATATGTTTTTATTTATATTTTTTCTAAATATTCTTTTACTTCATTTATTGATGTTTTAGGTGTAGATGCACCAGCTGCAATACCTATTTTATTTATATTCTTTAAATCTAGTTCCTTTAAATCTTCTACTGTTTGAATATGATATACATTTTGGCAATTTTCTTTTGCTATATCCACAAGTTTTCTAGTATTTGCACTATTTTTTCCACCAATTATAATCATATTGTCAATTTCTTTTGATATTTTAATCATTTCTGCTTGTCTATTTTCTGTTGCCATACATATAGTTTTATCAAATTCTACTATTGTTTCTGCAAAATTTTCATTTATTTCTTCTAATAAATCATCGAATTTTTTACTTGAAAAAGTTGTTTGTGCAATTACAAAAATTTTTTCACATCCTGAATTTTCATATTCAATATAAGAATCTAAAATATCATCTTCATTTTCAACAACAAAACAATTTTCAGAAAAACTTTTACTTCCTATTACTTCTGGATGATTTTTTTCACCTATTAAAATTATAAAATCATTTTTATCTCTATTTTCTATTTTTTTATGTATTAATTTTACATTTCCACAAGTTAAATCTACAATTTTTAAATTTTTTTCTTTTGCTTTTTCATAATCTTCTTTCCTAACTCCATGTGCTCTAAATACTACTACTGAATTATTTGGTACTAACTCTAAATTATCAATTGTTTCCATTCCGTTTTTTTCAAGATCTTCTACTACTTGTTTATTATGAACTAATTCACCAAAACAATAAATTTTATTTTTTAAAACTTCTTGTTTTGCAATTCTAACTGCATTTTCTACTCCACCACAAAAACCAGCTAATTTTCCAATAACTACTTCCATTTTTTCTCCTTGATTTATAATTTATATAGCTTGTAAAACAACTATAAACTTATATAGCAAATATATTAAACTTACAAAACTAATACTTGTACATAAAATTAAAATACTAATAAATAATTTTTTCATATAAAAACTCCTTTAAATTTAATAGTAATATATATTCTAAATATTACTTCTATATGAATATTTCTCATCTATTTTTATTTTGATTTTTATGTAATTTTCTTTTTTATAATATCTTTAATATTATTTTTTTACAAATTATTCTAATTCTTTTTTTATTTTTTCTGCTAACACTAAATTAATACCTTTTGTTTTAGCAATTTCTTCTACACTTGCTTCTTTTATTTTGTTTACACTTCCAAATTTTTTTAATAATTCTGTTCTTTTCTTTTCACCTATTCCTTCTATATAATCTAGCTTAGATTTCGTCATTTCTTTATCTCTTATTTTTCTATGATATTCAATTGCAGTATTATGAACTTCATTTTGGAAATTTGTTATAAAATTAAATAAATTTTCTGAAATTTTAAATTTATTTTTATTTTCATCTATTAATGCTCTTGTTGAATGCTTATCATCTTTTACCATACCATATACTGGAATTTCTATACCAACTTCTTCCATTGCGTTTTTTATTGCTCTAATTTGTGTAATTCCACCATCTGCTAAAATTAGATCTGGTAAAGTTCCAAAACCACCATTTGGGTTTTCTATTGAATGTTTTAATCTTCTAGTTACAACTTCTTGCATACATCTTGGATCATCTTGTCCATATACCGTTTTTATTTTAAATCTTCTTGATAAATTTCTTTTTACTACTCCATTTTGTGCAACACACATACCTGCTACAATAAATTGCCCAGATATATTAGAAATGTCAAAACTTTCTATTTTAAATGGTAAATAATCTAAATCTAAAACATCTCTTAATTCTATTAAAATATCTTGTTTATCTTTAACTTTATTTTCAAGTGTTATTCTACTGTTTAATTCTGCCATTTCCACAAATCTTAATTTTTCACCTCTTTGTGGACTTTTTAAAACTACTTTTCTTTTTCCTATATTTGAAAGCCAATTTTCTAAAGCTTCTTTTTCTTCTAAATCGTATCTTAGCATTATTTTACTTGGAAAATCTTTTTTATCAATATAATATTGCTTTATAAATCCTGAAACAATTTCTTCTTCTTTCATATCTTTTAATTCATCAAAGAAAAAATGTTCTCTTCCTATCATTTTACTATTTCTAATAAAAAATATTTCTACACAAACTGTAACTTCATTTTTAAATAATCCTATTACATCTATATTATTTTCTGAAATATTAGAAACCTTTTGTTTTTCAGATACTCTCTCAATTGCTAAAATTCTATCTCTAATTGAAGCTGCTTTTTCAAATTCTAATTTTTCTGAACAAGCATTCATTTCTTCATTTAAATTTTTAATAATACTATCTATTTTTCCATCTAATAATAAACATATTTGATCTATTTGCTTTTTATATTCTTCTATTGAAACATATTTCATACATGGTGCTAGACATTTTTTTATATGATAATTTAGACAAGCTCTATCCTGATTTTTAAAATTTTTACATTGTCTTATTTGAAATTTTTCTTTTATAAAATTTACCATTTCTTTTGCAGCACTTACATTTGGATATGGTCCAAAATATTTTGCACCATCATTTTGGATTCTTCTTGTCATATAAACAGTTGGATAATCAGATTTTATATCTATTTTTATATATGGATATGTTTTATCATCTTTTAGTAATACATTAAATTTAGGTCTATATTTTTTTATTAAATTACATTCTAATATTAATGCTTCATCTTCATTTCCAACAACTATATATTCAAAATGATCTATTAAAGAAACCATTTTTTCTATTCTTGCTGTTTTATTATTTTTTCTAAAATATTGTCTAACTCTATTTTTTAAAATAACAGCTTTTCCTACATATATAACAGTGTCATCTTTATCTTTCATAAGATAAACACCTGGTTTTTCTGGAAGTTTTTTTAGTTCTTCTTCTATATCAAACATCCTAAATCCTCGCTCATCTTAATTATCATTTATTTTTTATTCTATATAACCTATATATGGTATATTTCTTCCGTATTCATCAACATCAAATCCATATCCTACCACAAATTTATTTGGAATTTCATATCCAACATAATCTACTGGTATTTCTACTTTTCTTCTTTCTTTTTTATCTAATAATACAGCTATTTTTAAACTATTTGGATTTCTTGATAATAGATCTTCTCTTAAAGCTCTTAAAGTATATCCTGTATCTATAATGTCTTCAACTATTAAAACATCTTTTCCCTCTATATCAGCATCTAAATCTTTTTTTATTGATATTGTTCCAGTTGTTTCTGTTCCGGCATAACTAGATACTTGCATAACTTCTAAAACTATTGGTGTTTTCATTTTTTTTACTAAATCTACTGTAAAAAATACAGCTCCTTTTAAAACACATATTATTATTACTTCTTTTTTTCCTTCATAGTCTTTATCAATTTCTTTTGCAATTTCTGCAATTCTTTTTTGAATTTCTTCTTCTGAATACCACATTTTCAAATCTTTTAATTCTTCCATCTCTATCTCCTTTACTTTTGTAAATTACGCTTGTATTATAGCATTTATCCTATTACTTTACAATATTTTATATTTTGTAAAATTTATATTTCACAAAAAATTCATTTGACACTTTAAGTTTTTTTACATATTATATACAAAGCAATCAGTATTTATTTTGATTGAAATTTTAAGTGTAAGCAAAAATTTTTTAAAAGAAGGTTTAATACTTTAAACATTTATATTAGTAAATGTAGCGCCTGGACAATTTATTTTGTTGACGAGGTCTAGAGTTATCGAAATATTCGGCGGATGCTCTAGTGGTAATTACTACCATATGTATTTATTTAAAAAGCAATAGTAATATTGCATAACAGAGATAATACAAGTAATATTGCTTACACATATTTAGAAAGGTGGATTTAATATGTGTGGAATAGTAGGATATATTGGTTTAAAAAAAGCAAAGCCAATATTAATTAATGGTCTATTAAGACTTGAATACAGAGGTTATGACTCTGCTGGAATTTCTGTTATAGAAGGAAATTCTATTAAAACTTTTAAAAATAAAGGTAGAATTAAAGAATTAATGAATGTTGATGGAATAGATAATCTTACCAGTACTCTTGGTATTGGTCATACTAGATGGGCAACTCATGGTAAGCCTTCTGCAACTAATTCTCACCCTCATCTTGATAATGATAATAAGATATCTGTTGTTCATAATGGAATAATCGAAAATTATAATGAATTAAAAGAATTATTAGTTAAAAATGGATATTATTTTTTATCAGAAACGGATACAGAAGTAATTCCAAATTTAATAAGCTATAATTTAAAAAAAGATAATATAAATGATGATAAAAAATTACTACGTGCTATAAATAAAACTTGTAATATGCTTAAAGGTAGCTTTGCTATTGAAGTAATTTCGTCATTGTTACTAGACAAAATAATTGTTGTTAGAAAAGACAGTCCTTTAGTAATAGGGAAAGGTGAAAATGAAAATTACATAAGTTCAGATATTCCAGCAATACTTTCTTTTACAAAAGATTTTTACCTTTTAAATGATTATGAATATGCTGTACTTTCAAAAAACAATATTGAATTTTACGATTCTGACTTAAATTTAATAGAAAAACAAATAAAAAATATAACTTGGGATGCTAGTGCTGCTGAAAAAGATGGTTTTGATGATTTTATGCTAAAAGAAATTTACGAACAACCAAAATCTATAAGAGAAACAATTGGTTCACGAATTGATACTAA
This sequence comes from uncultured Lachnospiraceae bacterium, assembly GCA_964650305.1. Taxonomy (GTDB): domain Bacteria; phylum Bacillota; class Clostridia; order TANB77; family CAG-508; genus Scatovivens. The sequence continues at coordinate 4,864 of CAZYST010000005.1, forward strand.
TTTAAAATGTTCTTTAGAAGACTTGCCTTTAAACAAAGAATATTTATCAACTGTAAACAAAATATTTTTAGTAGCATGTGGTACTGCAATGCATGCCGGACTTGCTACAAAAACTATTTTTGAAAAATTATGTGGTATTATAACTGAAGTTGATGTAGCATCAGAATTTAGATATCGTGATCCTTTAATTGATGATAAAACATTATGTATTTTTATAAGCCAGTCTGGAGAAACCGCTGATACTATTGCAGCATTAAAACTTGCTAAATCAAAAGGATGTAAAACTATTGCAATATCTAATGTTATTGGAAGTTCTATTACAAGAGAAGCTGATTATTCATTATATACACATGCTGGTCCAGAGATTGCTGTTGCTTCTACTAAAGCATATACATCTCAAATAATATTACTTTCAATTATAGCAATATATTTTTCAGAAATTTTAGGATATAATTTTAACGAATCTTTAGAATTAAAAAAAGAGATTCTAACAATACCTTCTAAAATTGAAAGTATATTAAAAAATACAGAAAACATCAAAAAATTTGCTCAAAAAGTATATAAAGAAAAAGATTTATTCTTTATTGGACGTGGAAATGATTATGCAGTTTCTTTAGAAGGTTCTTTAAAACTAAAAGAAATATCTTATATACATTCTGAAGCTTATAGTGCTGGCGAATTAAAACATGGACCAATTGCATTAATTGAAAATGATGTAACTGTTATATCTATAATAACAAATCCTATTACAGCTCCAAAAATGGTAAGCAATATTCAAGAAGTAATAACAAGGGGTGCTAAAACATTAGTTATTACTAATCAAAAATTAGAATTTAATGAATTTGATGAAATAATTACTATACCATTAACACATCATTTAATTTCACCTGTTTTATCAGTAATACCTATGCAATTATTTGCATATTATATTTCTAAAGAAAAAGGTTTAGATGTAGATAAACCTAGAAATTTAGCAAAATCAGTTACAGTTGAATAAATTTAGAACTTATAAAAAGAACCTAATTTAAAAAACTTTTTAGTCAATAAATTAGGCTCTTTTATTTTTTGGAGTATTTTTCATTAATTTAATGAATTTATTATATTTGTTATTGTTACATCTTCTTGTGTTACATTTCCTATTTCAATAGTATCAATTTTATATAAACTATCACTTATAGAAAATGCAATTGGATTTAAATTTTCTCTATCTATGTATATATAATATGATGTTCTAGTCTCAATAGAATTTGTTTCTATTTTATAACAATCTTTATCTTCAAAATTTTCTTTTGTTATTTTCAAATTAGGATTTAATTTTATCATATTTTTTATAGAAACGTCATTATCCTCACCTATTAGTCCACAAAAAGAGATTAATTTATCTGTGTTTTTCATTTCTATTGTAATCATTTTTCCTTCAATCATATTATTTATCATATAATTCTTGTTTTCATTTGTATCTGACACTATATAATAATCATTGTTTCCATGCTTTGTTACATATATTCCATCTTTTACTAAGATTTCGGTTCTATATGAATTTTCATTTTCAAATATAAATTTGTAATTTCCTGTTTTTTCAATATCATTTATTTTTTCTTGATATTTTGTGGCAATATTGAATTTATTAATATATGGAACCACTATAATAAAAATTACTAATAATAATTTTACTAGTAATATTTTTTTATGCTCTTGCTCATATTATTAATCCTCCTTTTTAACTCGAAGTTTAATTTTACATGTTAATATTTCTTTGATTTCTATTATTATATAGTCATCATAATAATTATAACATAAATCTTTACCTTTTTAATTTTTATTACTTTTTTCAACAAAATATAACAACTTATATATTATATGTATATAAGTTGTTGTATTTTATTTAGTTGTTTTATATCAATTTTTTCAATATCATTTATTTACTTTTCTTTTTATTTTTATCCTCTTGCTCTAATTTATTATATACTCCATAGAAATTATTTAATGTTAAATTTGAAGAAATACTATCATATATTTTTCTATAATCTGGTATTGCTAAAAGTTCTGACCTTATAATATCAAACATATTATGTATTTCTTTTGGAACAAATTCGCTCCATTTTTCTTTATTTCCTATTAAAATATATCCTCTTAACTTTGTAGCTGAAATTTCTATATCTTTTCTAGTTATAATCATTTCTGAAATATCTTCAATATCTTTTTCATCAAACCAACCTTTTCGTGATTCATCATTTCCATGTATCATTAAATTGGGTTTTTTTCCAGTTATTTTTTTTACATTTTCTAAAATATATTTTCCCCATTCATAATTAATATCATATTCATTTGTCATATCTTCTAAAAATTCTACTGTTACACTATTATCATCTTTATAAATTTCTTGTATTAGTCTTTTTCTAAATTCTGCTGAAAATGGATTTCTTAATGTTCCACTTTCTTGAGAAGAACCTATCAATATTAATGTTTTCTCACTTAAATTTCTAGATATATCTATTATATATTTGTGTCCTAAATGTATATGATTAAATCTTCCAAGAATTAAACTTAATTTAAAATTTTTTTCCATCTTTTCCTCTTTTAATATTTCAATTTTCTTTTCTTAGCTTGTTTTAATAAATATCCATATTTTACTTGTTCTGCTTTTATTTCATATGCATAATAATCTACTAATTCACTTTCTGCATATTTTTAATTATTATAAATTGCCATTAAATTTTTCTTTGCAAGCTCTATATTTAATAATAACTCTCTATCAGAATCTTCTTCTGTAATATTTGGCATTTTTGTTTCTTTTATAAATTCACTATGCATAAAATATTCTCCTTTATTTTTTATATATTTTATACATTTTTTGTGCATTTATTCTTTAAATTTATAAATATTTTTCTACTTCATTCCAAACATCTTCTACATAAATTTTTCTTTCAGCTGAAAATGGTAATATTGTACTATATGATATTCCTAAAGATTTTTTTATTCTTTCTACTTCATCTACAACTTTTGTAACTGCTATTTTATCTGCTTTATTTGTTACAACTATAAATGGTAAATTTGTTTTTAATATATAATCATACATTAGATAGTCATCTTCTGTTGGATTATGCCTTATGTCTAGCACTAGTATTATTAAATGAATATTTTGTCTTTTATTTAAATAATCTTCTATATATTTTCCAGATGTAATTTTTTCTTGTTTTGACATTTTACTAAAACCATACCCAGGTAAATCTACAAAATAAAAATTATCATCTACATTATAAAAATTTATTTGTTTTGTTTTACCTGGAGTATTACTAGTTCTAGCCAAATTTTTTCTATTTAACATTGTATTTACAAAAGAAGATTTTCCTACATTTGATTTTCCTACTAAAACTATTTCTGGTAAATCTCCTTTTGGATATTGTTTTTCACTTACTGCTGATATTTCAAATTTTGGATTTTTTATTATCATATTTTTATCCCTATCCTAACAATATTTTAATATTATTTTTTTACTTCTATTACTTTTGTTCCACCCATATATGGCCATAAAACTTCTGGTATTTTTACACTTCCATCTTTTTGATAATTATTTTCTAAAACAGCTATTAATCCTCTTGGACTTGCAACAACTGTATTATTTAATGTTGCTACTAAATAGTTTCCTTTTTCTCCTTTTGCTCTAATTGATAATCTTCTTGCTTGTGCATCTCCTAAAGTTGAACAACTTCCTACTTCAAAATATTTTTGTTGTCTTGGACTCCATGCTTCAACATCACATGATTTTACTTTTAAATCTGCTAAGTCACCACTACAACATTCTAGAGTTCTTACTGGAACATCTAAACTCCTAAAGAATTCTACTGTATAGCTCCACATTTTATTATACCAATCCATTTGTTCTTCTGCTTTGCATAAAACTATCATTTCTTGTTTTTCAAATTGATGAACTCTATATAATCCTCTTTCTTCTATTCCATGAGAACCAACTTCTTTTCTAAAACATGGTGAATAAGATGTCATACAAATTGGTAATTCTTCTTCTTTTACTATTTGTCCTTTAAATCTACCTATCATTGAATGTTCGCTTGTTCCTATTAAATATAAGTCTTCTCCTTCAATTTTATACATCATTGCTTCTAATTCTTCAAAAGACATAACTCCATTTACAACATCACTTCTAATCATAAATGGTGGTATTGCATAAGTAAAACCTTTATTTATCATAAAATCTCTTGCATATGCAATCATTGCTTCATGCAATCTTGCTACATCTCCTATTAAATAATAAAATCCATTTCCACTTGTTCTTCCTGCACTTTCTTTATCTAAACCATTTAGTTTTTCTATTATATCTGCATGATGTGGTATTTCATAATCTGGTACAACTGGTTCTCCAAATTTTTCATTTTCCACATTTTCAGAATCATCTTTTCCTATTGGAACAGAAGCATCCATAATATTAGGAATTTTCATCATTCTTGCTTTTATTTCTTCTTTTAATGTTTCTTCTTTTCCTTCATTTGCTGTTAATTTTTCATTTATTTCTTGTACTTCTGCTTTTTTTGCTTCTGCTTCTTCTTTTTGCCCTTTTCCCATAAGAGCTCCTATTTCTTTGCTTATTGTGTTTCTTTTCATACGAAGCTCATCACACATTAAAGTTAATTCTCTACTTTCTTTGTCTAACTCTAAAACTTCATCTACTAATACTAATTTATGATCTTGAAATTTCTTTTTAATATTTTCTTTTACCTTTTCTGGATTTTCTCTTAAATATTTTATATCTATCATTTCATTTTCCTCCTATTTATTTCTATAATCTTTAGATAATTCTTCTATATATTCAAATCTATATTTTTGACCTGTTATATTATCTGGTCTTTCTGGGATTTCTTCTAAAAACATTTTTTCTTTTCTTACCCAAACATTTGAATCTTTTCTTTCATATAGTGGTCTATATACAACCATTCTTTCTTGCGTTTCCGAATCTAATGCTACATCTTGTACATAATAATAATTTCCTTTAAAATGTCTGTACACTCTTCCAATTTTTACTTCTTCCATAAAATTCCTCCTATTTTATTTTAAAGGGCGAATATTAAATAATACAAAAAACGTCCTTATACATATTGTATAAGGACGAATATATCCGCGGTACCACCTTTTTTAACCAAATTATTTGATTATCTCTATAATTGCTGTAACCTGCAATAACTAGGTCTAGTTTTCTAGAAAGCTCTTAAGAATAGATTTCATAAATGCTTTTACTTACTCGCACCAACCGTAAGCTCTCTTTTAAAAGTTAATTTACTACTTAGTTCTTAATCAAACGCTATTTATTATGTGAACTATTATATCACAAAATTTTATTTTGTAAAGATATTTTTTATTATATTTTCTTTGTTATTATTTTTAAAGCTTTTTCTCGTGGTAATATAATTACATGTTCACAACCACAACATTTAAGTTTAAAATCTACTCCTATTCTTGTGATTTCCCATTCTTTACTTCCACACGGATGTGCTTTTTTCGTTTTAACTATATCTCCAATATTATATTCCATTATTTTCTCCAATAATTTTATTAATATAAGAATTCATATAATTTTAAACTCTTTTCATCATTCTTTCTTTTCCAAGAATTTGCATAATTTCATATAAATCTGGTGTATTGCTTCTTCCTGTGAGTTTTACTCTAATTACAGTACTTATATCTCCAACATGACCTTTGTAATTTTCTGGATTTGCTTTATATTCTTTTACTTCTCTTGCATATCCTAATTCTTCTGATAAATCTTTCATTTTGTCAAACCATGCTTGTTTATCATCATTTTCGTTATAATATTTTTCAAAATATGTTTTTACTATTTTTTCTATTTCTGATGTTTCATTTATTTTTTGATATTCAAATTCTGCATTTTTATCAAATTTTTCATCGTACATATATGAAACAATTTCTTTTAAATCTGACCATTTTGCAATATCCTTTCTTGGTTTTGCATTTCCTCTTTCTATTCCTAATACTTTTAATGAGTATTCTTTATCTGAAAGCATTTCTGCAAGTTCTTTATCAAATTCATTTGCCCATATTAATGCAGCATCATATACTTCTTCTGCTGTATATCTAGAAATTACATTTTTAGATACATCTAGCATTTTTACCATATCAAATAATGCTCCACTTACACCCATTTTTCTAATATCGAAATCAAAATCATACATTGATTTTTCTGGATTTTGTTTTCTCCAAATTTCAAAATTTGAATTTGCAATATTCATTAAATATTCTAATACTGCTTGTTTTGGAATTCCTTCTTCTTTATAATAGCTAACAGCTGATTCTGGGTCTTTTCTTTTACTTAATTTACGTTTTCCTTCTCCATCTACTTTCATCATTGGAGCTATATGTGCATATTTAGGTGCTTTAAAACCTAATACATAGAATAATTGTAAATGTAATGGTACAGATGCAAGCCATTCATCTCCTCTTATTACATGTGTTGTATGCATTAGATGATCATCAATAGCATGTGCAAAATGATATGTTGGAAGTCCATCTGATTTTATTATAACAATATCTTGATCATTTTCTGGAAAATCTACACTTCCTTTTATAACATCTTTGTGTTTTATTTTTTTATCAGGATTTCCAGGTGATTTAAATCTTATTATATATGGATCTCCATTTTTTATTTTTTCTATTGCCATATCTACTGGCATATTTCTACATCTTGTCCATTTTCCATAATAACCTGTTCTTTCTTTAGCTTTTTCCTGATTTTCTCTAATTTCTTCTAATTCTTCTGGAGAACAAAAGCATGGGTATGCATTTCCTTCTTCTATTAATTTTTTTGCATATGAATGATATATTGCTTTTCTTAAAGATTGTTTATATGGTCCATATGATCCATGGTCTACATCATTTTCGTCTACATATTCATTAGGCTCTAAATCAAAATCATATAAGGCATCTATAATCTGTTTTGTTCCACCTTCTACTTCTCTTTTTTGATCTGTATCTTCTATTCTTATAAAAAATACACCTTCATTTTTTGTCATGACTTTTGCTATTAAACTTTGATATATACCACCAATATGAACAAAACCTGTTGGACTTGGTGCAAATCTAGTAACAACAGCATCTTCTGGTAAATTTCTGTCTACATATTTTTCTTCATAATATGTATAATCCTTTACATCAAGGAAAATTAAATTTGCTAAATCTTTGTTATCCATACTTTTCACTCCATTTCTTTTACATATAATTAGTTTAAGTATTTTACCACAACTTTTTTTAAATTAAAAGAGTAAAATGCAATATTTTTACTTTTATTAGTAATTTTTATTTTTAATTCTAATACATGTAAAATTAATTTTATAAATAATTTTTAAACTTCCATTATAATTGGTAAAATCATTGGATTTCTTTTTGTTACTTGATAAATATAATCTCTTAAAGAATCTCTTATCGTTGATTTTATTGTTGCCCAATCTACTATGTGTTTTTCTACACATTTTTGAAGTTCTGAATTTATAAGAAGTTTTACTTCATCCATTAAATTTTCAGATTCTCTTACATATACAAATCCTCTAGAAATTATATCTGGTCCAGCTACTATTTCTCCTGTTGTAGAATCCATTGTAAGTACTACAATAATTAAGCCATCTTGTGATAAATGTTGTCTATCTCTTAATACTATATTTCCAACATCTCCTACTCCAAGACCGTCAACCATAACTTTTCCAACTGGTACTGGTACTGTTAATTTACACATATCCTCATTTAATTCTAATGTTCTACCATTTTTCATTAAAACTATATTTTCTTTAGGAATACCTACTTTTTTTGCTGTTTCGCTATGTGCTATTAATTGTCTATATTCACCATGAACTGGTATAAAATATTTTGGTCTTACTAAAGATAACATTAATTTTTGTTCTTCTTGACATGCATGCCCTGAAACGTGTACATCTGCTAATGAACTATACACAACTTCTGCACCAATTTTCATTAAATCATCTATAACTTTTGCAACAAATTTTTCATTTCCTGGAATTGGTGTTGCTGAAATTATAACTAAATCATTTGAATTTATATTAACTTTTTTATGCTCACCTGTTGCCATTCTTGTAAGAGCAGACATTGACTCTCCTTGGCTACCTGTTGTAATTATTACTAATTGTTCATCTGTGTAATTTTTAATCATATCTATATCAATAAATATATTTTTAGGTGCATTTATATATCCTAATTCTGTAGCAGTATTTATCATATTTATCATGCTTCTACCACATACAACTATTTTTCTATCATATTTTATAGCAGAATTTACAATTTGTTGTACTCTATGAACATTTGATGCAAATGTTGCAACAACAATTCTCTTTTTGCAATTTATAAATAATTTATCAAAAACTTCTCCTACAGTATTTTCAGACATTGTATAACCTTTTCTTTCAGAGTTTGTACTATCTGAAAGTAATGCTAATACACCTTTATTTCCAAGTTCCGCAAAACGTCCAAAATCCATTTTCTCATCATCAATTGGAGTATAATCTATTTTGAAATCCCCTGTGTGAACCACTGTACCTACTGGAGTATGAATTGCTAATGCAACAGCATCTGGTATACTATGGCAACTTCTTATAAATTCTACTCTCATTTTCCCAAGTACTACTGTTTGACCTTGTTTTACTGTATTTAAATTTGCAGTTTTTAATAATTTATGTTCTTCTAATTTATTACTAATTAATCCTATTGTTAATTTTGTAGCATAAATTGGAATATTCATTTCTTTTAAAAGATATGGTATTGAACCTATATGATCTTCATGCCCATGAGTTACAACCAAACCTCTTATTTTTTCTTTATTTTTCTCTAAATATGTGAAATCTGGTATAACTAAATCTATTCCTAGCATATCGTCTTCTGGGAAAGCAACTCCGCAATCAACTAAAACAATATCATTTCCATATTCAAATACTGTAATATTTTTTCCAATTTCTTCGATTCCACCTAATGGTATTATTTTTAAATTTTCTTTTTTAAATGCAAAATCTTCTTTCTTTTTTGTTTTTGTTAAAGATTTTTCTTTTGTTTTAACAAGTGGTTTTTCTTCTTTTTTTACTAAAGATTTATCTTTAATATTTGTTAATCCACTTTCTTCTTTGTTGATTAATGCAGTAATTTTTTCATTTACTGTTTTATTAATTTTTGTTCTTTTGTAACCTCTTTTGGGTTTATTTTGATTATTTACGCTTTCGTTTTTATTCATATATTCTCCTTTTTAAATTTATTTTTAAATTTACATTTCAAAATTAATTTTTCCTTTATATCTATTTAAATTTAAAATTTTTATAATTTCAAAATTTTATATATTATAAATTTTATCTAAAATTAACCGTTTCTAATTATAAATTACACTTACTTTTTTATAAAATTTAAACCTAAAAAAAGCTTAACTTTTAAGTTAAACTTTCCAGAAAATTTTTTACAAATATTATTACATTTACTACAAAATATTTCTCTCTTTATTTTGCAAGTTTTTATATGTTTTTACACACCAAAATAAATAGATTTATCATCTATTAAAACATATATAATTTTGTTCCGTTCACTTTAATAATTAATAACTATTTTCTGAAAAAATTAATTTTTTAATATAAATCTCATTACTATATCAAATATATTTTGATACCTATTGTTTAAAATTATACTATAAACTGCAAAAAAAGTCAATTCTAACAAAATGGCAAAAAAAGACCCGATACATCGGGTCTTCTTTTCACCTCCAATTTTGGTTTTGGTTTAGGGTTAGCTTGCGTATCTGTAGTGGTCAGGAAACAAAAACTCCAAATCGTCCTTAATCTGATTATAGAAAATCAGAAAATCAATGTCAGACCTGAAGTGCATATACAGTTTCAAATTATTTTCTGTTTCAGTACATGCATCTACTCTCTTGTCTTCTCTCAGATTCCGCTCTAAGATAAATTTCCGGAATTCATTGTCATTTTTAAATAACAATGTAATGTGTGGCCTTGTTGCAAATAGCTCTGTTTTCATCATAACTAAATTCCTCCCGTATTAAATAAGTTTTTTTGGTATCATATTTATTATATCACAAATTTACATAAAAATCAATCTAAAGCATTATGTATAAATTGTAATTGAATTAGTTACACATCAATTAAAAATTTTATTAATATTTTAATCCAATGTTGCACCTATTATTCCTGCATCATTTTTAAATTTAGCAATTACAAATTTAGGCTTTTCCCCATCATTAAATGTTGATTTTGGCTCATTTATTTTAGCATATAATTTATCTAAAATAGGATTTCCTTCATAATACGAAAAACTTCCACCAAAACATATTACTTCTGGTTCAAAAATATCTATATAGTTACAAATACCTGTTTTTAAATATTCCAAAAATACATCAAGTTCTTCTTGTACTGCTGGATCATCTTTTATTAGTAATTCTTCTCTTAAATATTGCCCTGTAATATCACTATCTATATCTAAAGCTTCTGTTACTTTATTTTTTAATGCTTTTATTGATGCATATGCTTCTAAACAACCTTTTTTTCCACAAGAACATTGCCTTCCACCTTTATTTACTACCATATGTCCTAATTCAAATCCAGAATATCTTTTTGGCTCCAATAATTTTCCATTTATAAATACAGCTCCACCTATACCTGTACCAATATTTATAAATACACAATCATCAAATTCTTTCATTGCACCATATACTTTTTCTGCTAATGCTGCACATTTTCCATCATTTCTCATATGAATTGGAAGTGCATATTTTTCTTTTAATTTTCCTACCAAATCAAAATTTTTTATATTTAAATTCCCTGCTTTTACAATTTTTCCTTGTGAAATAGTTCCTGGTGAAGCTATTCCCATTGATTCTATATCATCAATTAATAAATTATTACTTTGCAATAATTCTGTTACTAATTTTTCTATGCTACTTAAAATAACTTCTTCTATATGTGCTCTATCTTCTCTATTAAAATGTTTTTCTTTTATATCTAAAATTTTATCATCTTCTACAAGACCTATCCCCACATGGCTACCGCCTAAATCTATTCCTATTTTCATATAAAACATCCTTTCAAAATTTATAATTTATATTATAAAAGGATTATTTCTTATTTTAAAAAGAAACAATCCCTGTAATAATTTGTATTTTTTTAGAATCCATATGCTGAGAATAAGAATCCACCCATATAGATTTGTATACATGGTACTAATATAACAACTACGAAGAATACTAAAACAACACCAACTATAGAATATGATATTTCTGGTAATACTTTTATAATTTTTTCCATTGTATTATCTATATCTGTATCCATATATAGTAATAATTTATCCATCATTTCTGTTAAATCAGTTTGCATACCTATATTTAACATTTCTACCGTCATTCTACTTCCAAGGCCTGCTTCTTCAAATGGCTCTATCCATGATTTTCCTATAAATATATTATTTATAGCTGTTTCTATCATGGCCAACATAACACTATTTTTTAAAACATTTTTACTTACTTCTAATGCATCTTGAATTCTCATACCATTTTTTAAATTTAATGTCATATTTCTTATTAACCTTGAAAAATCTAATAAATATATAAGTTTTCCAAAAACTGGCATTTTATATTTAAAATAATCAAAATTATATCTACCACTTGGTGTACTAATATATGATATTGCACCTACTACAATAGCTACTATTATACCTACTGGTATATACCAAACTTTACCTACTGCATCCAAAAATCTTGAGAATGCAAGTGTTGCTGCTGGTAATTCATCTTCTGTACCTATAGAATCGAATAATCCTTGTAACATAGGTACTCCGACAATAGTTCCTACTATTAACATTACAAATATACCAACAAACATTAATATATTTGGTAATAAAATTTTCTTTAATTTTTTAGTTAAAGCATCATTATCATCTAAGTATTTAACAGCTTGTTGTAAAGAAACTTCTAAAGAACCTGATAATTCACCTACTTTAATCATATTTATATAAATATATGGAAATATATTTGAATAATATTCCATTGTTTTATACATGTAGTCTCCACCTTCAACACCTGATAAAATATCTTCTAATACTGCTTTTAATTTAGGATTTTCTGTTGTTTCAATAACTGTTTTTAGAGCATGTATATTATTAAAATTAGCTTTCTTTAACAAATAAAAATTTTGTGTAAAAATTCTTATATCTCTTGATGTTATTTTTTCAGAAGTAAATTCTAATGTTTTAGCATCTAAAGTTTCTAATAAAGTCTTTTTATTGCTATTCATTACTCTTGCTGTTCCAAGCTGAACTTTTTCTTGAGTATTTATTTTGGCATTTTTTCTTTTTTTCTCTTTTTTTCCTTTTGTTAAAGATGGTGCTAAATCTAAGCTTATTGGCTCTAATCCATTTCTTTTTAATTTTTTTATACATCCTACTTTAGTTGCATCATCTATTTTTCCTTTTACAACCTGTTTTTGAGGTGTAAGAGCTTTATACGCAAAAGTTGGCACTATTTAAACCTCCTTATTTAATTTTACTTTAACTATCTTTTTGTTTTTACTTGTAATATTATTCTATTTAAAGTTTCATAATTCTTTTCTTCTATTTGTGCTTTACATTGATCTAAAGATAATTTTCCTTGAATATGAAGTTCAGCTAATGAATTCATAAGTCCTATACTTCCTTTATCTAAATTTCCTTGTATAGCATCTTCTATTTCAGAAATACTGAATTTTTCTTTTCTTATACATGCTGCAACTGTATTATCTACAACCATTACTTCTGGAACTAATACTAAGCTTTTTCCATCAGCAGATTTTAATAATCTTTGTGAAACAACTATTTTTAAAAGTCCTGATAAAAGATTTTTTATAGTACCTTGATCACGAACTTCATAGAAACTTATCATTCTGTCGATTGTTTCTGCACATGATTTTGTATGTAATGTTCCTATAACCAAGTGTCCAGATTCTGCCATATCTATAGCAGCTTCCATTGTTTCTTTATCACGAATTTCTCCGGATTACTAATATATCGCAATCTTCTCTTAATGCATTTATAACACCATCTCTATAATTTAAACAATCTTTTCCAGGTCCAACTTCTTTTTGAACTATAATTGATCTTTTACTTGTATGTTTAAATTCGACTGGGCTTTCTAGTGTTAATATTTTTCTATTTTGCTTTTTATTTATTTCATCTATTAAAGCACTAAGTGTTGTTGTTTTACCAGAGTTTGTTTTTCCTGTAACTAGCATTAATCCTTGTGGTTGATATGTCATTCTTCTTACAATATCTGGTACTCCTAAATCTTCAAATTTTGGTAAATCATTTTTTATAATACGCATTGTAAATAATGGTATATCATCTGAATATGAAGCATTTACTCTGAGACGAGTATTATTATATACTAAAGATGTATCTAATTTTCTATCATTTTTATATGAATTTTCTTTTTCCATATTTCCTTTTACTATATATTCATATATATCATATAAATCAGATTCATCTAATGGATCAACATCTTCTAATTCTACTAAAGATCTTGCAATTCTAAAAATTGGTTTTAATCCATATAATAAATGTATATCTGATGCTCCTCTTTCCATTGCCTCTGCAATAATATGTTCTATTAAAATCATTTTTTACCACCTTTCTATTCTTTAGAATATTGCTAATTTTTTATTTACTTCATCTAATGTTATTATTCCATTTACTACTTTTTTTAGTGCATCTATATATAATGGTCTATACCCTTGTTTTATTGCCATTTCTCTAACAGCTAAACTTGAACCACCTTCTGCTATTATTCCTCTCATTTCTTCTGAAATTTCTAATATTTCAAATGATGCAATTCTTCCTTTAAATCCTGTATAGTTACATTCTTCACAACCATGAGGTTCATATGTGAATTTTCCTGTAAAATCTGGTACATCTCCATATTTTGCCATAAGATCTGTTATAATCTTTTTTTCATCTTCTCTAAAATCTCTTTTTGTTCCACATTTTGGACAAACTGTTCTTATTAATCTTTGAGATATTGCAGTCGCAAGTGTACTTGAAATATCATAATCTGATATTCCCATTTTTCTAAGTCTTGTGATAACCTCTACTGCATTAATTGTATGAACTGTTGATAAAACATAGTGTCCTGTTTGACCTGCTTGAAGTGCAATTTCTGCTGTTTCTAAATCACGAATTTCTCCCAAAAGAATAATATCAGGGTCTTGTCTTAAGATAGTTCTTAATGCACTTGCAAAAGATTGTTTTGCATCAACTTCTATTTGATTTATTCCAGAAACTCTTATTTCAACTGGATCTTCAACTGTTGTTATATTTATTTCTGGTTTGTTTAAATAATCTAATATACTATATAATGTTGTTGTTTTTCCTTCTCCTGTAGGAGCTGCAACAACAGTAATACTATTTCTTTTATCAAAACATTTTTTTAACATTTTTTCATCATTAGGAAATCCTAAATCAAATATGTTTCTAATTCCAGCATTTTTTTTCAAAAGTCTTAAACAGAATTTTTCGCCATTAATTGTTTTTTGTGAAGATGAACGAATATTAAAATCATCATATAATAAAATTCTACCATCTTGGTTTTCTTGTTTTTCTTGGTGCATATTAGATATTGCTTTTAATCTACCTATTAATTGTTGTTGTTTTGCTTTATCAATATTTGCTACTGTAATTAAATCACCATCTATTCTGTATCTAACTCTTACTGTTGTTTCCATAGGTTCTATATGTATATCTGATGCTCTTTTTTCCATTGCTGTTTTAAAAATTGTATCTACAAGTGCTGTTATATCACCTGTTGTACGAATTTCATCTGTTGATGATGATTTACCTTCTAGTTCTTTTAAAACTTTTTCTATATTGCTTTCAAATGTTAAGTATTTATCCATTACAAGGTTTTTACTTAATAATAGTAATCTTACTTGTTCTATAGATCTTTTATTACTTGTATCTGAAAAACAAACTTTAGCTTTTTTTCCATCTATATCAAACATTACTGCTTTACAAGATTTACAAACATCTAATGAAATATATTGTTTTAAATCTACTTTTACAGTATCTTTTGAAAGTAATATTACTTTTTCTCCTAAAATCTCTCCCATATTTTTTATTAATTCTACTGATGGGCAAAGATTTAAAATATGAATTATATCACCTATTTTTTTATTTGGATGATCTTTTTGATAACTTATAGCTTTTTCTATATCAGCCTCTGATACTACACCTCTTTTTACAAGTTCTACACCAAGTGGTGCTTTTGTTCTTAATGCCATATTTATACCTACCTTTATCTAAAAATAAATTATTTCATATTAATTATATATATAATTTTCAATAATTAAAATACTTTTTTTATAAATACATATAATTTCCATTTTTTATAATTCAAATGGACCATATTCAGACTCATTTAATAATTTTGAATATTCATTTGTTTCTATATCTGAAGCTTTAACCCAAACTCCATTTATTTTTTTTCCAGTTATATTTTTAAAATTAACACTTTCAGAAAAATCTGTTAATTGTTTTCCATTAATATCTATTGTAAATACAGATTTTCTATATGTTCCTTCTATAATTTTAGAAATTACTCCATAATTTGTATCTTTATATTTCAATCTTAGTTTTCCGTCTTCTGCTTTACCATAACTTGGAATCCAAACATATACATAATCTTTATAACCATCCTTTAATTTTCCATTATATGAATTTATATATGTTGAATCTCCTAATACTGTTGCCCAAATTCCAGCTTCATAATTATACCATTCATCATCATTTTCATCTGTTTTTTTATACTCTGATCCTTCTCTTTTTATAGGAACAACATTATAATATTCATTGCCATTTACATCAGTAATCTTATTAGAATCTATTTCTGGCTCATTTCCTAATTCTACAATTTCCAAAGCCTTTGCACTGGAAAGTTGAACAGATTCTGTTTGATTTCCTACTAAAAATTCTACTTCAATATTTACTTTTTTTACAATATCATATTCATAATCTTTTTCAAAAGAAATTTTTACTGTATATCCTTTTGGAACTTTTGTATTAAAAATTCTTATTGTGTCTGATGTATATTTAGGCATAATAGTATACTGTCTTTTTGCTACATTATATGTTATATATGGAGTGGAAGTTGGAGACATAGAAGCTATCATTGAATCCATTTCACTTATTTGATCTGTTAAATCACTATAATACATTTTATCTATTTGTTCTACCATACTCGTAGCTATTCTAGTAGCACCTGCTGTTCTTTTTATTCTTTTTGATGTTAAATCAACATTTGTATATATAGCTATTACTATAGCAATAGTTATAGCTATTACTGTAATAGATACAACAATATCTACACCTGTAGCTCCTTTTTGCTCTTTTAACTTTTTAACAAAATTAAAACTTCTCATATTTCTCCTTTTAGTAATACAAAAAATAATTTTTCATAATTTCTACAATAATTGTGCAAATTCCTATAATTGCTCCTATATTTAATTTTATAATTTCTTTTTTCTTTATTTTATTTATAATATTAAAAAATGTCCATACTATAAATGAAATTATTAAAGCAATAATTGTATAATTTGTGCTTATACATAAATTTATATATGATATTAATATTAGTAATTCTATTAAATACTTTTTGTTTTTTACAAATTTTTCTAATATAAATAATAAAATTAAAAATAATATGTATATTCCATATCTATATATGTTAAATTTTGTTTCAAATATATATAGATATACTATATACACCATTTGACATATAATTCCAAATAATATAACACCTAAATGTATTTTTTTCTTTTCATTATCTATTCCAATAGTTATTGCCAAAGTTACATACATAAATACAAAAAATAAGAAATATATAAATTTACTTATATCGTAATATGGAAACCTGCAATTTAAAGACATATATGTAAATAAAAATACAAGTCCAGATAATACTTCTAAAATTAAATATCTTATACGTATTTTTTGACCACAATATCTACATTTTCCGCCTAATGTAAGATAACTTACTATTGGTATTAAATCTAAAAATTCTAATCTATGATTACAATTTGGGCAAAAAGATCTTTCATGTGTTATATCTTTTTTTAAAGGAATTCTATACACCGCTAGTGTAAAAAAACTTCCAAATACTGTTCCCATTAAAAATATCATTATGCTTAAAAAAATATCCATTTTAACCTACTTCTTTATATTTAAAATAAGGCATATACATTTATGCATATGCCCTGATTTTAAGTATTTTATTTAAAATTATTCTGCAGTGTACATTGATCCATTCCATGCTAAAAATTCTGTGAATATAACAGCACCCGTTGATGAATCAATTTTCATTTTTACTTTAAAAGAATCTGTATCAGATGTAAAGTATATTTGTGTTTCTGCTCCTATTACAGTTGCTGGAATTGTTCCTCCATCTCCTTCAGCTTTTGATCCTTCTGTTGGTGTAATTGCTACTTCTAATCCATTAGCAGATAATTCTGTTTTGAATGCTACTAATACATCACCAGCCTCATTACCTGTTCCTTTATAAGTATCAACTCTTGCAGCAGATGTATTTTTTGCCCAATCTGTTTTATATTTCATTTCCATTGCAGCAACTGCTGATTCTACTTTTTCTCTAGCTCCACCTATTTTTTGAGCAACTACTGCTCCTTGAGCTTGTGTTAAAACACCATTGTCTCCCATAACTAGTGATATTGATACACCAGCTAAAATTAATAGCACGATAATTGTAATAACTAATGCTACTAATGTAATACCTTTTTGTTCTTTTAACATTTTTTTCCTCCTTAGTTTTTTTGTTAAAATTTTTGTATATTTAAATTATAAATATAACCTACTTTGAATTTTCTTTTTCAAATAAAGTTCCTTGTGTTGAACTTGAACTTGATGTTGTAGTTGTTGTTGAATTTGTTTTTGTTGTATTTGTTGTACTACTGCTACTAGTTGTTGTATTATTTTTTGTTGTTGAAGTAGTATTTCCTACTGTATTTTCATCACTTGAAGTACCTGCTGCATATTCTTTATGTGCTCTTGTTTCATATTCTTTGAAAGGATGTTGTTTCCCTTTGTCATAAGAACCACCTGTTTGATAGTTTTTTAAATCTGCTTTTACTATTTCATAAGATTTTAATAAAGATTCACCATCTTCTCTTTCTTCACTTTCTGCTTCAATTTCTTGAAGTGTTGCTCTTACATTACTATCTGCTATATATTCTTTTAGCTTTGGTAATTCTTGTGTATTATGAAAGAAATCATAAAATATCATACTTATAGTAAACCCTACTACTAATATTACTAGAATAAATATAAATATTTCTTTAAAAATTTTCTTTCCCATAGTATTTCCTTTCTCTATTGTGCTTGATTTGTAAGTACTCCATTTATTTCATTTATCGCATTTGCTTCTTCTGGTGTTGTTACTTTTGTTATACTAATGCTATTTAATGGAATTCCTTTAACAACAAATGATGCATCAACCCAATTTTCTTGTCTTTCTTCTTCATATTCTCTTTCTTCTTGAGTCATATTTTTTTCATCATAAAGTTTTATTTCATGTTTTTTCATTTCAAAACAACTTATTTCAAATTCTAGTCTATCATCATCTTCAACATCATTTATAAATTGTGTAACATCTGCATAATTTCCTTCTGCTTTAAAATATAAATCACCTAATATATATGTTGTAGATTCAGTTTGTTTTAAAACACTTTCTTTTACATCAAATTGAAGTGCAACATCATTTTCTGTAGCATAATTACCTACAATAGTCCATAAGAAATCTACATCTACTAAATCTATTGTTGACATTGCTGCTTCTTTTTGTATTTCTTCTAATTCTGTAAATTCTTGTTTTGATATTTTATATCTTTCTATAGAATTATTTAATGTATTGGTTCTTTCTCCATATTGTGTATTAATTTTTGATTCTAATTCTTTAACACTATTATCTAATTCTTCACTTTTTTGTTGAATATATGAATATTTTTCAATAGAAAATATTCCAAATGTTGCTCCTTTAGAAATAGCATTATACGAAAAGAATAGAACCGCTACTAATATTGCTAATATTAATAGTTTTCTCATGGCAATTCTCCTTCTATAACAACTTTTACAATATCTTCTTGCATTATACCTGTTGTTGATCTTACATTTTCTAATATATTATTAGTTCTTAATGCTGCCATAAAATATCCTAGTTGTTCATATTCTTCAGCTTCAATACATATTTCTATTGTTGTATCTTCAGAATTTCTTATTGATGTTATTTTTGCATCTTCTGGCATAATAGACATTGTTCTATTTAAGAACTTAGGTATAGCAAATTTTTCAATAACTCTATTTTCTTCTGAATTATTCATTTCATCACTTAATTTTTTCAAAGTTTCTAATGACAACTCATAAGCTTCTGCTTCTGCATTTACTTTATCTATATCATTTTGAATCTTTTGAAGCTCTACCATTGCATTTGTTTGTGCTGTAGCTACTTCTTCTTGTTTTGTCTCTATTGTTTTTAATGAATATTTTCCAAATCCAATATATGTTACTAAAACAATTAAAGCACAAACTATTAATCTTATAAACAATTTTTCATCTTTATCAAGTGGATTTTCTGAACCAGCTGTTCCTCCACCAAATTTTATTGTTTTAAGTTGCCTTAATATATCTCCTACATCTGCATCCATTGACAATTTTACAGTACCTGTAAAATTCAAATCTTTATTTAAAAATCCAATTCCATTTAATGCTAAAGCAATAGCTGAATTTACTTCTATATATTCTTTTATTGGAACTTTTACTGATCCAGATTCTGCAAAAAATGGTTTTAAAATTTCACATTTTACTGTTGATATATATTCTTGGAAAAATAAATCTATATTATTTATTGCTGTTCCAAGACCTGTTATATATATAGTATCTATTTGTGTAAATGAGCTTTCAAGAATTTCTCTTATTTCTGTAACAATTTTCTTTAAAACTCTTTTTATTACTTCCATATATTCTCCATCATCTCCTGATGAATCTGTATCTTGAGAATATATTGTAATATTTTTACATACTTCATAAGATTTTTTATTTGAATTTTCTGTTTTGTTTATTTCTTCTAATATACTTCCCATTCCTTCTTGAAGCATATCTACTCTAAATATTTGTCCTTCTATTATTGTTGTTATTTTTGTTTCGTTTTCTATATTTACTATAATAGCATTATCTTTTTCATCAATTTCAACTAAATTTGTAATACTTGTAGAAATTGGTGTTAATGAATTTATCTTGCATTTTTCAAATAATTTTGTTTTACTATTGATTTCTGATTTATTTGCTGCTATATATAAAACTTTGTATTTTTCTGGGTTTTCTGTACTGTTCATTAAAATGTATCTAGTTTCTAATGTTTTTACATCATAACCTTTTTCACTACATAATAAATCAAATTCTAGATCTACAGATTTTTTAATATCCTTTTTTTCAAGTCTCGAAAAAACCTCAAAGTAATTGTAAAGTTCATCCGAGATATTTACACATATTGGTACTTTTGCACTGTTTGTTTCTGTAATAATTTTGTTTAAAGTTGGTATTAAATTTTCTTGATCATAAAATTCCACGTTAAAAGCTTCAACTTTTATTGAATCTTTTTCCTTTTGTAATTTTGCATATTTAATTACTCCTTGGTCTATATAAACCCCTAAACTGCTTGGCATTACAATTTCTCCTTCGTTTTTTAACAGCTTTTTATATTATTATTTCTTTATTTTAACATATAATACTATTAATATACTTAGTTATATATTTTTTTTCATAAATCGTCAATAGTTTTAGACAAAGAGTAATTGAAACTTAATACGAATGTAACAAGAATGTAATATTAAATTTTTTCCTTTAAAATTCCTTCTTTATAAACTGTTAACAACATTTTTAAATCTAATATTTCTTCTTTTAATTTTTCACCAATATCTGTATCTGCTACTCGCTTTCTGTTATCTACATTTTCTTTTAATATAATTTCACTTTTAATATCTGTTCCTTCTCTTATTGCTTTTATTTTAGATTCAAATGGTTCATTTACAGCTAAAACAAGCCCATTTGAATTATATGTTAATGTATATCCTGCAGTTCCTGTTGTAGATTGATATGATTTTGCAAAACCACCATCTATAATTATTAATTTTCCTCCAGCTCTTATTGGGCTTTCTCCATCTTTGGCTTTTACTGGAACATGTCCATTTATAATGTGTCCCTCTTCTTTGTTAGATTCAAAATTTTCTAAAATTAAATCACATATTTTTTCATCATTTATAAATTTATAATAATTATTTTTATTTTCTTTATGAAGTTCTTTTTCTTCTAAAAAATATCTTTCAAAAGTTGCTGCTTTATCTTTTCCAAACAATGGTGATTTTGGACCACACCAAAAATACCACATCAAATCTAGTGCTTCTTTTGTATCTTCGCTTTCTTTATCACCAAAATATGCCTTATGTGCTACATTTTCTATATTATCTAATAATTCTTTCCCTTTTAAAGATTTTCCCATAATTTCAACTTCTTCAAATTCACCTTTTTCATTCATAGGGATACAACCATGAAATAATACATTTGAATTAAACTTTTTATACATATTTCCTTTTGCATATAAAAAATTTACATGTTTATTTAATTTTTCACTATGTATAAATGAGCTTTTTAATCTATCTATTATTTCCTCTTCTTCTTTTGTTAGCTTATATGGATCTTTTTTATCAATTGTAGGAAAATTTGTATCAATCAACTTATATTCTATATTATTTATTTTTATAGTACCTTTTTCTAAATTCATTTTATCTAATAATAATCTGCTTTTCATTTTATATTCAGGATGTTTTTTTATTAATTTTCCTTCTAATTTAAATTGAATTATAGATATTGCTTTTTGGATTTTTGACATTACTTTTTTATCACTATTACTATATAAGCCAATTTCTTTATTTCTAGGGATAAAAGCATTACATGGATCGTCTTTATATGTTTCATTTGCAAATATTGAAAGTGGTCTAATATTAATTCCATATCCATCTTCTAATGTTGATAAATTATCATATCTACTACAAATTCTTATTACATTTGCAATACAAGCTTCATTTCCAGCTGCTGCTCCCATCCACAAAATATCATGATTTCCCCATTCTATATCTAAACTGTGAAAATCTATTAATTTATCTAAAATTATTGGAGCTCCTGGTCCTCTATCAAAAATATCTCCTATTATATGAAGATGATCTATTGCCATCCTTTTTATTAAATTTGAAATTGCAACTATAAAAGCATCTGCTCTATTCAAATCAATTATTGTTTCGATAATTTGCTTATAATATGCTTCTTTATTTTCATCTTCACCTTGAAGATATAAAAGTTCATCTATTATATATTCAAATCCTTTTGGCATTGCTTTTCTTACTTTTGACCTAGTATATTTTGAACTTACAGACTTAGTTACTTCTATTAATCTATATAGCATTATTCTATACCATTCATCAATATTTTTTATTTCTTTTTTTACTAAGTTTAATTTTTCTTCTGGATAATATATTAATGTAGCTAAATTTTTTCTTTCATCTTCTGTTATTCTATTTCCATATATCATTTCAATTTTACTTTTTATTATCCCTGAGCCATTATTTAATATATGTAAAAAAGCTTCATATTCTCCGTGAATATCACTTAAAAATAATTCTGTTCCTTTAGGTAAATTCAATATTGCTTGAAGATTAATTATTTCTGTTGATACTTCTTGGATATTTTTATAGCTTTTGCTTAACAAATTTAAATGTTTTTCTTTCAAACTATTCATTTTATCTCCTCCCATTATGAGACATATTTCTACAATTTAATATGGTCATTTTAATTCCAAATTATGATTTTTTTATGAATAATAAATGTATTTTATGGAAAAAATATTTACAATACATTTTAAGGAGGTTTTTTTATGAATTCAGAAAAACATTTAAAAATAACTGGATTTTCAAATATATCTTGGAAAGATGCAATAGTAAAAACTATTGATGAAGCTTCTAAAACAATAGAAAATTTAAAAAGTGTTACAATTTTAGAACAAACAGCAAATATTTCTAATAATAAAATATCAGAATATTCAGTTACTTTAGATTTAACTTTTTCTATTTTAAAAAATAGAGAAGAAATAAAAGAAGAATTAGATTCAGACAATATGTAAAAGGAGATGATTTTTATAAAACCTATTCAAAGTAAAGAAGATTATAAAAATTATGTAGATATTAAAACACCTAATTCCCCTATTTTAAAAAATTGTTTTAATGCATTTTGGGTTGGTGGTTTAATTTGTGCTATAGGACAAATTATATTTGAATTATGTAATTTACGTGGAATGGATGATACAACTTGTTATAGTATTGTTTCTATTTCTTTAATTTTTATTAGTGCATTTTTTACAAGCTTAAATATATTTAATAAAATAGGTAAATTCGCAGGTGCTGGTTCACTAGTTCCAATAACTGGTTTTGCTAATTCTATTGTTTCACCCGCTATGGAATATAAATCTGAAGGATATATTATGGGAGTTGGAGCAAAAATGTTTACAGTAGCAGGACCAGTACTAGTGTATGGAATATCTTCTAGTATAATAGTTGGAATTATTTATATTATATTAAATGCACAAAGTATAACTTTTATTTAAAAGGAGTTGATTTAAATAAAAAAAGTAGGAAAACAAACTTATATTTTTAATACACCAATTAATATTGCTTCTACTGCATCTATAGTTGGGCCAAAAGAAAAAGAAGGTCCTCTGCATCAATTTTTTGATGAATGTTTAGATGATGAATTTTGGGGAGAAAAAACTTGGGAAAAAGCTGAAAGCAAAATTATAAAAGAAACAGTTAATATGGCAATTTCAAAATCTGGTATTCCACATTCAGATATAGATTTTTGTTTTGCTGGAGATCTTTTAAATCAATGTATTTCATCTTCGTTTGGTCTTAGAGAAACTAATATTCCATTTTTGGGCATATTTGGCGCTTGTTCAACTTTTGTTGAATCATTAATTTTAGGTTCGATGACAATTGATGGTGATTTTGCTACAAATGTTCTCTGTGCTGCTTCTAGCCATTTTTGTAGTGCAGAAAAGCAATTTAGATTTCCTTTAGAATTAGGTAATCAAAGACCACCTTCTAGTCAATGGACTGTTACAGGAGCTGGCGCTACACTTCTTACAAAATATGGTACAGGTCCTTTTATAACATCAATAACTCCAGGAAAAATTGTAGATATGGGAATAAAAGATGCAAACAATATGGGTGCTGCAATGGCTGGCGCTGCTCAAGATACGTTAATTACACATTTTAAAGATACTAATAGAAAACCCACTTATTATGACGCTATTTTTACAGGTGACTTAGGATATATTGGAAAAGATATTTTAATAGACTTAGCTGAATCTAAAGGATATAATATAAAATCAACTTATAATGATTGTGGTGTTTTAATTTTTGATAAAGAAAAACAAGATACACATTCAGGTGGCTCTGGATGTGGATGTATAGCTAGTGTTTTTAGTGGTTATATTTATCAAAAATTATTAGACAAAAAATATAAAAAAATCTTATTAATAGCAACTGGTGCACTTATGAATTCTACAACTAGCCAACAAGGTGAAAGTATTCCTGGTATTGCCCATGCTGTTAGTATTGAAATTAATTAAAAGGAGTATTTTATGGACTGGTTTATGATTTTTAAAGCTTTTATTGTAGGTGGCATTTTTTGTATTATAGCTCAAATTCTTATAGATAAAACCAAACTTACTCCTGCAAGAATACTTGTAGTATATGTTACAACTGGAGCTATATTAGGCGGTTTAGGAATATATAAATATATAATTGATTTTGCAGGTTGTGGAGCAACTGTTCCTCTTACAGGTTTTGGAAACTTACTGGCAACAGGTGCTATTTCAAAAGTAAAAACTTCTGGTTTATTAGGAGCTTTTACTGGTGGAACATCTGCTGCAACTGCTGGTATATCTGCTGCTATCTTTTTTGGATATATAGCTTCTCTTATTTCAAAACCTAAAATTAAAAAACAATAAAATTTTAAAATACTGATTCTTTTATCAGTATTTTTTTAATAAACATTTTTTTATTTATTCTTTTGTTCTATTTTTAAGTGCAAATCAAAACACGAACATTTTTTCGAAAAAGTATTGACATTTTGTTTTCTTAATTGTAGAATAAAGAAAACAAAAGTTTGCGAACATTTATTTTGTAGGAGGATTTAAAAATGATTTTTTCAAAAAAAGATAAAAATATTGCTATAAGTGCAAAACAAGATTTTACAAATGATAAATTTATACTAGGAAAAGATGAAACATTATTACCTAAATTTACAAAAATATTCGGACTAAATTATTCTGTAAATATTTATTATTTAAAAATAAAATCACCAGAATTAAATCTTGAAAAAAATTATATTAATGTTTATCTTCCTATGCAATATAGAAAAAATAATAATCAAAATTTATTAAACATTATTTTATTAAAAATGTATACAAAAATAACAGAAAACGAAATTGAAAATATTATGGAAAAAGCTAGACACATATTTGGATTTGCTCCAGAAGATTATGAAATAAAAAAATTAAATAATTGTTTTGCAAATTGTAATAAAGATTTGCAATCAATTACAATTAATCCATATATTTCAATGTATTCAAAAGAAATAATAGAATATATTGTATTTCATGAATTTTGTCACTTAAAATATAAAACACATTCTGTTAAATTTTATGAAATGTTAAAAAAATATAAACCAAATTATGAAAGTATTGCAAAACAAATACCTAACTTAAAATATTAATAAATTTTATAATAATTAAAAATTATGTAATAAATATTATGTATTAAATAATTAAATATCAAAATTAAAATATTTATTATCCAATATTAAATTAAAAAAAGATAAAAAGAACTAAAATATTATTTCTTATATTTTTATTCTTTTTATCTTTTATTTATCAATTTTAAATTTGATTTTTATAGTTAATTTTCATAAATTTTTCTCTTCTTTTTGCTGTTTTATTATAATTTAAATTTATTTAACAACTATATTATATATTTTTCCTTTCACATATATTTCTTTTACTACATTTTTATTTTTTAGTAAATTTATAATTGCTTCATTATTATGTACTATTTCTTTTACCACTTCTTCTGTAGCATCTTTTTCTGCTTTAATTACCACTTTTACTTTTCCATTAATTTGTACTGGAATTTCAATTTCATCATCTATTGTTTTAGCTTCTTCATATGTTGGCCATTGTGTTTCATTTATAGTTTTTGTTTCACCTAATATATTAAATATTTCTTCTGTCATATGTGGTGCAAAAGGATTTAATAATTGTAAAAATGTTTTATATTCAGCTTTATTTATTTTTTTATCTTTGTAAAATTCATTTGTCATAGTCATAAAAGTTGCTACTGCTGTATTAAATTTCATTTCTTCAATATCTGATGAAACTTTTTTTATTGCTTTATGCATCATTTTTTCATGCTCTTTAGAATATTCTTCTCCTTCTATTAAAATGTCTTGCATATTCCATACTCTATCTAAGAATTTTCCACATCCACGAATTGATTCCATTGACCATGGTGCAGTTTGATCAAAAGGTCCCATAAACATTTCATATACTCTAAATGTATCTGCTCCAAATTCTTTAACAATATCATCTGGATTAATAACATTTCCTTTTGATTTTGACATTTTTTCACCATTTGTTCCAAGTATCATTCCATGAGATGTACGTTTATGATATGGCTCTTTAGTTGGAACAACTCCAATATCATATAAGAATTTATGCCAGAATCTAGAATATAATAAGTGTAGTGTTGTATGTTCCATTCCACCATTATACCAATCTACTGGTGACCAATATTCTAAAGCTTCTTTTGAAGCTAATTCTTTATCATTATGTGGATCCATATATCTTAAAAAGTACCAAGAAGATCCAGCCCATTGTGGCATTGTATCTGTTTCTCTTTTAGCATCTTTTCCACAACA
Source organism: uncultured Lachnospiraceae bacterium (assembly GCA_964650305.1). Classification (GTDB taxonomy): domain Bacteria; phylum Bacillota; class Clostridia; order TANB77; family CAG-508; genus Scatovivens. Next base: position 31,993 of record CAZYST010000005.1, read on the forward strand.
TGGACATTTTGTTTTTATCCACTCTGTTTGTTTTGCAAGTGGTGATTCTCCGTTTTCTCCTGGTTCATAATCTTTTATATCTGGCAATACTAATGGTAATTCTTCTTCTGATATTGGATTCCAACCACAATCTTCACAATATACCATTGGTATTGGTTCTCCCCAATATCTTTGACGAGAAAATACCCAATCACGTAATTTATAGTTTATTTTTCTTTTTCCTAATTTATTTTCTTCTATATATTCAATTGCTTTTTTTATTGCTTCTTTACTTTGTAATCCATCTAAAAATCCTGAATTTATAGCAATACCATTTTCTACATCTGTAAATGCTTCTTGTATTCCACCGCCTTCTAAATCTTTATTTTTTTCTTGTGATTCAGCATAAGTATCTGCAAAATTATATTCAAATTCTGCTTCTATTTTTCTTAATTTATTAGCATCTTTAGGAACAATAACTGGTTTTATTGGTAGATTAAATTTTTTAGCAAATTCAAAATCTCTATCATCATGAGCTGGAACTGCCATAATTGCACCTGTTCCATATGTTATTAAAACATAATCAGAAATCCAAATTGGAACTTCTTTATTTGTAAATGGATTAATTGCTTTTATACCTTTTATTTCTACACCTGTTTTTTCTTTATTTAGTTCTGCTCTCTCAAAATCTGATTTTAAAGCAGATTTTTGTTTATATTCATTTACATCTTCAAGATTTGTAATTTTATCTGCATATTTTTTTATTAATTCATGTTCTGGTGCAACTACCATATATGTTGCTCCAAACATTGTATCTGGTCTTGTTGTATAGATTAAAAGAGTTGAATCTAATTCTTTTCCATCAGAAGTCAATTTAAAATTAACTTCTGCTCCTTCACTTCTACCAATCCAATTTTTTTGTTGAGCTTTAATTTTATCTAAAAATTCTAAATCATCTAAATCATCTATTAATCTTTGTGCATATTCTGTGATTTTTAACATCCATTGTGATTTTTCTTTTTGCACTACTGGGCTACCACATCTTTCACATACACCATTTACAACTTCTTCGTTAGCAAGACCTACTTTGCATCCTGTACAGAAATTTATAGGCATTGTTGCTTTATATGCTAAACCTTTTTTGTATAATTGTATAAATATCCATTGTGTCCATTTATAATAATTAGGATCTGTAGTATTTACCTCTCTTGACCAATCAAAAGAAAAACCTAATGATTTTAATTGATCTCTAAAATGATTAATATTATTTTCTGTTGTTATTTTAGGATGTACATGATTTTTTATAGCAAAATTTTCAGCTGGGAGTCCGAAAGCATCAAAACCTATTGGATATAAAACATTATATCCTTCCATTCTCTTTTTTCTTGCAATAATATCTAATGCAGTGTAACTTCTTGGATGACCTACATGAAGACCTTGTCCTGATGGATATGGAAATTCTATAAGTCCAAACCATTTTTTCATTGAATAATCATCTTTGGCATTAAATGTTCCTTCTTCATACCATTTTTTTTGCCATTTTTCTTCTACATTTTTAAAATTATAACTCATTTGCTTTCTCCTCTTTTCGCTATTTTATCAAAATATTTTCGATGTAGCCTATTATATCTCATTTCCTTTTGTTTTGCAATCCCTAAACATTTAGATTACTTAGGTTTAAAAAATAAATACTTGATAAAATAATCAAGTATTTATTTTTTATTTGTTTTATCTATTTCATTTTAGTTATTTTTTTCTCTTTTTTCTTTTAATTTTTTTAATTGCTCATATGGCTCTTTTATATCTTCATTATCTTTATATTTTTCTAAAACTTCTTCAAAAACAGAAATAGTATTATCTATATTTTTATCTTTCATCATTTTCATCTCCTTTTGCAACATTTTTTATCTCAGCCATAAATTCCGTTTCTTCTCTTTTAGGATTTTCTTTTGGACTTTCATATCTTCTTGAAATATCTTTTCCCCTATATTTTTCTTCATCATAAGCAAAAACAAAATTTATTCCACAACTTTTAGCTTGATTTACTGCATTAGTAGTATCTGTTCCATTTAAAAATACATAATCTGATAAAATCTTTCCACCAAATGTTCCTTCTTTTATTTTAGACAAATCTCTTTCCGCTCTTAAAGCTGTTACTTCATCATATTTATGAAATGCATCTCCATATGGATCTTCTACATTTAATCTCCTTGATACTCTTCTCATAAATTCTTCTGGATAATCATATGAAACAGCTACATTTTCTGTTGTACTTGTTTCTAATTCCCTTCTAGTATGACTTGAATGAATATCTGTTATTCCCATACCCATAATTTGATATGGACTAATATTTGAAAATCCTAAACCATAATCACCTTTTGATATAATAGTTGTTATTTCACCTTGATCCATTAAACATCCTGAAAAAGTTGCTATTCCATTTTCTTTCTCTTTCCATTCTTTTGCAAGTGTATTTGCATTAATCATTCCTACATTAGAATTATATAAAAATGGATTTGTAACAAATGTTTTAAAATCAGCACCTTCCAATTTTATAACTTTAATTTCATCTATTTCTTCAAGTGATATTCCTGGTGTTCCTTCTTCTATCATTTTCATTGCTTTTTCTGGTGTAAGAAGTGAATTTACCATTTCTTTACTATATTGCATTGGAACTTTGTTTTTTATTTTTCTATAACTTAATGGATTTATTATTTCTTCTTTTTCAGATAATTTGTTTGATAATTCAACTAAAACTTTAGGATCTTTTATTTTTCTAAATATGTCTAATATTTCTAATGAATCTAGTTCTTCTTCTGAAAAATTTTCACTTTGTAATGTTATTGGATTATTTACAAATTTTTCCAAATTATAAAAATTACACATTTCAGTTACAGAAGGATTATTTAAAATTGCTGAATGTCCTACTGGTCCATAATTTAATCCAAAAAACTTTTTACTTATTAATTGTTTTAATTCTTTTACATTTGGTTGTTTTTTTATTGCCTCTTCATATAGTTTATTTCTTTTATCAGTATAATCATCCAACTCTTGTAGACTTTTTGGAAAACTAATAATCTCTTTTGAATCTTTACTATCCATAATAGCTAATTGCAAACTCTCTTTTTGTTTATCTGTTAGCTGATTAAAGTCAACATTTTTTATTAATTCTTTACATTTTACAAATGAGAATAATTTATCTTCTAAACCTACTGCTGTATCATCAAACATTCCTTTTGTGTTCTCATTAAAATCTTTATATCTTTGCATCAATTCAGGTTTTCTTGCAAGTTCAGATAATATTCCAGATGATTCCATTTTATATGATAAATTTGCATGTATAGCACCAATTCCAAATTCTTGTACTATCTCTGGTTTAAAAATATGTAAATTTGGAATTAAACTTAAATCCAATTGTGGTCTATCTTCTAAAATTTTTGCAGAAGTATCACCATATGTAGTTCTTATAATTTTTATTAATTTTTCATTAGAAGGATTTTCAGCATAATCTAAAATATCTTCTCCTGATATTGAATTTAGAATATCTTCATTTAATATAATTTTTCCTATTCTATTTAATTTTTCAACTCCATCTCTATACATATTACTTTGATAATAATTTGTTGTAATATTTCCTAAATATTCTGTTAATTTATTATTTCCTTGAATGTTTGCAACATGATCATAAAAATTTTTAACCAAGTGTTGATTTCTCATAAAATCTTTATAATCTGAACTCATAACTAATTCTACAAAATCTGGATTAAATTTTCCCATTTGCCAAATATATTCGTTATCTCTTATATCTGTAATACTTTTTTTATCAAAATAACCTCTATTTTTTTGAGTATTTATTATTCGTTCTATTGCTTCTTCTGGTGTTCCATAATCTCTAATATTAAATTCAGAATCTATAGTTGAATATTTAGAAAAACCTCTATTAGCATACTGTCTTAAAAATTCAAATTGAAACTCTCTTGACATTTTTGATAATAATTGTGGATTTTTTTGTATCATTTCATATTTAAAATTATTAGAAAACATATCAAAAAGCAACGGATTTCCATTAACATATTTTACTAATACATCTTCTGATACTTTATCTTTAAAATTATCATCCACGAATAATAATTTTAATTGTAATTCTTCTGAAAAATCTTTAATATCAAAATTTAAAACTCTATTTTTTAGAGAATTACTTCTACCTTTTTTTTCATTTTCTTCAATTCTCATTTTTTCTCGAATTGCATAATCTAAGATAACTTCTTCCGGGAAATTTTTTAAATATTTTTTTATTTTATCAACAGTCCCCATACCTTGTATTCTTGTATTATCAACTTGAGCTTCTATATACTCATTGTTATTTGACAATAATTTTAATTGTAAATCTTTACTTAAATATCTGATAAATTCTCTATTTCCTGCTAATTTTTCATTATATATTAAATTATATATATAATTTAAATTGTTTTCATTTTCATAATGTGATATTAATTCTGGATTTTCATTAAAAAATATATTTACTTTATTTATGTCTAGAAGTTTATCTGCCAATTTTGGATTTTGTTTCAAAATTTTCTTTGCATTTTCAAAAGAAATATTATTTATCATATTTTTACTTGCACTGACTACTGCAAAAGCCACATCTTCATCTTGTTTTAAATAATCTGGCAATTTATAATATTGATTTGCTTTTTTCCCATTCATTCCTCTTAGATAAAAAGCTTTTCTAATTTTTTGAAAAATATTTAACTTTTTTTCTATTAAACCATTTTCTTTCATAAAATTTCTCCTTTGTAGTAATTATGATTATAGTATATCTATAATTTTTTTAATATTCAATGTTTTATTTTAATTTCATATATTTTATTTAACTGTTTATAAAAAAATAACACTTACCTTTCGATAAGTGTTATTTATAATGTTACTTTTTATAGTGAATATTTGGGTTTGCTTTTTCTTATGCTTTTTTTGCTATTTCAGCTAATTCAGCAAATGCTTTGCTATCAGAAACTGCAAGTTCAGCTAACATTTTTCTGTTTATAGTTACATTAGCTTTTTTAAGACCTGCTATTAATTTGCTATATGTTAATCCATTCATTCTAGCAGCTGCATTTATTCTTACTATCCATAATTTTCTGAAATCAGATTTTTTATCTTTTCTTCCAACATAAGCATACATTCCAGATTTCATAACAGCTTGTTTAGCCATTCTATATCTATAATGTTTTGCTCCATAATATCCTTTTGCTTGTTTTAATACTTTTTTATGTCTTGCTCTTGTTGTTCTTGCTGTTTTTACTCTTGCCATTTTTTATTTTCAACTCCTTCTATCTCTAATTTAATTCTAGTTACCATATGGTAATAATTTTTTTACTCCTGCTACTACAGTTTTATCTGCATAAGCATTTTGAACTTTTCCTGTTTTTCTTTGTCTTGCTGTTTTTGTTGCTAAACGATGTCTTCTATTAGCTTTTGTTCTTTTTACTTTTTCTGTTGCAGTATAAGAATATCTTTTCTTTGCTGCTTTGTTTGTTTTTAATTTTGGCATTTTTAATACTCCCTTCGCTTTATATTTTTTTTGTTAATATTACAAACATAGTTTTACCTTCTAAGAATGGCTTTTTCTCAACTGTTGCTATATCAGATAAATCTTCTACAAATTTATTTAGAATAATTTCTCCTATTTTAGCATTGTTAAGTTCTCTTCCTCTAAATCTAACTGTAAATTTAACTTTATTTCCAGCTTCTAAAAATCCTCTTGCATTTTTGCTTTTAAAATTAAAATCATGGTCACCAATATTTGGTGTAACTCTAATTTCTTTTATTTCTATTGCTTTTTGATTTTTTCTAGATTCTTTTTCTTTTTTAGCTTGTTCAAATTTGTATTTTCCATAGTTCATTATTTTACATACAACTGGATTTGCATTTGGAGCAACTAATACTAAGTCTAAATCTTTACTTTCAGCTATTTCTATTGCTTTATCTAAAGATAATACTCCTATTTTTTCTCCATCTTCTCCAATTACTTGAACCTCTGATTCTTTTATTTGTCTGTTTATAGGCAATTCTTGTTTTATAGTAAAACACCTCCAAAAAAAAATTTGACTTATTTTAAAAAGTCAAATCCACAAAACAATCTAATTATATTATATAATCATTTCTAACCTTATGCTTGGTATATTAAGATAAGGTGAGCAGTGGATGCTTCTTTTTAAAACATAAATATTATAAAACACTTTTTTCAATTTGTCAACCTTTTTAGCTTTATTTTTTGCAAAGTTATTATTTTATCCAAATTTATTTAGCACACATTTTTTATAGTAAATTTTATGTAATAACTTTGGTATAATTAGTTGCACATAGCATTTTTCTATATCAACTAAAAAAGTTTAAAATAAATTACTTACAAGAACTTTTCTATTATACAAAAAATCCCACAAAAATGTGGGATTTTGATATGCTCTTTGATTATCTCTTTGAGAATTGTGGAGCTTTTCTTGCTTTTTTAAGTCCGTATTTTTTTCTTTCTTTCATTCTTGGATCTCTTGTTAAGAATCCATTAGCTTTAAGAACTGGTCTGTATTCTGAATTAGCTTCTAATAAAGCTCTTGATATACCATGTCTTATAGCTCCTGCTTGACCTGTATATCCTCCACCTGTTACTTTTACTATAACATCATATTTTCCAATTGTATTTGTTACAGCAAATGGTTGGTTAACTATAACTTTTAATATTTCTGTTCCAAAATATTCATCTAATTTTCTTCCATTAACAATTATTTCACCTTTACCAGATGTTAATCTAACTCTTGCAATAGATTCTTTTCTTCTACCTGTTCCTTGGAATACTATATTTTCAGATTTTTTTGCCATCTTATTTTACCTCCCAAATTTCTGGTTTTTGAGCTGCATTTTCATGTTCATTTCCTGCATAAACTCTTAATTTTTTAATCATTTTTCTTCCTAATCTATTGTGAGGAAGCATTCCTTTTACTGCAAGGAACATTGCTTTTTCAGGAGTATTGTCCATCATAACTCTAGCTGATGTTTCTTTCATTCCACCAATATATCCTGAATGACTTCTATATACTTTTTGATCTAATTTATGACCTGTTAAAACAGCGTCTTTGCAATTTACTATTATTACATAATCTCCAACATCCATATGTGTTGCAAATGTTGGTTTGTGTTTTCCTCTTAATAATTTAGCAGCTTCTGTTGCTACTCTACCTAAAGATTTATCTGTTGCGTCTATTACATACCATTTTCTTTCAATTTCGCCTGCTTTTGGGCTATATGTAGTATTATTCATGGTAATAAATACCCTCCATTTCTAAATTTTAATATTATTTATATATAAAATTTATAATTAACCACCGGGGAGAAGTTAAGAATAAATTTACATATTCACATACAATGCTTTATTATTTTAATATAATTATAAAAAAAAGTCAAGCATTATACAAAAAATATTTAAATATACTTGACTTTTATTCGTTTTTCATATTTTTATTCTATTACAATTTTATTATTTTCTATTTCTATTGGAAGTTTTACTATAACTTTTGTTCCTTTATCTTTTTCGCTTTCAAATTTTATTTCTCCATTTGAAAGTTCTATAATTCTTTTTACAATAGCAAGACCTAATCCACTACCTTTTTCAGAATGTGATTTATCTATTTGATAAAATCTTTCAAATATTTTATCTTTTTCAGCTTCATCCATTCCTATACCAAAATCTTTTATTTCCACTTTTATATTTTCTTTTTCTTTTTTTACTTTTATATCAATATGAGAATTATTATTTGAAAATTTTATAGCATTATCAATTAAATTCATCCATACTTGAAATGTTAAATCTGAATCACCATAATATATAATATCTTGCAAGCTTACATTAAATTTTAAATCTTTTTCTTTCCATTTTGGTTCTAATACACTTATTACTCTACGTATTTGTTCTGATACATCTATTTCTTTTTTATTTACTAATCTATCTTGATTTTGAAGTTTTGAAAGTTTTAATATATTACTTGACAAATTAAGTAACCTATCTGATTCTTCAATTATTATTGAAACATATTCTTTTCTTTCCTCTTCTGTTATATTTTCATCTTCTAAAAGCTTGGCAAACCCCTGAATTGAGCTTATTGGTGTTTTTATTTCATGTGATACATTATTTATAAAATCTTTTTGTAAACATTCAATACTAGAAAGTCCTTTTACCATTTTATTAAAATCATGTGTAAGATCTCCTATTTCGTCTTCTCTTTCACTTTCAAGTTCAACAGAAAAATCACCTGCTGCTACTTTTTTTGTTGCCTCTTTTAATTGTTTTATTGGTTTAAGCATTTTTCCAGCTACAACTCGCATAATCATACCTGTTAATAATATTACTGTTACTATAGCAATAAATAAACTTCTTCTAATTATTCCCAAAAGTTTTAAAATATCATTTGGATTATTTATATCTATTTTAGGTAATATTATACTTATAGAATTGTTTACTAAAATATAAAATAAAACAATTAATACAATTACTACAAATGCTAAAGTTACTAATAAATCTCTTACAAGATTTCTTTGCATACTTTTTCTTGTTCCAAATATTTTTTCAAATGTTTTTTTCAATATAATTCCCTCTTATTTTTTTATAATACCTTTATATCCAATACCTCTTATTGTAACAATCTCAAATTCATCTAATTCTTCTAATTTTTCTCTAATTCTTTTTATATGTACATCAACTGTTCTAAATTCAGATTCGTTTTCTAATCCCCATATTTCCTCTATTAATTCTTGCCTTGTAAAAATAACATTTGGCGTACTTAATAATTTAAATAATAAATAAAATTCTTTTTGTGTTAACTGATAAATTTTATCTTTTTTTGTTATAAGTAATTGGTTATAATCTAATTCTAATTCACCTATTTTTAATATTTTTTCATTTGTAAGTTTTGCTCTTTTAAGTAAAACTTTTATTCTTAAAATCATTTCATCAATATTAATAGGTTTTACCATATAATCATCTGCACCTAATAAAAAGCCTTCTTTTTTATCTTCAAAATTGCTTTTAGCAGTAACTAATAAAATTGGTATATCATAACGTGCTTCTCTTAATGTTTTTGTAAGTTCATAACCATCCATTTTGGGCATCATTATATCACTTATTATTAAATCTATGTAATTTTTATCTAATATATCTAAAGCTTCTTCTCCATTTGTAGCTTCAAATGGCATATATTCATTTTTTCTTAAACATGTTATCATCAATTTTCTTAAATTTTTATCATCTTCTACAACAAGTATTTTAAACATATATTACCTCTCTTTAAAAAAATTAGAAGTAGATTTATTTTTTTATCTAAATAAAAGGGAATTTTATATTTTAAATAATTTATCTACTTCTAATCTAAATTAATTTTAACTTATATTTATGAACTAATTATTAAATATTAACCTTTTATTTTTTTATTGCTAATATTATATAATATTATTTGAATTATTTCTATATTTTATTCATATCTGTTTTTTTAAACTATTGAATTTATTGTGTTTTGCTGATATAATTTTCTTATAAATTAAATAAAAGGAGTTTTGGCTTATGGAGGAAAATCAATTTTCAAGAACCGAATTAATTATTGGTAAAAAGAACTCTGAAAGAATTAAAAGCTCTAAAGTTGCAGTATTTGGTATAGGCGGTGTTGGTTCTTTTGTTGTAGAAGGGCTTGTAAGAGCTGGTATTAGTAATTTTATATTAGTTGATAATGATACTATTTCAATTTCTAATATAAATAGACAAATACATTCTACACTTTCCACAATTGGTAAAGATAAAGTGGAAATTATGAAAGAACGAATTTTGGATATAAACCCAAGTGCCACTGTAGAAACTTTTAAAACTTTTTTCATGCCTGACTCAAAAGATGAAATCTTGAATAATTCTATTGACTATGTAATAGATGCTGTAGATACTGTAACTGCAAAAATAGAAATTATTGTTCAAGCTAAAAAATTAGATATACCTGTTATTTCTTGTATGGGAACTGGTAACAAACTCGATCCAACACAATTTGAAGTAGCTGATATATATCAAACTACTATTTGCCCTCTCGCAAAAACAATGAGAAAAGAACTTAGAAAAAGAAATATCCAAAATGTTAAGGTTGTATATTCGAAAGAAACACCTATAAAATCAGAAACAGAAATTATTAATCCAGAAACAAATAAAAAAATTCCTGGAAGTATTTCTTTTGTTCCTTCTGTTGCTGGTTTAATTATTGCAGGTGAAGTTATTAAAGATATTATAAACTATTAAATAATTCATTAAAGTAAAAAAATAGCGAATTTTTCGCTATTTTTTATATTTCTTTTTTATCTATAATGTTTTGATTTATATCTTTTAAATATATTATATTATTTTCTATTATCAAATAACTATTTTCAGTATTGTCTTTAGGTAATGAAATTGAACCTGAATTTACAAATATTTTTCCATCTTTTTCTTTTATAAATCCTGTATGAAAATGTCCATATATTAAAACATCAAATTCTTCTTTTGGAAGTATATCTATATTATTTTTATGTCCATGTGTAAAATATAATATTTTATTATTTTCTTTTAATATTATTTTTTCTTCCATTTTAAATTCAGAAATCATTTCATCAATTTCTGCATCACAATTTCCTTTTACTGCTAAAATAATATCTTTATTTTTATTTAATATTTCACATACTTTTTGGGGATTATATTCTTTTGTAAGTGGATTTCTAGGGCCATGATAATATATATCTCCTAATAATATTAATTTATCTGGATTTTCTTTTTTTAAGATTTCTTCTATTTTGCTTGCATAATATCCAGAACCATGAATATCTGATACAACTAAAATTTTCAATTTTAATCTCCTCTATTTTTTACTTTTTTCTTTATCTTTTTGAATTTCAACATATCTTTTTATTTTCATTGTTGTTGTTTTTTCAAATTCATCTTTTTTAATTTCTAAATTCTTGATTGCTTTATATGAAGTAAGTTTTTTGTTTACTTTTTTTACTTCTTCCCAAATAATTTTTTGGATATCTTCCTCTGATAAATTCTCTCCATGTTTTTCTTTTATTGCATCATAGTCTGGTATAACCTTTATTGAAATTATTAATTCTTTTGAACCTTCTTCTTCTTTTCCATATACCATACACTCTTTTACTTCTGCAACATCTACAAATAATTGCTCTATTTCTTCTGGATATATATTTTTTCCGTTTTGTGTTACAATAACATTTTTGCTTCTTCCTGTAATATAAACATATCCATCTTCATCCATATATCCTATATCTCCAGAGCAAAACCATCTTTCTCCATTTTCTTCTATAATAACTTTTTTAGTAGCTTCTTCATCTTCAAAGTATCCAATCATTAATGTATCACTACTAATTAATACTTCTCCTTCGCCTTCTTTATTTGGATTATCAATCTTTATTTTTGCACATGAAACTGGTTTTCCTACAGAACCTATTTTTGTTTCATATTCTGGTGTTAATGCAGATATTGGAGCTGTTTCTGTTAATCCATATCCTTGTAAGAATCTAATTCCTATATTTTCTACCCATTCACCAATTTGTGCATCTATTGGAGCAGCGGCAGAAACTATTAGTCTCATTTTTCCACCTAAGTTGTCAAGTATTTCTTTAAATACTTTTCTTTTTATGTCGATATTTACATTTTTTAATGTATTTGTTAAGTGAATCATTGTATTTACTAATTTTTCTTTTTTGCTTTTTACAATATTATTATTTATTTTTTTGTACAAATTTTCTATTAAAATTGGTACAGCAAGCATTATTGTTGGTTGTGTTTCTTTTAAATTCGGAACTATATATTTTAATCCTTCACATACTGCAATAGAAGCTCCACTTGCCATTGGTACTAAAAATCCTATTGTTGATTCATATGTATGATGAAGTGGTAAAATTGAAAATAATCTGTCTGTTTCATATACTCTAACATATCTACTTATAGCATTAATGTTTTGAACCAAATTCTTATTACAAATCATAACTCCTTTTGCCTGAGATGTTGTTCCTGAAGTAAATATCAAAATTTTAAATTCTTCTGGATCTATTTCTATTTTCATATATTCATCATTTCCAGAAGTTGTTAATTTTTTACCTTCATTTATTAAATAATTCATTCCAACATTTCTATTTTCTATTCCTTCATCTGAATACATTTCAATAAAATATTCAACTGATGTTAATGAATCTTTTATTTTCTCTATAACATCTTTTTTCTTTTTAGTATATATTATTGCACTTGCATTTGATCTTTTTACCAAATTTTCTATTTCATTTGCTGGTAATTCTTTATCAACTGGAACTGCTATACCTGTACCACATAACATTGCCATATATGATACATACCAACCATATGTATTTTCACCAATTATTATAACTCTTTTGTCTTTTAATTTTAATATTTCATTCATTGCTGTTCCAAAATTTATAACATCATTTCTAAAATCAAAATATGTCATTGTTTTGAATTCTTCTTTGTGATTATATTTTTCTAAAATAAACGGTCTTTCTGCATATTTTTCTGTTGATTTTTCAAATACTTCTTTTATTGTTTTAAAATCATAATATATATATTCTACCTTTTTTTTCTGACTTGGTTCTACTTTTATTTCTTCTTTTATACCATCCATTTTTAATTTTGGAAATTTAAAATTTGGTACTTTAAAATCTTTTAGTCCTCTCATAAATTCACTCCTGTATAGTTTTTTCTCTTTCTTAACATTAGTGATTATATTACTTTTATCAAATTTATGCAATATTTTTTGAATTTTCTGACCAGTCGTTCATAATTTATATTTATTATTTTTTATTCATAATATTATAATTAAAAGCAAAAAATATCGAATAGCTTTGCTATTCGATATTTCCTTCTGCTAAATTTTCGCCATTGCTATATAAATAGTATTCATCAGTCTCATCAATTTTATCACTACTTATAATTATATTTTTAAAATCATCATCTGCAGTGAATTTTAAGATTTCTTCTCTATTTTTATTTTTTATAATTAATTCTGTTCCAGATTTTATATAATCTGAAAGTTCAAAAATTACAGATCTTTGTGTTGATGTTTCAAGTGGAGTTTCTAACATATCTGTTCCTAATGCAATTACTGTTCCTCCATTAATTTCAAATCCTTCATCTGTATCAATTCCAGCATCTCCTCCCATTGAAGAACCTATTGCATATATATTTCCACCATTTATTATTAAATTTTTATTTGAATCAATACCATCACCATTTGCAACTACGTGAATTTCTCCACCATTTATTGTGATAGTTCCACCTTCTCCTCCTGCATTAATTCCATCATCTGGTGATTCAATTTTTATTATACCACTCTCCATTGTTATATCTTGTGATTCTGTTGCAATACCTTCGCCGTCTTCTTGATTTGCTTGAATTTCTAATTCTCCAGAACCGGTTATCGTTAATGGTCCTTTTGAATAAATACAACTATCATATTCACTTGATCCTGAGTCACTTAAAAAGTTATTTGTATCTTTTAACAAATTAATTGTTAAAGGATTTGTAGATATATTTGCAATTGTAGCTGTTTTTTCATTTTTTATTATTAAATCATTTAAATTTAGTGTTACTTCTCCATTTGCATTTATTAAAACTGTATTTGAAAATTCTCCATATAAAGTATATGTTCCTGGTTCGGTTATGGTAATATTAGAATTATATTCATTTACATTTATTTCTTTTCCTAATACAATTTCTCCTATTTCTACATCATCTTCTTTTGTTTCTTTTTCTTTTGACATTTCTTCTGGTGGCATACCTTCACCATCTGGTTTAAACATCTCCATCTCATTTTCATTTATTTTATTTTTTGGATTTTGTGTTAGTAACATTGTAAAAAGTGTTAATATAGCTGATAATAAAATTACTAATACTATATAAGTAATTATTTGATTTTTATTTTGAAATGTTTCTTTTAATGTTAATTTATTAAATTTTGATGTTATTAAATACACACAAATTAACATTATTCCTAAAGATTCTATACTTATTAATATTGTTTTCAAATTATTATTTTCATTCTTTGGCATTTCTTTTCTATCTGGCATTTCATTTTCTGGATTAAAATCTTGTTTAAGTTCATTAGAGTTTTCTATATCTTTTGGTTTTACAGGTCTTTCTTGAATATTTTTTTCTATATCATTTTGAAAATCACTATTTTCAATTCCTGATAATTTTCCTTCAAATTCTTTTCCATCTCTTCCTTTTTTGAAATCATTTCTTGGCATGTTTATAGTAAAATAAAAAGCAATACATAATAATATTATTAATAAAAACATTATTATATTTTTTAGTTTTCTAGACATAATTTCCTCCTTATATTCTTTTGTTTTATTATATTTTTTTATTATTAAAATAATCTTAATTTTTTTAATATATTACATATTTTTTATTTTTTTAATAAAGATTCCATTTCTTCTTTTGTAATCTCTCTAGATTCACCCAATTTTAAATCTTTAGGTAAATATAAATTTCCCATTGCTATTCGGTTTAATTTCACAACTTTTGCTCCAAAGCATCCAAACATTCTTTTTATTTGATGATATCTTCCTTCTGTTAAAGTTACTATTGCAGTATTATTATTTACAATTTGCATATCTGCTGATTTACATATACCATCATTTAATTTTATTCCCTTTTTAAAACTATTTATCATTTCCTCTGTACATGGTATATCTATAGTAACTTCATATACTTTTTGAATATGCTTTTTAGGTGACAAAATATTGTGAGCAAATTTTCCATCATCTGTTATAATCATTAGTCCTGTTGTATCCTTATCTAATCTTCCTGCTGGAAATAGTTCTCTATGCAAATATTTTTTATCTATTAAATCAAGTACTGTTTTCATATTTCTATCTTCTGTTGCAGAAATATAACCTTGTGGTTTATTTAAGATTATATAAACATTTTCTTTAATAGCTATTTCTTTTTCATTTACTTTTATTTTGTCAACAGTAAAGTCTATTTTTATATCACTTTTTTTAACGATTTCTCCATTAACTGTGACTTTATTCATAGCAACTAATTTTTTTACGTCTTTTCTTGAATATTCAGTTTGAGAAACAATTATTTTATCTAATCTTTCCATATTTTCCTACTTAATTATTTTTTATTTAATTTATCATAAATTTATAAATATATCAAATAAAAACTTCCTTATTATATATAAAAAATAGACTTTATAGTAAATAAAAATCTACTTTAAAGTCTATTTAAATATGCAATTTATTTTATTCGTAATCTATAACATCAACCCATTTAGTTAGAAATTCAATTTCATTTTCTTTTCCATTAGCTAGTTGCTCTGCTGCAACTATTGGAATCCATCTTTGAATATTATTTTTTTCTATACCACTTTTAGTTGAAAATAAATCTAAATATTTTTCTGCTATATCTTCTTTTCCTTGAATAGAAAATAAAAGATATGTTCTAGCAGCATCTGCTGAAGCATTTCCTTGTGTTGCATGTGCCCAGTCAATTATAAAATATTCTCCTTTTTCATTTATGATAATATTACTTGGATTATAATCACCATGACATAATTTTGTATGACTTTTCATACCTTCTAATCTTTGTAATAATTCATATCTAATATTATCATTTATATGTTTATTTTCTTTTATTTTTCTTCTAAATTTATCTTTTGTTCTATTTAATAATGGAACATGTTTTGATAATATAGTAAGTTGAATATCAACAAATTTATTTAAATATTCATCAAATTTTTCTGGATGTTGTTCCATTAAAACATCTAAAGGTGTTCCTTCTATATGTTCTGAAACTAAAGCCCATCTATTATCAATTTGAGTTACAGCCAAAAGTTTAGGCATGTAAAGATTTGTTCCTTCTTCTACTCTTGCTTGATTTAAAGCTTCATTTAAAATTGCAGCTTTTGAATAATTTTCAACAAATAGTTTTATTGTTTTATCATTATCTCTATATACTGTTTTTGTTTTTCTTTTAGCTATTTCATTACTTAAATTATATTCCATTATCTTTCACCTCCATAATATGCTCTTAAATACATATCTTTTATTTCACTCATTAAAGGATATCTTGGGTTTGCTCCTGTACATTGATCATCAAAAGCTTGCTCTGTCATTTCATCTAATGTATCTAAGAAATATTTTTCATCTACTCCATAATCTTTAATAGTCTTTTTTATTCCTATTTGTTCTTTTAATTCATTTATTTTGTTTATTAATTTCTCAACTTTTTCTGTATCATCTTCTCCTGTTAATCCTAAACTTTCTGCAACTTCTGCATATCTTCTTAATGTATGTGGATGATCATATTGTGGGAATGTTCCCATTTTAGTTGGTACTTCTTCACTATTAAATCTTAAAACATAATTAATCATTAGGGCATTTGCAACACCATGAGGTATATGATGGAAAGCTCCCAATTTATGTGCCATAGAATGACATACTCCTAAAAATGCATTTGCAAAAGCCATACCAGCCATTGTAGCTGCATTTGCCATTTTTTCTCTAGCTTCTGGATCGTTTGCTCCATTATTGTATGCTCTTGGTAAATATTCAAATATATTTCTTAATGCTTCTTTAGCTAATCCATCTGTATATTCTGTAGCCATCATTGATGCTATAGCTTCTAATGCGTGTGTTACAGCATCTATACCAGAAGCTGATGTTAAGCCTTTTGGAGCATTCATCATCATATTACTATCTACTATTGCCATTTTTGGTAGTAATTCATAATCTGCTAAAGGATATTTTGTTCCTGTTTTTTCATCTGTTATAACAGCAAATGGTGTTACTTCTGAACCTGTTCCAGCTGATGTTGGAACAGCGATAAAGTAAGCTTTTTCTCCCATTTTAGGGAATGTATAAACTCTTTTTCTAATATCCATGAATCTCATAGCCATATCCATAAAATCTACTTCTGGATGTTCATACATAACCCACATTATTTTTCCTGCATCCATAGCAGAACCAACACCAACTGCTATAATACAATCAGGTTTAAAATCTGTCATTAATTTAGCACCTTCTTTTGCACAAGCAAGAGTTGGATCTGGCGCTACATTAAAGAATGTTTCATGTATAATTCCCATTTCATCTAATTTATCTGTTATTCCTTTTGTATATCCGTTTTCATAAAGGAAAGTATCTGTTACTATAAATACTCTTTTTTTGTTTAATACATTTCCAATTTCTTCTAAAGCTACTGGTAAACAACCTCTTTTTATATAAACCTTTTCAGGTGCTCTAAACCAAAGCATATTTTCTCTCCTTTCAGCTACTGTTTTTATATTAATTAAATGTTTTACACCAACATTTTCTGAAACTGAGTTTCCTCCCCAACTTCCACATCCAAGTGTTAATGATGGAGCTAATTTAAAATTATATAAATCTCCTATTCCACCTTGTGATGATGGTGTATTAATTAATACTCTACATGTTCTCATTTTATTATAGAATTTTTCTAGTTTTTCTGATTCTGTAATTGTATTAATATATAATGAAGAAGTATGTCCAATTCCTCCATCTAATACTAATCTATGTGCTTTTTCTAAAGCTTCTTCAAAATCTTTTGCTTTATACATAGCTAAAACTGGAGATAATTTTTCATGTGCAAATTCTTCTTCTAAATCTACACTTTCAACCTCTCCTATTAATATTTTTGTATTTTCTGGTACTTCTACTCCGGCAAGTGCTGCTATTGTATGAGCTTTTTGACCTACTATTTTTGCATTTAAAGCACCATTTATAATTATTGTTTTTCTAACTTTTTCTGTTTCTTCTTCATTTAAAATATAGCATCCTCTTTTTAAGAATTCTGCTTTTGCTTGTTCATAAATTTTATCTAAAAGTATAACTGATTGCTCAGAAGCACAAATCATACCATTATCAAAAGTTTTTGAATGAATAATTGAATTTACTGCTAAAGTAATATCTGCACTTTCATCAATTATTGCTGGTGTATTTCCTGCACCAACTCCTAATGCTGGTTTTCCACTAGAATATGCTGACTTAACCATACCTGGTCCACCTGTTGCAAGTATTGTATCTGCAGATTGCATAAGTAGATTTGTAAGTTCTAATGAAGGTACATCTATCCAAGATATAATTCCTTCTGGTGCTCCTGCTTTTACTGCTGCTTCTAATACTATTTTTGCTGCTTCAATTGTTGATTTTTTTGCTCTAGGATGTGGACTTATTATAATTCCATTTCTAGTTTTTAAAGAAATTAATGTTTTAAATATTGCTGTTGATGTTGGATTTGTTGTAGGAATTACAGCAGCTATAACACCTATTGGTTCAGCTATTTTCTTAATTCCATAAGATTTATCTTCTTCGATTATGCCACATGTTTTTGCATCTTTATATTTGTTATAAATATATTCTGCTGCATAATGATTTTTGATGATTTTATCTTCTACAACTCCCATTCCTGTTTCTTCTACTGCCATTTTTGCAAGTGGAATTCTTGCTGCATTAGCAGCCATTGCAGCCGCTTTAAAAATTTCATCAACTTTTTCTTGTGAGAATTTTGCGAATTCTTCTTGTGCTTTTCTTACTTTTTGAAAAGCATCTTTTAATGTTTCTATACTATCTACACAGTCGTAAGTCTTACTCATTTTGTTTTCCTCCCATTTTTTTAATATATAATTAACATTTTAATTATTGTTTTTTAATTAAAATAGTTTAATTCTTTCTTAATTTTTTATTTGTTTTATTAAAACTGCAAGTGATGTTGATAAATCTTCGTTTTTTATAACAATATCTTTTGGAATTTTTAAATTTGTTGGTGCAAAATTCCAAATTGCTTTTATTCCAGATTCAATCATTAAATCACATACTTCTTGTGCAACTTCTTTTGGAACTGTTATTATTCCAATTTGTACATTTTTTTCTTTTACTACTTTTTTTAAATTTGATATGTGAAGAATATTTTTATTATTACATTTAGTTTCATCTTTGTCAAAGGCCATTACTACTTTTATTTCATTTTCAAATTGATTATAATTTAGCAAAGCTTGACCTAATCTACCTGCTCCAACAATGATAACATTTTGAGTTTTATTTAAATTTAAAAATTCATTTATATCTTCTATTAATCTCTCAACTTCAAAACCTATTCCTGGCTTTCCATTTTCTTTACATATTGATGCTAAGTCTTTTCTAACTTGAATTGAATTTAGTCTTAATTCATTTGCTATAGTTGTGGAAGATATATTGTTCACATTTTCTTCTTTTTTTTCCTTTAATATTCGTAAATATAAAGGCAACCTTTTTATTGTTTCAAATGATACAGACATATCACACCTTACCTTCGATATTTTTTTATCGAATGTAATTATAGCATTACTTTTTTATTAAATCAATAATTTTATTATAAAAAATACATACATTTTTTAAATGTATGTATCTTAAATTTTAAACAAGTATTCCTAAATGTTCTAATAATATTTTTATTCCCATTAATATTAAAATTATTCCTCCTGCAACTTCTGCTTTTTTCTCATATTTGTCTCCAAATTTATTTCCTATTTTTACACCTATAATAGATAAGATAAATGTTATTAAACCTATTGTTATAACTGAAAATAGTAAATTAACTTTTAAGAAAGCAAATGTTATTCCTATTGCTAATGCATCAATACTTGTAGCAATTGCTAATACTATCATTGTTTTAAAATCTATACTATCATCACATTCTTCTTTATCTTTGCTAAATGCTTCTTTTAACATATTTCCACCTATACAAGATAATAATATAAATGCAATCCAATGGTCTATTTGAGTTACTAAACTTTCAAATGTTGAACCTAAAAAATATCCAATTACTGGCATTACTGCTTGAAATATTCCAAAATACGCACCTATTATAATTGCATTTTTCCAACTCATTTTTTTCATTGATAAACCTTTACAAACAGAAACTGCAAAAGCATCCATAGCTAATCCAATTGCTATTAAAATAATTTCTAAACCTTTCATTTTTATCTCCTTTTATTTTCTTCTATTACACATCTTACTGCTCCTAATGCTACTGCATATTCTGCATCATCATAAACAGAAAATCTAACATTATGTGTGTGTTCTATTTTTTTTAATATTTCTTTTACTGTTGGTAAAACTGTAATATTTCCAATTAAAACTATATCTTTAATATTTGAATTTATTGTTGCAAAAGTTGCCATCATACCAATTACTTCAAAAATCATATTTATAAAACCTATTAATATATCTTCTTTTTTAGCATTTTTGTCAAATTTTCCAAAATTTGACAAAGTAAGATTTTTTGGTAATGTATCTATCTCTTTTTCTGTTATATCTCCAATTCTTAAATCAATTTTTTCAATATTTCCTTTTTTAGATAATTCATAAATTTCATCAAAATTATTAATATTTAAAAATCTATCACAAAAATTAAATAAAGTACCAGCACCAACTCCAGTTCCACCTATATGCTTTGATTTTTCTTTATTTGCTTGTATTAAAGCTGTTCCTGTACCAACACTTACAATCAATGCCTCTTCTTTATTTGATAAATATAATCCACCTTTTGAAATAGCATCAAATTCTTCTATTTTAATTACTGGAATATTGTATTTTTCTAAATCAACTTTACTTGCACCAATTCCAGTAACAACAATTTTTTCAAAATCTTTTATATTTTTTTGGCTAAAAAAATCTTCTAAATCATTTTCTGATAAGAAGTGTCTTATAATTTTTTTATCTATTATTCTATTATTTTTATATTCTATTATTTTAGTTGTAGAACTTCCAATATCAATTCCTAAAATACTTTTCATTTTTATCACACTTTCTAATTAGTATTTAAAAATCATATATAAGATAATACCATAATTTATATAAGTTATCAATTATATTAAATATATTTTTGTAATTTATCTTGTTGTTGTGTCAATGATGTGAAACAAGAAAATAAAAAAATATAATTAAATT
>CAZYST010000006.1:0-51673 GCA_964650305.1 uncultured Lachnospiraceae bacterium
TTTCTATAAATTAATTTTGCATATTAGGGGTGACATTTCTAAAAACTATTGACACACTGCTACTTTATCATAATCATCTATTTTGCTTTTGAATTAATATAAAATATATTTAAAATTGCTTAAGTAATTATTTTTTACGCATCTTTAAATAAATCTTTTCCTTCTTTTAAGTAATTCCAACCTGAAAAGATTGTAGCTATTACAGCTACTACCATTAAAGCAGTAGCTAATATATTTATTATATATTGTCCTGTTGTCATATAAATTCCTGCTGAACTTACAAATTGTTCTTCTATACTTGATACTCTAAATATAAAATTTCCAAAACTAAACTTATCTGCAAAAGTTAATACTATTGCTATCATTTGAGTTACTGTTTTTAATTTTCCCCATATTGAAGCTGCAATTACTTTTCCACCTTTTTCAACAGCTATTAGTCTATATCCTGAGACTAAAAATTCTCTTGTAAGAACTATTATTGGTATCCAAGATGGAATTTTAGCATATTCTACTAATATTATTAATGCTGAAATAACTAAAATTTTGTCAGCAAGTGGATCTAAAAATTTACCAAATGTTGTGACTTGATTTCTACTTCTAGCTATATATCCATCTAATTTATCTGTTATAGATGCAATAATGAATATTATATTCATTATCCAAAAAGCTGTTGTTATTCCTAAAAATTCTCCTGGTATTCCAAATAAAGAATCGATAATTGGAACTAACATAATTACTGGTACTAGTATCATTCTAAATACTGTTAATTTGTTTGCTAAATTCATTTTTTTCTCCCTTCAATTAAAACAATTAGTCTATTGTGTTATTTATTTTATTGTTAACATCATTTGATAAAATTGAATTTTCTATTTTATTTTCAACTATATTTTCTGTTTCATTTTCATTGCCAAATATTGATGGTAATCCTATTCCAGCTTCTTCTTTTTCTTGTTTTTCTTTTTCTATTTCTTTTTCTCTAGCTGTTTCTAATTGTTTTATTATAGCTTGTAATTTACTTATATCTTTTCCTATCATTTCAAAATCAGCTGAGTCTATAGATTCATCTAAATTTTTATTTGCTTTTATTGCTGAATCTACAAGTGACGTAATATCTTCCGTGTCGATAAATTCTAAATCAACTGCATAATCTGTAAATAAATTTGTTACAGCTTCATCAATAGTGTCACCTATTGCAACTGTATTTCCAGATGCTACAATTACTTTTTTAAGAATTGGAATTTGCCCTTCTTTTTCATTTAATCTTACTTGATATACAGGTTCTACATAAAGCAATGTATTATTTATTGGTATTATAAGCATATCTTTTACAAGCTTTGTTCCTATTGTATTTAAAGCTTCTAATTCAGCGGATATTGTTGTGTCTTGTTCTATTTGATTATTAAGTTCTGCTATACCTATAACATTATTTTCAGAGTTGAATTTATATAATGATAATTTTGATTTTCCATTTTCTACTGAACCTACTAAATATGAAATTATATTTTGTTTTCCTTGTTTATTAAATGTTACAACAAGTCCAAATTTTTCTTTTTCATCATCTTTAGTTTTTAATATTGTATAATATGGTTCAATGCTTGATGAATTTGTTAATGCTGTATTTGGTGTTATTTGCCAAATATCATCTGCTCTATATAAAACATCTTCACTAACTTCATGATACATATTTATCATACTAGCTTGTATTTTATACAAGAATTTAGGATATACTAAATGTTCTTGTATATCTTCTGGTATTTGTTCATTGCTATCTACAAATAAAGTTGGATATATATTTTGATATGCCATTATTATAGGATCATCTCTATCTGTTATATAGAATTTCATTGTTCCATCATATGCATCTACAAGAATTTTTACAGAATTTCTAATATAATTTAATCTTTCTTTATATCCATTTATATTTATTTCACATTTTTGAGAATATGGATAATTATGAGTTCTTGTATATCCATCTAGTACCCAAACTAATCTACCTTCATTTGTTACAACCAAATATGGATCTTCATCATATAAAACATTAGGTAATAAAACTTTAGCTCTTTCTATTATATTTCTATTTGTAATAATTTTAGAATCTTCATTAGTATATGAAGAAAATGCAAGCTTAATATTTTTTTCTCTTATTGCAACAACCAATTTATCCATAAAGTTTAATTTTAATCCAGCTTTGCCATTATATACATTTTCATTATAATTTGTAGCTGTTATTGGATAATCATATTCTTTTCCAAAATCTGTATTTACTATGATTGCACTATCTGTTTTTAAACCAAAATAAATTCTAGGCTCTGTTATTCTAAATTTGTCAGATTCGTTAAAATCAGATAATACATATTCTGCATATCCATTTTTATCAGAATCTGTTGCAGTACTTACTACTGTTGAATATCCATGAGTATATTTATATGTTCTACTATTATAACTTATTGTAGAATCATTTAATACTTCTCTTGGTGTTATATATACTAATTTATTTACATCATTTATTTTATATCTTCCAAGTGTTGTATTATCATAAGAATAATAAACACTATTTTCTTGATGTTCTGCTACTGATTTTAAAGTTACATCTTCTGAAATCACTGGTATATTATTTATTATATTAGAATTACTTGTTACTTGATCATATGTAATTGCTTTATAGTTGTCTATATTTTTTTGGTCTATTGATATTCCAAAAGCTTCTTTTGTACTTTCTATGTTATATCCTATATACTCTTTTTCTATATCAAATTCATTATTTTTAGCAGATATCATATTGCTACATGACATTATAATAAATAAGCATAACATATATACTGGAATTATTGCAGCTGATATAACAGATTGTTTAAAATCAGATTTTCTAACATATTTTATTAATCTTATAACTGAACCTACTAGAACTACAGCTAATATTCTATATCCCCATAACTTTATAGTTACATCTGTTTTTCCTGCACCTATAAGTTCTGTTTTAGCTTTATCTTCTATTGTAAGCATGTCTTGTGACATAATTCCTTGATTTGATAAAAGTATATATACTGCTAATAAAATTGAAGCTAATATTACAAAAAACATTTCTTGTTTTATAAATGTGTTTTTCTTTAATGTTTCAACATCTACACCATCAAAATAAGTATTTAAAGATATAACATAATATAAAGCAACATATACTACTAATACAACTAAAAATTCTATCATTAATATTACTAACGATTTATAAAATGGTAATTTAAATACATAAAAACTTATATCTGTGCCAAAAATTGGATCGTTTCTTCCGAAAAAAGCTGAATTTACACACATTAAAAATTCTTCTGTTATTATTTTAGTAACTAAAATTGATCCAATTAAAGACATGATGAAACATAGACTTTTATTTGGTAATTTAGGCATTTCTTTTTTTTCATCATCAAAAAATTTTTTTAATCCTTTTTTTATAAATTTATTTGTTATATATACGCTTATATAAATTGTTATAAAACTAACTCCAAAAACAGACGCTTTATTTTTTACATTTTGATAAAAAACATCTATATAGTCTTCGCTAATTCCTATTACATCTAAGTATTGTCCTCTTATTGAAATTGCAATAAGAACTGCAAATATTAATACAGCTATCAAAACAGCAATATTTCTTAATTGAATAGATTTATTTTTCTTTTCATTAGTATTACTTTTTTGCTTTTCCATAAATACATCCCTTATTTTAAATTTAGGTTTTTACAAGATACCTATAAACTATATTATCGCATCCAAAAATTCTTGTGAATTAAATACTTGCATATCATCTATTTGTTCACCTACACCAATAAATTTAACTGGTATATTATTTTCAGATACTATTCCAATTACAACTCCACCTTTAGCAGTACCATCTAATTTTGTAAGCACTATACCTGTTATTTCTGTTGTTTCTTTAAATGCTTTTGTTTGTAATATTGCATTTTGACCTGTTTCAGCATCTAATACTAATAATACTTCTTTACTCCAATCTGAAGCTTCTTTGGCTACAATTTTATTTATTTTTGCAAGCTCATCCATTAAATATTTTTTATTATGAAGTCTTCCTGCTGTATCTACTATTAAAACATCTGCATTTGATTCTTTTGTTACTTTTATAGCATCAAATACAACTGACGCTGGGTCTGAACCTTCTGGCTTTTTGACAATCATGCTTTTAGATCTTTCAGCCCATATTTCAAGTTGTTCTACTGCAGCAGCTCTAAATGTATCTGCAGCAGCTACCACAACTTTTTTTCCACTCTTTACTAAATTATTTGCAATTTTTCCTATTGATGTTGTTTTTCCTACACCGTTTACACCAACAACTAATATTATAGAAGGTTTTGTTTCTAAATTTAATTTTGGTTCTGCAACATCTAAAATTTCTTTCATTATTTCTTTTAATGCTTTTTTTACATCTTCTTCATTTTCTATTTTTTCTTTTTTTACTTTTATTCTTAATTTATCTATTATTTGAACAGAAGTTTCCATTCCTATATCTGACATTACTAAAACTTCTTCTAATTCTTCTAAAAGTTCTTCATCTACTTTTCTAAATGTACTAAATACATTATTTATTTTATCATCTATAGAACTTTTTGTCTTTCCTAATCCTTGTTTTAATTTATCAAAAAATCCCATAATACCTCCTTTAATATACTTTATATTTTATATCATTAAACCCTTAAAAAATCAATACTTTTTGGCGTTTAAATTAAACAAACTCTCTGGAACCCCAGAGAGTTGTTTCTCTTTAGATCTTACACAATGATACAATCCACTCACAGATGTACTTCATAGCTTCATCTTTATGAGTATCATGCAAAACATCATGTCTGGAATCTGGATAAAATTTTACTTCAGTTTCAAAATCAAATTTCTTGAACATCTTTTCAACTTTTGTAACACCTTTTCCAAAATCTCCTACAGGATCTTCTTCTCCACTCACAAACAAAATAGGAATACGTTCGGCATTTTTCACATTATCTAGGTTGCTAGCGATTTCCATTCCGCTTAACAATTCTCTAAACATTCCAGGTGTAATGTATTTCCTTGTAAGCGGATCTTCGATATAACTTTCGCAAGCTTTTTCATCCTTGCAAAGCCAATCAAAGTCTGTTTTTGTTGGGGTAAAATATTTGTTGTAGTTTCCGAAGGCAAGTTCATTTACAGTATCACTGATATTATCGTCTCCTTCAACATTCTTAGCTTCCTTAGAAACTAAGTATTTTACCAGTTTTGCAACCAAATGGGAAATTCTACCAGTTCCCACCAAAATTGCACCATTTGCACTAAGATTATTAGAAGCCATAGCACATCGAACTACAAAAGATCCCATCGAAAATCCCATCACATAACACGGAACATTAGAATAATATTCTGTTATCATATAATTGTAGTTCAAAAAATCTTCAACAAGGTATTTCCAACTTCCTTCTTCTCCAAAATACATAGGTACTTTAGTTTTAGAAGTGGAATTACCATGTCCAATGCAGTCATATCCTACTACAACAATTCCTTTTAAAGTAAGAACTTCTGCAAATTCTTCATATCTTTCGATATATTCTCCGATTCCATGTGCTACCATCAAAGTTGCAATAACCTTGACATCTTTTTCAGGTTTGTAAAAAACTGCGTGCAATTTAGACTCTGCGTCTGATGACCAAAAAGTATAAGTTTCTTTAAGCATAATTTTTCCTCCATGTTGCTTTTTGAGATGTACGAGATAAGTAATTAACACATATAATTATAAATAGTGCTAAAACTTATAAGCATTTATTAAACGCTTATATTAATTATACTATTTTAGGCACTTTTATGTCAACTTAAAAGTACTCTTTTCTTATATAAAAAGAGTGCTTATTATTATTTTAAACTTTCTTTTAATTTTACAATTGTATTTAATGCATCAATTGGTGTAAGTTCATTTACATTTATTTTATCTAATTCATGTGCTATATCAGCAAGTTTTATATTGAAAAAGTCAAATTGACCTGCAACTTGTTTTGGATTTTCTTTTTCTTCTTTTACTTTTACTCCACCTTTTTCTAATGATTTTAATATTTTATTTGCTCTTGAGACCACATTATTAGGAACTCCTGCTATTTTTGCAACATGGATACCATAGCTTTCATCTGTTCCACCTTCTATAATTTTTCTTAGGAAAATTATGTCTTCTCCTTTTTCTTTTACAGCTATAGAATAATTTTTTATTCCTGGTATTTTTTCTTCTAATTCTATTAATTCATGATAATGTGTTGCAAATAAAGTTTTACATCTTACCTTTTCACTAGCAATATGTTCTGCAACTGCCCAAGCTATTGATAATCCATCATATGTAGATGTTCCTCTACCTATTTCATCTAATATAACCAAACTTTTAGGTGTAGCTTCTTTTAATATATTTGCAACTTCGCTCATTTCCACCATAAAAGTACTTTGACCCATACTTAAATCATCTGATGCTCCAACTCTTGTAAAAATTTTGTCAACAACTCCTATTTTTGCGCTTGTTGCTGGAACGAAACTTCCTATTTGAGCCATTAAAGTAATTATTGCAACTTGTCTCATATATGTTGATTTACCAGCCATATTAGGTCCTGTAATTATTGCTACTTTTATATCATCTGTTCCTAACAATGTGTCATTTTGTACAAACATTTCAGAACTTTTTTCTAACATTTTTTCAATAACAGGATGACGTCCTTCTTTTATATCTATTATATCTCCATCATTTACTTCTGGGCAAACATAGTTATTTTCTTCTGCTACCACAGCCAAACTTGTAAGAACATCTACTGTTGCTACAATATTTGCTGTTTTTTGTAATCTTTCTATATTTTTTGAGATTATATCTCTTATTTTAGTAAATTCATTATATTCTAAATTTACAACCTTTTCTTCTGCTCCTAATATTTTGTTTTCTAATTCTTTTAATTCTTCTGTAATAAATCTTTCTCCATTTGTTAAAGTTTGCTTTCTTATATATCTATCTGGGGCAAGATTTAAAAATGATTTTGTTATTTCTATATAATATCCAAAAACTCTTGTATAACCAACTTTTAAGTTTTTTATTCCTGTTAATTCTTTTTCTTTTGCCTCTAATTCTATAATCCATTTTTTTCCATCTGTTGAAGCTTGCCTATATTCATCTATTTCTGAATTATAGCCAGTTTTAATTATTCCACCTTCTTTTATAGAAATTGGTGGATCTTCAATAATTGCTTCATCTATAAGATCTTCTATATCTTTAAGTTCATCTAAATTTTCTGTTAATTTTTTTAATAATTCTGAATTAAATTTTTGCAAAGAAGCTTTTAACGCTGGTAAGTTTTGTAAAGAATTTTTTAGTGAAATCATATCTCTAGCATTTGCATTTCCATAAGAAATCTTTCCAGCTAATCTTTCGATATCATAAACTTTTTTTAAGCTTTCTATTATATCCCCTCTTGCCATCAAACTATTTTTTAATTCTTTAACAGATTCTAATCTATTATTAATTTCTGACACTTCTAATAATGGATCATTTATCCATCTTCTTAAAAGCCTTCCTCCCATTGATGTTGATGTTTTATCTAATACCCAAATTAAAGTTCCTCTTTTAGATTTATCTCTCATTCTTTCTGTAAGCTCTAAGCTTCTTCTTGCATTTATATCTAAAGACATATATTTTTTAACTTCATAAATTTTTATTCTATTTATATGTGCAAGTTTAACTTTTTGAGTTTCTGAAAAATAATCTAATAATCCATTAATCGCACAAACAGCTAATTCTTCTTTTTTTAAATCTTGTTTTTCATTTTCGAAATTATCTATAACAGTATATAATTTCAAGATCATTTCATCTTTATTAGAAAAAATTGAATCATCTCTTATTGTTACAAATGTATTATTTCTATCTTTCATAATATTTATTTCTTTTTCAGACATTGCCATTGCATTATTTACTACTATTTCAGCCGGCGAAAATCTTGCATATTCATCTAACAATTTTTCAAAATTATTATCTGGTAATTTTATTTCTGTGGCATAAAAATCACCTGTACTTATATCACAAATTGCTAAACCATAATACATACCTTTTTTTACAATACTCATTATATAATTGTTCTTTTTTTCTTCTAGCATATTTGTTTCTATAACAGTACCTGGTGTTACAACTCTAATAACACCTCTTTCTACTAAACCTTTTGTAGTTTTAGGATCCGTTAACTGTTCACATATTGCCACTTTATAACCTTTGGCTATTAATCTCGATATATATATTTCAGCAGCATGAAATGGAACTCCACACATTGGAGCTTTTTCTTCTTGACCACATGCTTTTCCTGTAAGTGTAAGTTCAAGTTCTCTTGATGCAGTTATAGCATCATCAAAAAACATTTCATAAAAATCACCGAGTCTATAAAAAAGTATACAATCTTTATAATTTTGCTTTGTTTCTAAATATTTTTGCATCATTGGTGAAAATTCTTCTGCCATTTTTTTACTTCCTTTTCTCTATTTTTCTACTTCTGTTTCTTTTTCTTTATCCAAATTTGTTTTACATTCCACTAACATATCATGTCTGATTTTGACACGTCTTAATGTACTAATTGAGATTCCTGCTGCATCAGCTTTTTGCTTGTTTGTTCCTTCAACTGAATTTGCAACTTCTAAAATTTTTTCTATTTTTTCTAATTCTTGGTCCTGATGTGATTTTGGATTATCTATTATAATTGGTTCATTATAATCTGCATAAATATCAACTGCAGTACTTATTATAAATTCTTCAATTGATTTTAATTCATATTCTTTTAATCTTCTCCATGGTATTTGTGCTTGCATTTTACAAGCTTTTTTCAAAAATGCATCTTCTTCTGATAAATTTTCTATTTCTCTTGAAATTCTTCTTGCTGGTATTCCATATTCTGCACCTATATCAGATTGACTTTTTCCGTTTCTTAGCATATCTAATAATAATGATTTAAAATTTATAAAAGAATAATCTGGCCTTCTTTTAGATTCTTTTTTTGTATAAAAAAATCTATATCTTTGATTTTTATTAATTAATTGTATCATTTTAGTTCTAAATGTTTCTGGATCCATTGCAAGTATTTCAGAAGCATCTTTTTGTGTCATATTGTCAAAAAGAACTTTTTCTACCATTTCTTCAAATTCTTTTTGTTCAACATCTATTGTAGCACTCGCTTTCCTAGAATCTACAATTCTATCAAAAGCTTCTAGCTCTTCTGGATATTGTTTAAAAATTTCTCTTAATCCGTTAGAAATTCTTTCTCTATCTATTCCATACTCTGTGCTTAATCTTCTTAATGATTTTCCATTTAAAAATTTCAACAATATTATCTTTTCATTTTCTTTATCAGAACCTAATGAATTAATTGCATTTCCATTTAATAAAAAAAGTAGTATTTTAGAATCTTCTATATCTTTTTCTATATCTTCTAATCTTTTTTTATTTTCTAACATAAAACACCACCAAATTTTTAAAAACTATAATTTTATTATCTTATGTGTTTTTTATACCTTTTAAATACCATTTGTGAGCTTCTGTAATTTTTAATTCTATCATATCACCTATTTTATATTCATTTGTTTTATCAAATATTACAACTTTATTTGTATTTGTTCTTGCTGTAAATGTGTTTTCATTATTTTTACTATAATCTTCTATTAAAACTTTTTGTACTGTTCCTATGTATTTTTCATTATTTTCATCAACTTTTGATTCATATAATTCTTTTAATTTATCAAATCTTTTATGTTTTATTTCTTCTGGAATTTGATCTTCTCTTCTAGCAGCTACTGTGCCTTCTCTTTTGGAATAAATAAACATAAATATTTGTTCAAAATTAATTTGTCTTACAACATCTAATGTGTCTTCAAATTCTTCGTCTGTTTCACCTGGAAATCCTACTATTATATCTGTTGAAAATACAATATCTGGAACTTTTTCTTTCATTTTTTTTGCTAATTCAAGATATTGTTCTTTTGTATATTTTCTATTCATTTCTTTTAATACTTTTGTATTTCCAGATTGTAGTGGTAAATGTATAATCCTTGTTATTTTGTTATTATCTTTTATTGCATCTATTACATCATCTGTAAAATCTTTTGGATGTGGAGATATAAAACTTATTCTTTCAATTCCTTCAATTTTACAAACTGCTCTTAATAAATCAGCAAAATTTTTGATTTCTTCGTTTCCTACATATGAATTTACATTTTGACCTAAAAGGGTTATTTCTTTATATCCTTCTTCTGCTAATTTTTTTACTTCTTCTATTATTTTATATGGATTTCTACTTCTTTCTCTTCCTCTTACATAAGGAACTATACAATATGAACAGAAATTATTACATCCATACATTATAGTAACAGATGCTTTATATTTGCTATTTCTTTTAATAGGTATCCCTTCATAAATTTCACCATCTATATCTAATATATCTCTTACTTTTTCTCTTTTAATAATTGATTTGTATATATTTTCTGGTAAGTTTTGCATTGTATGAGTTCCAAATATTATATCTACAAAAGGATAACTTTTTTTAATTTTATCTGTCATAATTTTTTCTTGCATCATACATCCACCAATTGCAAGAATAACATTTTTTCTTTCTTTTATTTTTTTAATTTCTCCTATTTTTCCAAAAAGTTTTTCTTCTGCATTTTCTCTAACACAACAAGTATTAAAAATAATTAAATCTGCTTCTTCAAATTCTTTTGTTTCTGAAAAGCTCATTCTTTCAAGCATTCCACTTATTTTTTCAGAATCATTTTCATTTAATTGACAACCCATTGTAAGAATACAATATTTTAAATTTTCTCCATCAATTTTTTCTTTTACTAGATTTATAAATCTTTCTTGTATCTCTTGCACTTTTTCTCCTCCTAAAATCTTTTTTATTTTACACCATAATTATTATTTTTTCAAGGTATTAGTTGTTTTTTGATTTATTTTATTTTATAATTATTTATATATGAATTAGGAGAAATTTATGAATTATTATGATATTTTAAAAATAAATAA
The DNA here is from genome assembly GCA_964650305.1 of uncultured Lachnospiraceae bacterium. Taxonomy (GTDB): domain Bacteria; phylum Bacillota; class Clostridia; order TANB77; family CAG-508; genus Scatovivens. The sequence goes on from CAZYST010000006.1 coordinate 11,042, forward strand.
AAATGCCACAAAAAAAGAAATCAAAACAGCTTATAAAAATCTAGTTAAAAAATATCATCCAGATGTTTATCAAGGTGATAAAACTTTTGCTGAACAAAAAACAAAAGAAATAAATGCAGCTTACGACATTTTATCTGATGATAAATTAAAAGCTGCATATGATTTGTCACTTTCTGGTGGATATGAATTTGATGAAAATTCTGTTTATGATGAACCTGCATCTTCTTCAAAATCAGAAACTTATGAAGATTTTTATAGTTCATCAACAAATAATTATTCTGATAATGATGTTTATGAAAAATACAAAAAAGTGTATGATGATTTTGTAAATAGAAATTCATCTAGCACTACATATAATTATACAAATTCAAGAGAAAATTATAGTGATTATTATAGAGCTTCTGCTTATAGAAATGCTTCTCATTTTTCAAGTGAACCTCAAAAAGAAAATCCTATTCAAAAACATATTAATCTTGCATCTAGAAAAGAATTATTAATTATAGTAATCATTATTTATCTTTTTCTTATTTTTGCGATTTTATCTGATTTAAGTAGTTTAAGAAATTCTAATACCCCATTTTCAAAAGAATTAGATACAATTATTGATGAAGATAACTATTATGATGATTACTACTACGACGATTATGATGATTATTATTATAGTGATGATGATGATTCAAATAGCACAGATTCAAAGACAGAATATGATCCGTATTATATTATTGGTGGTTATAGATTCACTCTTGATGAATTAAAAAATTTTTATAATACTTATTATTCAGATTCTTATTATGATTTTGATACATTTATGGAAATTATAGAACAAATAGAAGATTCTGAAGATATATAAAAAATATAAAGGAATGATATATTGAAAAGAGATATAAAAAAAGAAAATATTGATGAAATTGAAGTAAAAAATAAGCCTAAAAAACATATTTTCCAAAAAATCATATTAATACTAATAATAATATCTATTATTATTTTAGCTATTTTTACAGCTATTCAAGCTAATAAATGGCAAAATATGGCTCTTGATATAATTTCAAATACTCCATCTACAGTAATAGATACTAATAATAATACAATTGCCACATTAGGAAATGAAAGAAAACAAACTAATATTTCTTATTCTGAAATGCCTTCTTCACTTATAAATGCATATATTTCAATAGAAGATCAAAGATTTTATAAACATTTTGGAATTGATATAAAAAGAACTGGAGCTGCTATATTTTCTTATATTTTTAAAGGAAATTCTTCTTTTGGCGGTAGTTCTATTACTCAACAATTAGTAAAAAATATAACAAATGATAATTCTTCTACTATAACAAGAAAAATTTCAGAATGGATTAGAGCTATAGAATTAGAAGCTATTCTTTCTAAAGAAGAAATTTTAGAAGCTTATTTAAATATTATTTATGTTGGACCTAATATTTATGGAGTAAATAATGGTGCAACATATTATTTTGATAAAAATATATCAGAACTTAATCTTACTCAATGTGCATTCTTGGCTGGTATTAACCATTCTCCAAACTCATACAATCCTTTTGAAAAAGATACTGACTTAGAAAAAATTTCAAAACGTGTTATAACAGTACTTTCAAAAATGTTAGAATTAAACTATATATCAAATGAAGAATATATAGATGCAACAGAAAATATAGAATCAAAATTAGCTTTTAAAAAAGGAAATATTTCATCTAAAGGAACTGGTATTTACAATTACCATACTGATGCTTTAATTTCAGAAGTTATAAAAGATATTTCCGATAAAAAAAATATTTCTACAAATTTCGCCACAAACTATCTTAATATGACAGGTCTAAAAATATATAGTACACAAAATACTGATATCCAAAATGAAATAGAAAAAGAATTTAATAAAAACAAATATATTATAAAATCTAAAAAAAATACTGACACTTCACAGGCAGCAATGATAGTTTTAGATCACAAATCCGGTTATGTTTTAGGCTGTGTTGGTGGACTTGGTGAAAAAAACATTTCTAGAGGATTTAATAGAGCAACACAAGCTATAAGACAAACTGGTTCTGCAAGTAAACCTCTTGCTGTTTTACTCCCTGCTTTAGATACTAAAATTATTACACCAATTACTATTTTAGACGATTCCTTAACTACATTTAATGATGGTACAGATGAAGGTTATACTCCAATTAATTATAATAATTATTTAGGAAATATTACTGTAAGAAGAGCTGTTGAATCCTCACAAAATATACCTTTTGTTAGAATAATGGAAATTCTTACTCCTTCTGTTTCTATTTCCTATTTAAAAAAATTAGGAATTACAACATTAACAGAAAAAGATAATAATATAAATTTAGCCTTAGGTGGATTAGATAAAGGAATAAGTCCATTAGAAATGGCTGGTGCTTATGGAACTATTGCTAATGATGGAACTTATATTGAACCTACATTTTATATTAAAATATTAGATAATAATAATAAAACTATTATAAAAAAAGAACAAAAATCTGAAAAAGTTTTTTCTGCACAAGTTTCATACATTTTAAAAAATTTACTTATGCAACCTGTTAAACGGAAAAAACGGAACCGCAACATATTGTAATATAAAAAATATTGATGTTGCTGCAAAAACAGGAACAACAAATGATAATTTTGATAGATGGCTTTGTGGATTTACAAATTATTATACATCAGTTACTTGGTATGGTTTTGATTTAAATGAAACAATAGAATTTAATGGTTTAAATCCTGCTGGACTTATTTGGTCTGATGTAATGAAAAATATTCACAAAAATTTAGATTCTAGTTCTTTTGCAAAACCTAATAATATTCTAGAAGTAGAAGTTTGCACATCATCTAATATGCCTGCTACTTTAGAATGTGAAGATACTTATTTAGAATATTTTTTAGAAGGTACAATTCCAGATTTTTGTACAAAACATCCTGGAGATTCTAAAAAAATTGTAAAAATAAATAATTCTACCAAAAGCAATATTAGTGAACTTATTGAAAAAAAGATAGATGAAATAATAACAAAAAAATTGTAAGTATTTAACTTACAATTTTTTTATTTTGAACAATCTATTATTATATGATATTTTATTTACTTATTATTAATTATAATTTTAAAATTATTTGTTTTCATTTTCGCAAGAACTACAATATGGACAACCTGTGCAATTGCTATTTTTACTATTTTTTAATAATATCATTAATACTACTATTAATATAATTGCAATTACAATTATATTAGCTAAATTAAATGTTCCATTTTCTATTCTGCTTCCAATTTGATATACAATAGTAGCTAATACCCAAGCAAATATTGTTTGAAATGCCACTGCTTTGAACATTTTTTTATTTCCACCAAGTTCTCTTTTCATAGCTCCTATTGCTCCAAAACATGGTGCACTAAATAAATTAAATACCATAAAAGCATATGCTGAAGCTGATGTGAAAAATCCAAATATTCCACTATTTGCAAATATTTGACTACCATCTTCTGTTTCTTCTGCAAGTCCTGCTATTACAGACATTGAAGATATTACTTGTTCTTTGGCTACTAAACCTTGTATTGCTGACACAGTTGCTCCCCAACTATTATCACCAAGCATTGGATAAAAAATCCAAGATATACTTTTTCCAATTGATGCTAATATACTTTCTTCAACATCAATTCCATATTCAAATGAAAGTGAAAATGATAATAAAAACCAGATAACTATTGAGCAAATTAAAATTATACTTCCTGCTCTTTTTATAAAAGCAATTACTTTATCCCATACATCTTTTGCAACATATTTTAAACTAGGTAATTTATATTCTGGAAGTTCTGATATATATGTACTACTTGTATTTTTATATATAAATTTTTTCATAATTATAGCACTCAAAATTATTACTGCAATTGCAAAGAAATATAATGATGCAGATACTAATCCTGAACTTTCACCAAAGAAATATCCTGAAAATAAAGATATTATTGGTAATTTTGCACTACATGGAATAAATGGTGTAAGTATTGTTGTCATTTCTCTTTCATCTTGATTTTCTATTATTCTAGTTCCCATTATACCAGGTACACTACAACCAGATCCAACTATAAATGGTATTAAGCTTTTTCCACTCAATCCTATTTTTCTAAACAACTTGTCTAAAAGTAAAGCTATTCTTGACATATATCCTGTTGTTTCTAAAATTGAAATACATATAAATAAAATTATTAATTGTGGTACAAAGCCTAAAACAGCTCCTACACCTGCTATAATTCCATCTACAACTAAACTTTCTACCCATTGAGATGTTCCACTATTGATTAAAAATGTTCCTACATTTTCTCCAAAAGAATCCATTAAATCAGCAACCCAATCAACAGTAAAACTTCCTACTACACCAACTGATAGATAATATACTAAAAACATTATTACAACAAATATTGGAAAAGCCAACCATTTATTTAAAAATATTTTATCTAATTTGTCTGATACAGTTTCTGATATTTTAGTTTTATTAAAAGTTTTCTTTTTTGTATTTTCTATAAATCTATATCTTTCTGTCGCTATTGTTTCCTCTAAGTCTGTATCATAATTTTCTTCTAATTTATTTGATTGATTATCTATTTGTGATGTATTTAATTTTTTAAATCTTTCATCTTTTTCTAAAAGTTTAACAGCTACAAATCTTTTATGTGTAGTATCGGCTGGTAATACTTTTATTATTTCATCTAATGTATTTTCTATTTTTTCATCATATATTTTGGAAATTTTATTTTTAGAATTATTTTTTATCCCTTTTATTAATTCATCTATTCCTTCTTCTTTTAAAGCAGATATTTTTAAAACTTTTGCTCCTAAAATTTCTTCTAATTTTCTTTCATCTATTTTTATTCCTTTTTTTTCTAATATATCTGCCATATTTAAAGCAACTATTATTTTTGTATCAAGTTCTAATAATTGTGTAGTTAAATACAAACTTCTTTCTAATGATGTACTATCTACAATATTTATTATTACATCTGGTTTTTCTTCAAATATAAATTTTCTTGAAATTTCTTCTTCTATGCTATATGGACTTAATGAATATATACCTGGTAAATCAGTAATTTCATAATCAGTATTTTTTATTATTCCAGTTTTCTTTTCTATTGTTACGCCCGGCCAGTTACCTATTTTAGCATTCATTCCAGTTAAAAGATTAAATAATGTTGTCTTCCCACTGTTTTGATTTCCTACTAAACCAATTTTCATTTTATTACCTCCACTTCTATTTTACTAAGGTCTGCTTTACATATACAAAGTTCATAATCTCTTAAACTAATATCAATAGGATCTCCCATAGGTGCTATTTTTTTTATTGAAACTTCTGTACCTCTTGTAACGCCCATATCTAGCAAGTGTCTTCTTATTGATTTACTTGTTTCATTTAATTTTAGTACTTTTGCTTTTTGCCCTACTTTTAGGTCTGCTAAAGCACATTTTTCACCAACTTTTTTCATTTTATCACTCCTTTTATGAAACTTTTTTCACATTTCTGTATAAATTATACGTCTACATCTTTTTCTAGTCAATAGTTATATGAATTTTTTTCACATTTTTAAGTTGCATTTATTTCTATATAATTGTATAATAACATTTAAGAGGTGATAATAATGTCTGAAACACGAGTTCCAACTCAAAAAAGATCTATTGAAAAAAGAAATAAAATAATTGAAAAAGGTTTTGAATTAATGTGTGAAAAAGGTTATTACAATGTTTCCACTCCTGATATTGCTGAAATTGCTGGAGTTTCAACTGGCATTATTTATCAATATTTTACTGATAAAAAAGATATATTTATAGAAGGAGTTAAACATTATGCTAATTCTATAATGTTTCCTATGCTAACAGTATTAGAAACAGAAAACATTAAAATTGATAATTTAGAAAAACTTTTAAAAACTATGATAACAAATTATATAAAAAATCATACTATTTCAAAAAAAGCTCATGAAGAATTAATGGCTATGTCACATTTAGATGATGATGTTGCAAATATTTTTAAAGAATCAGAATTTGAACTTACAAACAAAATTGTACGTATTTTAGAATATAATAATATCATTTTTGATAATCCTATTGAAAAAATTCACATTATTATAGGAATAATAGAAAATTTATGTCATGAAATTGTATACCACAAACATAATAAAATCAATTATGACGTTATGATAGATGAAACAATCTCTCTTGTAATGAAATTACTAAATTAAACTATAATAAAAACAAATAATTTAAAACAAATATAAAGCTCTTTAATAAATACATTTTTGTATTTATTAAGAGCTTTTTTAATCATTTTCTCAAAGTTATCTATTTCTATTACAGCTATCTTCCATATACCACTTCTTTTGTGCTAATTTATCTTGAACTCCATTTAAAGCTTCTCCAAATCTTTGAAAATGAACTATTTCTCTTTCACGTAAATATTTTAAAACATCAACAACATCTTTATCTTCTTTGCATAAATCAATTAATTTTTCATATGTTGCTCTTGCTTTTTGTTCTGCTGCTAAATCTTCTGTTAAGTCTGCAACTGGATCTCCTTTTACGGCTATTGATGCAGCATTCCAAGGTGTTCCTGCTGCAGATTGTGGATACACTCCCCAACCGTGATCTGTATAATTTGCTCCAAAACCTGCTTTTTCCATTTCTTCTACAGAAGCTCCATCTGTTAATTGATGAACTAAAGTTCCAACCATTTCCAAATGAGCCAATTCTTCAGTACCTATATCATTTAAGATTGCTTTTGCCTTTTGATCTGGCATTCCAAATCTTTGAGATAGATATCTAAGTGATGCTCCAAGTTCTCCATCTGGTCCACCATATTGAGATATTATTATTTTTGCAAGTTGCGGATTTCTACATTTAATATTTATTGGATATTGTAAACTTTTTACATAATGATACATTAATAAGCACCTCTTTCCCATGGCCATGGCTCATCTATCCATTCCCAAGTATTATCATTTGAATTAAAATAAATAGTAAGTGGACCATAATTTTTCTGATATTCTTCTTTTAATTTATTATATTTAGTTGTATACTCACAGTGTTTTTGTAGTGCTTTTGCATCATTTGGATGAGTATCAAGATATAATGAAAAATCATTTATAGAAAAATCTAAGCTCATTAATTCTTTTAGCATTTTTTCTTTATTGGTATTACATTCTTCCATATTTTTAATTTCTCCTTTCCGTTCTTAATGCATTTATAACTTTCATTGAATCTAACGGCATATATGGACTTACTAATTCTGGAAACATTGTTCCATTTTGTAGACCTTGTTCTGGATTAAAAGAATTTCCATTATACACTTGATTTGGTACATATGCATGACCAAACATATAGCAATTTGGTAAACCTGACGTCATTCTAGAATTATTGCACCTATTTGTATAACTTTCTATAACATTTCTTGAATTACATACCTCTTTATTATTTTCACATTCCATAATAAACCTCCTTTAAAATAAAGGTATATTACATAATATGACATTTTTTTACTTTTGTTCTAAAATTTTCACATAAAAAAATTGCCAAAGCATATAACTTTGACAATTTCATATATTTTATAAAATTAGATTTCTACGTATCCACCTATCATTTTGCTTAATTTAGCATTTTTAACATAGTTACGTCCTCCAGAGATAACTACTCTATCTCCTGATTCTAATATTCCTTTTTCTTTTAATTTTTCTAATCCTGCTTCAACAGTATTATCTATTGTGTCTTTTGGATCTACATAGATTGGATGAATATTCCAAGCTAATCCTAATTGACGGAATGTTCTTTTATTATCTGTAATAGCAAGTATTGGGCATCCAGCTCCCATTCCAGCTAGTCTTCTAGCAGAATCTCCTGTATGTGTGTATGCAACTATTGCATCAGCATTAGTATTTTTTGCAATTATACATGTTGAATATGTGATGTTATCTTCTAAGTTTCTTAAAACTATTTTGTCTTTATCATCAAATCTTTTCCAATAATTGATTTCTGGTTCTACTCTATTTGCTATTTTAACCATTGCTTGAACACATTCTAATGGATATTTACCCATAGCACATTCTCCTGAAAGCATTATAGCACTTGTTCTATCATAAATTGCGTTAGCAACGTCTGATGCTTCAGCTCTTGTTGGTAATGGATTGCTCATCATTGATTCTAGCATTTGTGTAGCTGTTATAGCTGGTTTATATGCTCTATTAGATAATTTTATAAATCTTTTTTGCATTACTGGTGGTTCTGTAAAGTCTGTTTCTGTAGCCATATCTCCACGAGCTATCATTTGAGCATCTGCTGCTTTAACAATATCTTCCATGTTTGATAAACCTTCAACATTTTCTACTTTTGTTATAATTTTTATATCTTTTCCACCATTTTCATCTAAAACTTTTCTAACTTGTGCTATATCATCTAAATTTCTAGCAAAAGAAACTGCAACATAATCATATTCATGTTCACAAGCAGCTTTTAAATCATTGATATCTTTTTCAGCTAATGCTGGTAATTTTATAATTGTTCCTGGTAAGTTCATTGTTTTTCTACTTCCTAAAGGATTTCCATGAACTACTGTACATACTATGTCTTTGTCTACTATTTCATCTACTTTTAATTCGATAGCACCATCATCTATTAAAATTTTTGTTCCTGGTTCTACATCTTTGTATAATTCTTTGTATGTTACAGAAACTCTATTTTCGTCTCCAACGATATCTTCATTTACTAATGTAAATTTTTGACCATCTTGAATTTTTATTTTTTCATTTTTTCCAGTATATAACATTCCTGTTCTTATTTCTGGACCTTTCATATCAAGAATCATTGGAATTGGTAATTCTTTTTCATTTCTTATTCTAATAATTTCATTTGTTTTCCATTCTTGCTCATCATAACTTCCATGTGAGTAATTAATTCTACAAACATTTAGCCCTGCTTCAAATAATTCTTCTAATCTTGTTTCACTAGCTGGACCTATTGTACCAACTATTTTTGTTTTTCTTAAATAAGATTTCATTTTTTAGTTCCTCTTTTCTTAAATTAAATTTAAAAATAACTCTTAGAACATAGTATAACATAAAATCACAAATATATTCAAGAGTTATTTAGAATTTTTTACTTATATTTTTTGATTTATATTGTTTATTTATGTGTTTTAATATTTAATATTTTTGTCATTTAGTATTTTTATTTTATATTTTTATTTTTACATTATTTTACATTTTAGACATAAATTAAGACCCTCATATAATATGAAGGTCTATTTTTATTATTCTTTTGTTGTCCAACTTACTAAATTTAATGTTTCAGAATCAATAAGCATTTCATGTTTTGGCATTACTCTAAAAGTATATCCAAAATTTCCACCTGTTTTTAAATCAAGTACTGCTTCATAAGTATATTTATGATTTTCCCTATCTTCACCTATTTTATTCATTGTTTCTGTATAAACATTTTTTACAGTTCCATTTTCTAATATTTGTCCAAAGTAAACTTGTATATCTGCATTTTCTATATCAATATTTGGAAGATATACTTCACAATTTACTGTAATTTGTGATCCTGCAACTAATCTTGCATTATCAACATTTCTATCTTGTGTAATTATTATTTTATTCCAACTATTTTTTATGTTTTTCTTCCACTCAGAAAATTCTGAAACTTTTCCTAAATCTTCAAAATATTTGTGATTTAATTCACATAATGGCATATATAAATCTTTTACATAATCTACCACCATTCTTGATGTACTATATTTTCCGCCAGTTGTTTTAATAGAATTTTTCATGTATTGTATCCATTCTTTTGATACACCATTTTTATCTTGATTATAGTACGCTGGAATTATTTTATTTTCTAATGTATGATATAAGCTATTGCTATCTGCTTTATCTTGTTCTTCATATGAATTATATGATGCATTTGTTCCAATTGTCCATCCATTAGTTCCATCATATCCTTCAGCCCACCAACCATCTAAAACACTAAAGTTAACTACACCATTTACAGATGCTTTTTCACCTGATGTTCCAGAAGCTTCCATTGGTCTTCTAGGATTATTTAGCCATACATCAACACCACTAACTAAATATCTTGCTATACCTATATTATAATTTTCTAATATAAATATTTTTCCTTTAAATTGTGGCATAAGTGATATTTCATTAATATATTTTATTAACTCTTGTCCTTCTCTATCTGCTGGATGTGCTTTACCCGCAAATACTATTTGAACAGGTCTGTTTGCATCATTTAATATTTGTGTAAGTCTTGCTATATCTTTAAATATTAAAGTTGCTCTTTTATATGTTGCAAATCTTCTTGCAAAACCTATTGTTAGTGCTTTTGGATTTAAATTGTTAACAACTTCTGAAATTTCTTCATATCCAATACCACTTTTTAAATATCTTTCTGTAATATTTTCTTTTATTAGTTTAATTAATTTTTCTTTTCTTTCTAAATGTTCATTCCATAATTCTTCATTTGGAATATTTTCAATTTTTTCCCATGTTGAATCTAAATGAATTTTATCTTGCCAATATGGTGGTAAATATTTATTGTATAATTCTTTAATATTTGGTGCTAACCATGTACATGTATGAATACCATTTGTTACATAAGTAATTGGTGATTCATCATCTGCTATATTTGACCATACATCACTAAATAATTCTCTTGATACTTCACCATGTAATTTACTTACACCATTTTTCTTTCCTGCAATTCTAAGAGCAAGTATTCCCATATTAAATCCTTGTTCTAATGTTTCGCAATCTTTCATTCCTAATTTTAAGAAAGTTTCTCTATCTAATCCTAATTTTGGCCAAAATTTATTAAAATATCTCTCAATTAAATTTATATCAAATATATCATTTCCTGCTGGAACAGGTGTATGTGTTGTAAATACTGTTTGAACTGTCGCTATTTCTTTTGCCATTTCAAAAGAAATTTGTTTTTCTTGCATAATATTTTTTATTAATTCTAATGTTAAGAAAGAAGAATGACCTTCATTCATATGATATACAGTAGGATTATATCCTAAAACTTTTAAAAGTCTAACACCAGCCATACCAAGAACTATTTCTTGACGAATTCTCATTTCTTTGTCTCCGCCATATAATCTAAGTGTTATATTTCTTAAATCTTCATCATTTTGTTCAATATCAGAATCCATTAAATATAATTTAATTCTACCAACATTTATTTGCCATATTTTTAAATGCAAAATTCTTTCACCAAGTTCTATATCTATTATTATATCATCATTCATATTATCTTTTACTGTTGCGATAGGAAGATTATATAAATCTATATTATGATATTCTGAACATTGTTCACCATGTGAATTTATTTTTTGATGAAAATATCCATTTTTGTATAATAAACCAACAGCTACAAATGGAAGTCCTAAATCACTTGCTGATTTTAAATGATCCCCTGATAAAATTCCAAGTCCGCCAGAATATATTGGTAATATTTCATCTAATCCATATTCAGCTGAAAAATATGCAATTAAATCATTATTTTTGTTATTTGCATAGTTTTTATTAAACCATGTATCTTTGCTATTCATATAATTATCAAAATTTTCTACAACTTTATTATATTTATTCAGAAAATCTTGATTATTTGATAATTCTTCTATTTTTTCTTGACTTATAAGTTTTAAAAATTTTACTGGATTTTTTCCTGTTGTTTCCCATAAATCTTTATCTATTTCCTCAAATAGTCTTAAAAATTCTGTATTCCAAGACCACCATAAATTATTTGCAATTTCTGATAATCTTGCAACTTTTTTTGGTAACTGTGGAACTACTGTAACTCTATTGAATATATACATTTTATATATTCCTCCTTTGTGTTTTTATATTTCTTCTTTTTTGTATAATTAAACCTATAAATAATTATCTATTAAAATATATTTTTTGTCAAACATTTTTAAAAGATTTTCTTATTATTTTTTATCTAACTTTAATATTTTCATATTTATATATATTATTTTACAAAAATATTATATTTACATATTTTTTTTGTAACATTTGCTACTTATTTTAAATTTATATATATAATACTATTAAATAATTATGATTTGATTATAAACAAAATATAAATATATCGGAGGTTTTTTTATGGCTATGAGATCAGCTTTAAAAATGGATTTTAGAAATAAAACAGATCAAGTGATAATAGAAGCTTTTTGTACATCAATTGTTGTAAAGAATTTTGAAAAAATACAAAGACTAGATTATCAAATTAAGCATGGATTATATATGGATACTGCAGATGGTGTTGATACTTTTTTTGCATCACTTTCTCCAGAAATTACAAAAGATTTACAAAAAGGATTACAAAAAAGTAGTAAAAGAGCTTATGAACTTTTAAATGATGTTAAAGGTGATAAAAATTCACAAGAACTTACACCTTTACAAACATATTTATATAATTATAGAGTTCCAAAAGATAAAACTGCTCAAAGAACTTTTTCTAATTTAAAAGGTATTTCTCAATCTGATCAAAATTTTATTTTAGCATATGCTGCTTCATCTACACAAGAAAGAGAAAATATGCGTTTAACTAAAGAACAAAAAAGATTACTAAAGGAATTTTCTAGCATTCCTACAAAATCACAACAAACATTATTAGATCTTTATGATCTATCACCTGTTACTCAAAATGCATTATATCTTTCAGAAAAATATACTAGAAAGAAAATTTTAAAATCAACACAAGAAAATTTACCTACATCAAAAAGAGAAGAAGGTAAATATACTCTAACTGATTTTGATATTGCAAGTATCGAAAGAAAAGCTATGGGACATAATATAAATATAAATAAACTAAGAACTCAAACTGCTGCTAGATACACATCAGAAAAAAATTCTGTTCAAAAAATTATAGCTTCTAGAACAGCTTTACTCCTTATGTCTTTTTCATTACTTGTTAGTACTATAAATGTTGGTTCTAAAACTATTGAAGATATTAATAATATCATGAAAACTAATAATCAAACATTTATAAATCTTTATGAAAACGGATTTACAAATGTAGATTTTGATATAAGTCCTGAAACTCTTACTAGTATTTTAAATATACAAAATGCTTTAGATCAATATGCTGTAAAAGAACCTTCTTATGATCAACAACTAGAATTAATGGATTCTATGTCACAAACTTATAAAACTATTATAAATGAAAAAGCTCATGCTGCTTTTTCTGAAGCATATCCTAATACAGATGTAATAAATTTAAATTTTACAGATTCAGAAATAATGATTTCTTATTTAGAAAATGGAACAGTTTCAAACAAAACTTTTAATGTAAAAGATGTAATGTTTCAAAAAGCTAATCTTTCTGACATTATGCACAGTTTTGCAACTATCCAACAATTAAAAACAGAAGCTGAAAAAGATAAACAAACACAAGCAGATATTGATGTTGCAATTTCAAACGGATTATACTCTTCTTCTTCAACAGAATATCAATTAACAGAAAGTATAGAATCTCGTGTTGGAAAACTTGCTAATTTACATGAATTAGTATCTAATGCTACAGCTACTGATTTAAAAGTTAGAAATAATATTATATCTAAAGATCAATTTGTTTCTACACCTCAAGGTAAAACACCATCAGAAGTTACTTCTGAATCAACTACAACTGAGAAAAGTGTAGAAGAAAATGTTACTACTGCAGAAAATGATAAAACAGATTTCTTTACTTTAGATCAATTTAAGAAAAATGATGTTTTAACACATTTAAAAGGATTTTATGCACAAGAATACAATTTAGCAAATCCTTCAAAATCAATATCATCTTATAATATATCAATTACAAAACCTGAACAAAATTATACATTTTTAGTAACAGCTGGTGAAAAAACTTATATTATGACACATGGTAGTGATCCTCAATCTACAAAAGACTTTTTAGATACTGAAACTCAAAAAGGAACTTTATCATACACAGTTACAGGAACAGTACCTATTACACAAGTTTTAAAATCTGTTTCAAATGTTTATGATGATAATGGAAATCCGCAAACTTCTGTTATGCTTGATGGAGCAGCTTATTATGAAGGTACTATTTATCCTGTTGTTAGTGGTAATTTTCATGACACTGTGTTAAATCCAGAATATGAATCTATACTTTCAGATTCTAATATTTATTCTGCTTCTCAAGCTATGTTTGAAGTTAAAACGCCATATTCTACTAATGATTATTATATTAATAATGCCAAAACAAAATATGCAGAATCATTAAATAAATATTGTGAAAGCAAAGGATATTCTACAGAAGATATTTCTTCAAATTTGTTGGCAAATTCAGATAAAGACGATTATGATAGATAAAAAGCAAAAACAAAAAGTAGATACTTTTGAAGTGCACTTCAAAAGTATCTACTTTTTTATGTTTTTTATATTACATTTCAAATGCATATGGTAATAATTCTTTCATTGTATATTCTTCTATCTTGTTATCATATATTGTATAAATTTTAAAATCTTCAGTTACATATTCACTCATAAATTGTCTACAATATCCACATGGTAAACATTTTTCTAATTCTGTTGCATTTGCTGGTGCTCCAATAACTAATATATATTCAAAGTTTTTTTCTCCTTCAGATAATGCTTTACAAAAAGCAACTCTTTCAGCACAAATTGATTGTATTCCATTATTTTCTATATTACATCCTGTATATTTTTTTCCAGTTTTTGTTACAAGTACTGCTCCTACTTTGTAATTTGAGTATTTTGCACATGCTTGTTTTCTAACATTTATAGCTAATGATAAGCTATCACTTAATTCTTCTTTCATAATAGAATCCTCCTTAACTAATATAAATATTGTATCTTTAAAAATAATTATTATCAATAGCTATTTTAAATTATTTATATTTTTTTATATCTACTAATAATTTTCCGCTTTTTGTTTCTTTATTTATACCTGTATAAATAAATTTACCTTTACCCCTTATTGTTATTTTATCATTTATATTTATTTTTTTAGAATCTTTATATTCATTAATAGAATTAATAAATACTCTTCCTTCTTCTATATACTCACTTGCTACACTTCTAGAACATTTGGCAAGTTCTGAAACAAAATTATCTAATCTATTTGATGAAATAATTATATTAAAATTTTCATATTCATTTTCTTTATCTAAAAAATCATTAATTGTAACTAAATTTAATTCACTTCTTTTAAATCTTGTTAGTTCTTTTAAATTATTAATCATATATTCTGCAATTTCTTTTAATACTATTATTTGTGCAAAATTTTCATTTATAACTATATCACCAAATTTTTCTCTTTTTATTCCAAGTTTCATAGCTCCACTTAAAATTTCTCTATGTTCAAATACAGTATTTTTTTGGAAATCAATTCTTATTATTTCTATTATATTTTTTAGATTTTTTTCAATCATTTCTTTTGAAAACTTTTCTGGATAAAATATTATAATATTTCTATCAGCTTCTTCTCTCACTCCATAAATATAAAATGTATTTATATTTTCTTCTTTTAAAAATTTCTTTGCTGTACTTAATTCAGATATATCTAAAAAATCTGTATAATTAATTTTATTTGTTTTTTTGATAATTCAATTTTATCTTTTAATTTTGCTATTAATAATTTGCTTTCTTCCAATCCTTCTTTTCTTCTATTATTTTCAAACATCCATTACCTCTTTTTATTTTATCTATAATACTTGATGTATTTTCTAAATAATTTAAAATAATATTTTCAATATTATTCTCTGATAATCCATACTTTTCTTCAATATCTTTTACATCTCCATGTTTAATAAATTCATCTGGATAAGCAAATTTTATTAAATCTTGTTTTAATTTATTTTCATTAATAATTTCTTGAATTTTATTTCCCAAACCATCTATTATAGTTCCATCTTCAATTGTTATTATTGTTTTATATTTTTTAATTTCATTTTTTATAATTTCTTCATTAATAGGTTTTAAAAATCTTATATTTATAACTCCAATATTTACACCTTTTTCCATTAATGAATTTTTAACATTTTCAGCTTTTGCTACCATTTTTCCTATTGCAATTATACAAATGTCTTTACCATTATTTAAAATTTCTGGGGTTCCTAGGCTAATTTTTTCATGTGTAAAAAATTTTGTGTCTGCTTCTTTTCCTCTAGGATATCTTATTAAAACTGGACTTTTCAAATTAACTGCAAATTTTAACATTTCAGATAATTCATTAAAATCTTTTGGTGCCATTATTGTGAAATTAGGAATTGTATTAGTAAATGATAAATCTAATAATCCTTGATGTGTTTCGCCATCATTTCCAACAATTCCAGCCCTATCTGCACAAATTATTACTGGTAAATTTTGAATTGCAACATCATGAACTAATTGATCATATGCTCTTTGTATAAAAGATGAATATATTGGAACAACAGGTATCATCCCAGCTTTTGCTAGTCCAGCAGCTAATCCTACTGCATGTTGTTCTGCAATTCCAATATCAAAAAATCTCTTTGGATATTTTTTTGCAAATTCTTCTAAACCTGTTCCATCTTTCATTGCTGCTGTAATTGCTACAACTTTTTCATTATTTTGTGCTATTTCTTCTAAAGTTTCTCCAAATACTTTAGAATAGTCTTTTCCAGCTTTTTTTAATTTTTCTCCCGTTTCTTTGTCAAATGCTGATATACTATGGAACTTATCAGGATTGTTTTCTGCTGGTTTATACCCTTTTCCTTTTTTAGTTAATACATGTAATAAAATTGGACCTTCTTGTTCTTTGCAAACTTTAAGTAATTGTTCTAATTCTTCTATATTGTGACCATCTACTGGACCTAAATATTTAAAACCTATATCTTCAAAGTACATTTTGGGTATAACCAATTGTTTTATTCCTCTTTTTGCTCTTTGAACTAATTTTACAACTTTTTTTCCTACAAAAGGTATTTTTGAAATTGTTTTCTTTCCTTTTATACTTGTGTTTACATATATATTTTTAGTTCTAAGTTTTGAAAGTAACATTGAAATTCCACCAACATTTTTTGAAATGCTCATTTCATTATCATTTAATACCACTAACATATTTGTATTGCTACTTCCAGCGTCATTTAACGCTTCTAAAGCCATTCCACCTGTTAAAGCTCCATCTCCTATTACAGCTATTATTTTATGATTTTCTTCTTTAATATCTCTTGCTCTTGCCATTCCTAAAGCAATAGAAATAGATGTACTACTATGACCTGTATTAAAATTATCGTATATGCTTTCATTTGTTTTGGGAAATCCAGCTATTCCATCTGATTTTCTTAAAGAATCTAATTTATTTTTTCTACCTGTTAAAATTTTGTGTACATATGTTTGATGACCAACATCCCAAATAATTTTATCAATTGGTGTATTATATACAGAATGTAAAGCAATTGTAAGTTCAACAACTCCTAAGTTTGAAGCTAAATGACCACCTGTTTTAGAAACTGTATCTATTATTTTCTTTCTAATTTCTTCTGCAAGTATATTTTTTTCTTCTATATTTAATTTTCTTAAATCCTCTGGATAATTTACTTTATTTAATATCAAATTAATCTCCTCTGTTTCTAAAAGCAATTTTGTATTTCTTTTTATATCACATTTTTGCATTAAAATCAAATTTATGTAGCAAAAGTAGCAAATTTTAAAACATTTATTATTTTATTTGCTATGTGTTTGCTTGCATACAAAATTTTATGTAATAAAAAATTGATACGCAAGTATTTTTTTAATAAAAATATTAATATATAAAAAATAGACTTCTATAAGCCCAAAAGCTACAAGAAATCTATTTTAATTGTTTTTAATATAATAATAAAAATGCAAGTCCTGATGCTAATAGTGGAACTGTAATATTATCTGTACCTTTAATAGAAACAGCTTCTACTATTGTAAGTAAAATTGCTATAAGTATTGATTTTATCAACCAATATGACACATTTGCATATACACAAAATCCAGTTAAAATCATAAATGATACCAAAAACATTGTTAAACATCCTGCTACACTTTTTGTATTATTAAATACTTTAAATTTATAACTATTAATACCTTTTCCAACTACTGCAGCAAGTCCATCTCCATATCCCATTACTGATATTCCACATAATCCTATTAAAGGATTTTTTATTACTCCAAATGTTGTCATAGCTAATACTAATAGCGAAAATGCATAATACACTGTTCCTAAACTATCTTTATTTTCTTCACTTTCGTCTCTTTCCATTACTTTAATTATGTCATATTTATATGATACATAATTAATTATTATAAATAAAAATGGTAATAATGCTGCACACCAAACATTATCAAAAAATATCATTGCTATTATCCACCAATTAGAAAGCATAATATGTATAAATTTTCTACTTGCCTCTTTTCCAGATTTTTCAAATAATTTTCCTCCTAAAAATACCATTCCTATATAAACTACTGATATTATTAATCCAAATATATTTCTCATTCTTTCTCCTTTTATATCAAATATTGATTAAATTTTATCATTTAATAATTTAATTTTTAACAATTTTATTTGCTATATACTGTATCTATTATTTTTAATAATAATTTTTAAATTATTATCTCATTATTTATTATAACTTTTAACTAATTCTATTATAGAATTAATATTTCTCCAAGTATCTGGTTTTACTTGAGTTGGTTGTATTTCAATATCAAATTCTTCTTCAAGTCTTGAAATTAAAGTTATAAAAGCTAAAGAGTCTAATATTTCATTTTCTATTAAATCAATATCCAAATTATCTTTTATAGTTTCATCTTCACATATTTCTGCAATTAAATTTATGATTTTATCTTCCATCTACTAATCTCCTTAATTTTTCAATATCTGTTTTTCCATTACTATTAATTGGAAATTCATCTAATATCTTAATACTTGGACGCATATATTCTGGAATTTTTAATGCCAAATCTTTTTTTATTTCTACTTCTGTCTTATTTATATTAGTTTTTAATTTTACAAAAGCTATTAGTTTAGTTATTTTATTTTCTTCTGCTTTTTTCTCAATAACCTTTACTTTTTCAAAATAATTCAAATCATACAAATTTTTTTCTATATCCGCTAATTCAATTCTATATCCTTTATACTTTATTTGCTTATCCATTCTGCACTTGTAATATAAATTTCCATTACTCAAATATCCTAAATCACCTGTTAAATATGCTTTTTTTCCATTATAGTTTATAAAAGAATTTTCTTTTACTTTTCCTAAATATCCTTCTGCTACACTTTCTCCTACAATTAGAATCTCACCTATTTGATTTTCGGATAATTGATTTCTATTCTCATCTAGTATTATTATTTCTACATCCTTTTTTGGTTTTCCAATTGGTATATTTTCTTGTTTTAATATTTCATCTGTTATCTCAATACTTGTTACTGCAAAAGTACATTCTGTTGGTCCATAACTATTTATAATCTTTATATTATTAAAGCGTAAGCATAATTTTTCAATTGTTGTTTTTAATAACGTTTCTCCACAAAAAATTATAGTTTTTAAATTTGGTAATATTTCTTCACCAAATGTTTTATCTAGCAATAATAAATCTGCAAATGATGGTGTCATCACAGCAATTGTTGCATTACTTTGTTTTAGTTGTTCAAAAGTAGTTGCAAAATCTAATTTTGTAGTATTTTCTAATATAAAATGCTCACTACCACTTACTACACTTAAATATAAATCTGCAACAGATAAATCAAACGAAAAATTTGCTTGATTAAGTATTATGTCATTATCTGCTTTTGTTATTTTCTTTAACCATCTTATGCAGGAATCTACATTCTTGTAAGTTACTTTTACACCTTTTGGTGTTCCTGTACTTCCTGATGTAAAAATTATATAATAAATATTATTAGCATTTAAATAAATTTGACTAATTTCATCAAATTTCTCATTTTCCATAAGTTCACAAATTTGTTTTTTTGCTATATTCTTACAAGATTTAGTTTCAAAATCTCCAATAATACAATATGGATTCACTTGATTAATAATTAAATCTATTCTTTCTTTTGGAATACTTTCATCTATTGGCACATATGTTATTCCTGCAAAAGAACAAGCTAAAAAAGTAGCTTTCATATAAACATCTTTATGTCCATACACTATAATAGGCTTTTTTTCTTTATTATTAAATAATATAAAATGATATATATTACATACAAATTTATAGAGTTCATCATAAGAATAACTTTGATTATTTATTGTATATGCTTTATTCTTTCCTTTGCTTTTTAAATTTTCTAATATTTCATCTAAAATCATTTAATTCTTCCTAACTTCTTCTTTTGGTATTAGATCATAATCATACATAACTTTTGAATGATTATCTAATATTAGTTCTTTCTTTATTTCTTTTTTAGTTTCTTTGTCAGTAATTATCCTATATACTTTACTATTTCTATAAAATACTCCATCTTCGTCTTTTGCATAATGATTATCTTCTTCTATAATTTTGTATTTTTCTTTAAGTGGTTCAATACTTCTAATTTCTCCATATAGCATTGTTTCATCTAACCAAACCCTAATTTGAATAGGAACATTAGTTACATTTTTAACTCTATAATCTAATGCTTTATAACAAATTGATGTACCTGTTCCAAATGGTACTCTTCTTTTTTCATCTGGGAATAATGCATCAGAATGATGATGTAATTCTGTAACTTCTAGAGGTGTGTGTAAAACTAACCAATGTATCATATTTGCCATTTGGCAAAGTCCTCCTCCTACACCTTTTTTTATTTTACTATTACTTATAACTAACCCTTCTAAATATCCTTTTCTTTTTGTTGCATTACCTACCAGATTCCAAAATGAAAATTCTTCTCCAGGTTTTACAATGATACCATCTATTTTTTTACTTGCAAGTTGTAAATTGGTAACTTTATTTTTTTGCAACCCGCATATCTACTCCATGCAATTTTCTTAATAATATTTTGGTATCACCTTTCCATATATATTCAAAATTATTTTTATCTATCTTTTTTGCAAATTTTTTTCCTGCTTTAAAATCTTTTAAATCTTTTTTTAGTGTTTCTTTTAATAATGATATTTTGTAAAAAAGTGGTCCATATTCGCAAAATAATTTTCTTTTCTTTTTCATTTTATCCCCCATATTTTATCTCATCATTTCAGCAATTTTTCTTATAATGCATAATTATTTTCTTTTTTTTCAACAACTTTATCGAATTATATAAAAACATATTTTGGCTGGGGTACTGTGATTCGAACACAGGAATGTCGGAGTCAGAGTCCGATGCCTTACCGCTTGGCGATACCCCAATATTAAACTTTATTAATTATATATTTTTAAAATAAATTTTACAATATTTTTTTATAAATATTTAAATAAAAATTAAGAATAAATATAGACTTTTATTTTTATTTAGTATATTATATTTATATGATTTACATAAGGAGGAAAATATGTTTAAGTCTTTTAAAAAATTAGGAATATTTGTATTAATATTTAGTCTTATCTTAGGAATAACTTTTAATATTTCTTATGCCACTTCAGATACTAATGATTTACCTACTGAAGATTATTTATCAACTTCAGATACTAATATTAATAACATTCAAAGAGTTTCTTCCATACCAGAAGCAAATTTAAGTTTTAATAATATTTTAAATGTAATTTTAATTGCAATTGGAATATTGCTTATCTTGTTAGCAATTGCTATTTTAATAAGATTAAAACAATAATAAATATAATAAAAATCCAGAATTAAATTCTGGATTTTATTTATTATTATTTTTAATCTCTTCCATTATTTTGTGTTGCATAATACCAAACAGCAGCAATTATTATAACTGCTGATATTGCTAAAACCATCCACATCCATGTTGTTGTACTCATTGTTCCTATTCTTGTATTTGCAAGTTCTGTTGAAGTTTGAGTTTTTATTGTATTATATCCGTTATCTTTTCTATTATCAGTTCTAGTATTATTTACAATTCCACCTGTTGTATCCATAGTTTTATTTTCTACATCTTTTACGCCATTTTCTAAATGATTTGCTCCGTTTTCTACCATTTTTTCTTCATCTTTCATCATCTCTCCTGAAAAAACATCATTTTTAACATTTTCCATACTTCTTCCAGCTTTATTCATTGTTTCAGAAACTGTATTTCCTAAATTAATAGAATTGTCATCTGCTGCAAAACAACATATTTCGCAAAATAATGAAAAAATACACATAATTGTAATCATAATAATAGTCTTATTTTTCATTATATCCTCCAAATTTATATCAGTTTTATTTAATGTGAAAAATTTTTTTCACATTACTAGTATTGTTTTTTTTAAGATAAATATTCTAGTAAATTTTGTTTAAATTTAAAATTAAATTTTATTGCTTATATTTATGTTTCCAGCTTCTATTCCTAATTCTCTTGATACAATATTTTGAATTTTCGCAATTTCCTCTTCTTCTATTTTTTTAGATTTAACTACCACACTCGCTATATTATTATTTACCAAAATAACTACATCTTCAAATCCTTTATTTTTTATCAAATTTTCAGCAATCATTATTCCATTTTTTATTTGAGTTATATTCGATATTTCTTGACTTGCTATTGCTTTTTGTTCTGCTGATATTGTATCATTTTCTAACATTTTTTGATATGTTTCTATCATCTGAGAATACATACTTTCTCTTTCTAATTTTGTTTTAGTATAATATTCCTCTTCTATTATATTTACATTATTTGTATTTTCATTTGTAATATCTTCAAAATTTCCGTTATTTTCAACTATTGCATTTGTGCTTACTAATTCTACATCACCTAATGTTATATCATTTTCTGATGTACGTGATGCTACTTCAATTATTTCTTTATCGTAATCTTCATTATAATTTAAATAACCTATTCCAATTAAAATTGCAGCTAAAGATATCAAAAATATTTGTTTTATTTTTTCTTTTTTCATATTATTCCCCCATTTCAAAAACTTGAATTTTATGAGTAGCAGCACCTGTTACAGCTTCAACAGCAGATATAATATTACTTTTAATATTTGCATTTTTTACACCTTTTGCTATTACTACTGCACCTTCCACTTTAGGCATTAACTTTTTTTCTGTTATAATAGTTGAAGTACTATCTGTTATAATATCTTTTTTTATATCTGTAGTTTCTGATATTCTTGTTCCACCTGATTGATCTTTTTCTTCTGTTTTACTTTTATTTTCACTTTCATTATATATAGGCACAATACTACTACTTTCTGAATATGTAATCAGTACAGAAACATTACTAACTCCTTCTATTTTTTCTAAAATATTCTCTAACTTTTTTTCCAAATTTTCATCTTCTAATTCTTCTTTACTTGCAAGTTCTACTCCAATTTCATTTTCAAAATTTCTTTTTTCTTTTTTATCTTCTTTTAATATAGAATTTATTGTAATTAAAGTTATTATTAATATTATAAAAACAAAAATTAAATTTTCTATTTTTTTATTTTTTAAAATATTTCTTATTTTTTCCATAAAAATCCTTTCTAAAAAATTAATATTTTATCTTTTTCAACTTCATACAATTCTAATATCTTATCTACAATTTTTTCTTTTTCTTCAGATGATATTTCTTTTTTATTTTCTTTAATCTCTACTTTAATTTCATTTGTTTTTATTTTTTCTTCTTTTAATTCAATTCTTATTTTTTCTATTTTTTCATAATTTAAACTAGTTTCAATTCTTATTTTTTTTACATCAAATCCAAGCAAATTTATTTCTTTTTTTATTTCGTTTTCCATTGCATCTATGTATATTTTTTCTATATTTTTATTATTATAATTCAAACTGGTTTCAATTGTATTTTCATATCCGAGTATTTCTTTTAAATTTACATTTTCTAAATCTAATAAATTATTTATAATAGGATTTAAAATAGTAAATATAATATATATTCCTATTATTACTTGTACATATTTTTTATTTTTTCCTTCTGGTAAAATTATTTCAATAATAATACATATTACTATTATTACAACAATATTTTCACACCATGTTTTTAAAAAATTAATCATTTTTTCACCTATACATAAGAGAACTATTAGTTATTTTTAATACTAATGTTATTCCTATAATAAACATTACTGAAACAGATATTAATATTGCTAATAAAATTTTATAACTGTCAGAAATTTGAGAAATTAATTTTACAATTTTTTCATCTCCTATTACTTCACAAATTGCAGAAGTTAAATAAAATGAAACAAATATTACCATAAGTTTTATAACAGGAACCAACACTATTCCGAATTATAATTATTATTCCAATTATTCCAACAGAATTTTTTAAAATGTTTGAACATCCTATTACAGAATCTACTGTATCACCTAATATTTTTCCAACTACAGGAATAAAATTTGAAACAACAGCTTTTGTTGTTTTTTCTGTCATTCCATCAACTGCACTTCCAAGTGTTCCTTCAATTGAAAGCATACATGCAAATATTGTAAGTATTATTCCTAATATCCATACAATTGATGATTTTAAAAATTTTGATAATTTATCTATTTGAATTTTATTTGAAATATTTGAAATAATACACAAAGTTATCGAAATTAATAATATTGGGATTATTACATTATTTATAAAATTTCCCATAAAGCTTATTAAAAATATAAGTAATGGTTCAATTATAGAAGTAGTAGTTATAGCTCCTGTAGTTAATATTAATGTGGTCATTAATGGAATTAATAAATTCATAAAATTTACCATATTGTTAATTGCATTTTTAGTAATATCCAAAATTGTTATAAATGTATTTATTACTAAAGTGATGATTATCAAATATTGAACAAAAAAAGCTATTTTACTTGATGAATTATTTTCTAATCCTTCTATTATTGATTTATATATACTATGTATTATTATTACAATCAAAACTGTTATCATTAAATTTATAGCTGTTTTAATTTCTTTTCCTAACAATCTATTTATTGCATTTATAAAAATATTTGAATCTATTTTACCTGAAATTGAAGAAGTAAAAAGATTTTCTAAATTTAAATCTGGAAAAACATTTTTGGTATAATTTTCAGATGCTTTTAAAAATTCATATATTCCTAAAGTGGATTTTTGATTTTCTATTAATTCTTCCATATTAATTATGGTAATAATTTCGTGAGTGTACTCATGGTAGTACTAATTATAGGAATAGACATAGAAATAATTATTACCTTCCCTCCTAAATCTATTTTATTTGCTATTGCACTTTCTCCTAAATCTTTACATATACTAACTGCATATTCTACAAGTATTGATATACCTGTTATTTTTAATAATATTTTAAAAAATTCATTATTAATTGACGATTGTGATGTAAGCTCTTCTATAAAATCTATTATATTTTCAAAAACATTTAATGAAAAAAATAAAATTATCATTCCTCCAATTAATATAGGATATATTGCAAATTCTTTTTTATATTCTTTTAAGATTAAAGTAATTATTAAAGTAATTAAACCTATTCCAATTATTTTTATAATTTCCACTATAAATTAAACACCGTCCTTACAGTTTCAAATAATGTACTTATTTCTTTAATTACCAATGTTAAAACAATTACCATTCCTGCAAGTGTTGTCATCATTGCTTGATCTTCTCTTCCAGCTTTGCTTAAAATTTGATAAAGTACTGCTATTAAAATTCCAACTCCTGCAATTTTAAATAATAAATCTACATTCATATTTTCTCCTTTTATATAAAAATTATTATTATACCAAGACCTACAATAACTCCCATGCTTTTATATAATTTTCCATTTTTTAATCTCTCGCTTTCTGCTTTTTCTATTTGTGTCATAATAAAATTTTGAGAAAGAACTATTTCACTTATTTGTCCATTTTTATCTGTTTTTCCTAAAAGATTTCCAAACATTTTAATAATTTCTTTATCTTCTTTTTTAAATTTTCCATTATAATTTTCAACTGATAATTTCCAAACTTTACTTATATCTTCTGTATTTAGATTTTCTATTGTCATTTTAAAAATATTATTTTTATTTTCATATATGGATTTAGATATATTTTCAAATATTTCTTTTATTGGTGCATATGTAAATTCAATTTTAGCTTTAAACATATTTAATGCATTTTCATATTTTTTTAATTCATCTATTCTATCTGTATATTCTTTTGATTTTAAAAATCCTATATATGTTGAAATTAGAAAAATTACAATTAAAATTAGATTTTTTAATACTTCCATTTTATAACTCCATTTCTTCATATTCTTCTGTTTTTTTATTTATTCTGTATATCTTTTCTATTTTTCCTTTTTTTATATTGTCTAAAAAAATTATTCTTTCAAAAATATGTTTATTTATTAATTCTTTTAAAATTGGATTTAAATATATATCTTGAAAACATGTTCCATGTGCTGTAAAAATTCCTTTACATCCAGAACATATTACATAATTTATTGCATATACATCTTCTTCATTTCCTATTTCATCTGCTACAATAACTCTTGGTGCCATTGTTCTTACTAACATTTTCATTCCTATATCTTTTGGAACATTTTCTATAATATCAGACTTTATTCCTACATCTTTTTGTGGCATTCCTTTATACATTGCCGATATTTCACTTCTTTCATCTATAATTCCTACATTTAATGCTTTGAATTTTATCTCTTTAATACCACTTGATATTTGTCTTGAAATATCTCTTAATATTGTTGTTTTTCCTAAACCTGGTGCAGAAACTATTAAAGTATTAAAAATTGAATTTTCTTCTGGATTTAATATATATTTTAAAATATTATTTGCACATCCTATTACTTCTTTAGCTATTCTAAAATTCAAACTATAAATATAATTTATATTTATAACTTTTCCATTCTCTATAACACATGAACCAGAAATTCCTATTCTATGTCCACCTTTTATTGTTATAAAACCTTCTGAAATTTGATTTTGATATGAATATATTGAATTTTCACAAATCAATTGAAGTGTAGTAAGTATTTCTTCCGGTGTTACTGAATATTTTATTATTTTTTCACCTGAACCATATTTAATAATAATTGGTCTATTTACTCTTATTCTTATTTCTTCTATCTCATTCATCTTGTCCAAAATTTCTTCTGCAATTTTCTTTTCTAATTTATCTGGAAAATATTTTAAAAAATTATCCATTTTTTACCTCTTTTTTAGTATTTATTAATATATATTCATAAAAAATTTTTATAGAACAAAATATGAATATTTTTTTTAATTTTTTTTATAATATTTTTATGGAGGAAATATGTGTAGTTCTACAATTAATTTTTATACTGAAAAAAATGGTGAAATAAAAAGATTTTTAAATTTATTTTTTTCTGATAATTTAAATTTAGAAAATGAATTATTTTGGAAAAAAGAATTTGATAATCCAATTGATATGATTGATATTATATCTTGTTTTATTGACAATAATGATAAATTCGAAATAAATTTATGGATAAGTTTAGATGAAAATATTTTTATTTGTATCACAGAAAATAATATTAATGAAATTATAAAATATATTTATGAAAGATATCCTTGGTAAAAAAAACTACAATTTTATTAAATAAACTTTTTAGCTTACAAATAAAAATTGTAGTTTTTTTTAACTTTTATGTTTTTATTTTATATTAATAACCTGGTTTTTCTAATAATTTAAACATATTTTTCTTGTATTCTTCTACTCCAGGTTGATTAAATGGATTTACTCCTAAAATACTTCCTGAAATAGCACAAGCTTTTTCAAAGAAATATATTAAATGACCTAAATTTTCTTCATCTAATTTATCTATTTCTATCATTATATTTGGAACGTTTCCTGTAACATGTGCTAGTACTGTACCTTCCATTGCTTTATTATTAACATATCCTAATGTTTTTCCTGCTAAATAATTTAATCCATCTAAATTTTGATCATCTGGTTGAATTGTTATTTCAGATGAATTTTCATTTATTTTTAATACAGTTTCAAATAAATCTCTTCTTCCATCTTGTATGTATTGTCCCATTGAGTGAAGATCTGTTGTTAAATCAACACCAGCTGGGAAAATTCCTTTTAAGTCTTTTCCTTCACTTTCACCATATAATTGTTTCCACCATTCTGTCATATAATGTAATTTTGGTTCATAATTTGCAAGCACTTCTATTGTTTTTCCAGAATTATATAATAAATTTCTAATTACTGCGTATTTGTAACATTCATTATATTTTACATTACTATCTGAATATTTTTCTTGTGCATCTTTTGCACCTTTCATTAATTTATCAATATCAATTCCTGCAGTTGCAATTGGTAAAAGTCCAACAGCTGTAAGAACAGAAAATCTTCCACCAACATTATCTGGTATAACAAAAGTTTCATATTTTTCTTCATTTGATAATGTTTTTAATGCACCTCTTTGTTTATCTGTAGTTACATAAATTCTTTTTCTAGCTTCTTTTACACCATATTTAGTTTCTAATACTTCTCTAAATACTCTAAATGCAATAGCAGGCTCTGTTGTAGTTCCTGATTTTGAAATTACATTTATAGAAATATCTTTATCTGCTAAATATTCTAATAAATCATTCATATATACTGGGCTCAAATTATTTCCTACATAAACAATTTGAGGTGTTCTTCTTTTTTCTTCTGGCATCATATTATAGAAAGTATGTGATAATCCTTCTATTACAGCTCTTGCACCTAAATATGAACCACCTATTCCTATTACTACTAGAACATCTGAATCTTTTCTTATTTTTTTAGCAGCTTTTTTTATTCTATCAAATTCTTCTTTATCATAATTTGTTGGAAGTTCTATCCAACATAAAAATTATTTTTAATCATTTGCTTTTTTATGTAGTTCTTTATGAATTTCTGCTACTTGATTATTATATTCTTGAATCATTTTATCTGTTATGCTTGAATTTTCATAATTTAATTTAACCATTATAAATTTCCTCCTAATATTTTAAGATGTAGTTATTATATCATATATTCTTTTTTTGTAATATGTTTTTTATGTGAAATTTTTACTTGTTATTTATGACTTTTTAACTTAATTGTAATTGACTTTTTTATTTGTAAGCTATAATATTATTTATGTTAAAAAATCATAAAATAATTTCAAAAGGAGTTTTAAAATGGCATTTGACGGTTTTATTACTAAAGCAGTTATTTCAGAATTAAATAATACTATAATTGGTGGAAAAATTAATAAAATTTATGAACCTACAAAAAATGAAATAATATTAGGAATTTATAATAATGGAATAAATTATTTATTAGAACTTTCTGCAAATCCTGAAAGTTGCAGAATTTGCCTTACTACACACACTAAACCTAATCCTCAAAATGCTTTTAATTTTTGCATGTTACTTAGGAAATATTTAACAGGTTCTAAAATAATTGAAATATCAAATTATGACTTAGAAAGAACTGTTAAAATTTCATTTGAAGGTTATAATGAATTAAATGATTTAGTAAAAAGAAATTTATATATTGAAATTATGAGTAGACAAAGTAATATTATTTTAACAAATGAAAAAAATATTATTATAGATACTTTAAAGCATTTTGATAATTCAAAAAGAGAGCTTTTACCTGCACATGAGTATACTTTCACACCTATAACAAAACTAAGTTTTTTAGAAATTAATAATTTAGATTATTTTATTGAAATTATTAATAAAGAAAAAACTTCTTCTATCACAAAAACTCTTTGCAATACTTTTATTGGTTTTAGCACTCCTATTGTAAAAGAAATTTTAAAACAATTAAATATTGATGATACTGATTTTTCTGAAGCAAATTTAGAAAAAATTTATTTAAATTTAAAAAATATAACAAACAATTTTGGAACTGATAATATTTCTTGCATTTATTCTGGTAAAAAAGATTTTACATTAAGTTTAATTTATAATGAAAAACCTTTAAATATAAATTATTTTATAGATGATTTTTATTACGAAAAAGAAAAATTATCTATGTTTATAAATTCTAGAAATAATCTTCTAAAAATTGTTTCATCAAATTTAAAAAAGATTTATAAAAAGCTTGAAAATATAAATCAAAAATTAAAAGAATGTGAAAATATGGATAAGTTTAGACTTTATGGAGAGTTACTTACTGCAAATTTATATAAAATATCTTCTACAGCTAATACTGACTGTATTTCTATTGAAAACTATTATGATAATAATAATTTAATAGAAATACCTTTAGATAAAAGCATTTCTATTCAAAAAAATATACAAAAATATTTTAAAAAATACAATAAATTAAAAAACGCTTTGGAAATAGTTTCAATCCAAAAAAAAGATGCTGAAAAAGAATTAGATTATATTGGAAGTATAGTTTTTTCATTAGAAAGTGCAAAAACTCTTAACGATTTAAATGAAATTTATGAAGAAATTTCTGAGAATTTTTCAAGTAAAAAAGATTTTTTAAGAAATAAAAAAGATGTCCCAAAAAAGAAGGTTTCAAATACCTCTTCTGATTTTGAAACTATAGAATTTGAAGGATACACTATTTATATTGGAAAAAACAATATTCAAAATGATTATATAAGTTTAAAACTTGCAAGGCAAAATGATATTTGGTTTCACACACAAAAAATACATGGTAGCCATATATTATTGAAAAACTTTGAAAATTTAGATTTTTCAGATATACCTGAACAAGTTTTATATAAATGTGCGTGTCTTGCAAAAGAAAACAGTAAAGCATCACTTGCTACAAATGTATCTGTTGATTATTGTTTTGCAAGATATGTTAAAAAAGTTTCTGGTGCTAAACCAGGAATGGTAATATATACTAATTTTAAAACAATTATCGTAAAATAATTAGTTTTTGTTTAAAGTAAAGGCATACACATCTTAACTTTTAAAAACATTTTTTAGTTTGCGTTTTTGTTCATCTGCGAAATTGGCAACGCAAATTTCTGTACAAAGTATTTATATTATATAAAATTCAGAAAATTTTTCTATAATAAAAAATAAGATAAATCTTAATTTAAATAATTTTGATTTACCTTATTTTTTTACTTTATTTTTTTAATTACTACTCATATTATATTTTTGAATTATTATTTTTTAATTGCTACTCATGTTATATTTTTTGACTATTATTTTTTTATTAAATTATGTGTATCTCTAGCTATCATTAATTCTTCATTTGTTGGTATAACAAATACTTTTACTTTTGAATCTGGTGTTGAAATACATTTTTCTTTTCCTTTTACATTGTTTTCTTTTTCATCTAATTCTACACCTATAGCTTTTAAATAATCACACACTCTTTTTCTTGTTTCTAATCCGTTTTCTCCAACTCCACCTGTAAATATCAATGCATCTAATCCACCTAATGTTACAAAATATTGACCTATAAATTGAGCTATTTTATATGCTTGACTATCTAAAGCAAGTACAGATCTATAATCATTCATATTATATCCATCTTCTATATCTCTATAGTCTTCTGATACTCCAGATACTCCCCATGCTCCAGATTGTTTGTTTAACATTGTTTCTACATCTTCTGGACTCAAATTATCTTTTTTCATTATATATGGTATTATTGCTGGATCTATATCACCACTTCTTGTAGCCATTGGAATACCAGCAAGTGGTGTAAGCCCCATAGATGTATCTATAGATTTACCACCATTTATTGCACATATTGAAGAGCCTTGACCTATATGACATGTTATTATTTTTAGATCTTCAATATTTTTTTCTAAGATTTCAGCTGCTCTACCTGCTACAAATCTGTGACTTGTTCCATGAAAACCATATTTTCTTATTTTATAGCTTGCATAATATCTATATGGAATTTGATACATATATGCTTTTGCTGGCATTGTTTGATGAAATGCTGTATCAAAAACTGCTACCATTGGAACATTTGGTAATGCCTTTGAAGCAGCTTTTATTCCTGCAAGTCCTGCTGGATTATGAAGTGGTGCTAAAGCAATACATTTTTCTATTTCTTCAATTACTTTTTCATCTATAATTGTTGATTTATCAAAAGCTTCTCCACCATGTACAATTCTATGTCCTACTGCTTCTATTTCATCTAAACTTTTTATTAGATTATATTCTGGTTTTAATAATACTTCTAAAACAAATGCTATAGCTTCATCATAATCTCTAGCTATACGCATTATTTCAATTTTTTCGCCTCTTATATTTAATTTTAATGTGGTTTTCATTCCACCTATTCTTTCAAAATTTCCTTTTATCAAACGTTCTTCTGTTTCCATATCTATTAATTGAAATTTTAGTGATGAACTTCCACAATTAAGAACTAATATTTTCATAAAGAACCTCCTATTTTGATTTTTCATACCAATTCTAACATTAAATAATCTGTTTAACAATACTTATTTACTAATATATTTTATTATTTTCTAAAATTATTATAACTTACATTCTTATTCTTATTATATTATAGATTTATAATTTTTATAAACTCAAAAAATTAATTTAAAATTTTACACAAAAAAACCCCTCCATGTTTTTAACATTTTGGGTTTATATTATGTATTTTATTTAAAAATATTCTTAATTTTATTTTTTAGCAAGTTCATAAGCATCTGTTGCTATCATTATTTCTTCGTTTGTTGGAACTATCCAAACTTTTACCTTAGAATCTTCTGCAGATATTTCTGCTTCTTCTCCTCTGATTTTATTCTTTTCTGTATCTATTTTTACACCAAAGCATTCTAAATATTTGCAAATTCTTTCTCTTTCTTCTAAACCATTTTCTCCTATACCACCACAGAAAGTAATATAATCTACTCCACCTAATGTTACTATAAATTTAGCTATATATTGAGCTATTATATATGCTCTACTTTCTAATGCTAATATAGACCTTTCATCACCTTCTGATGCTGTTTTTTCAATATCTCTAAAATCTGTTGAAACTCCAGATACTCCCCATGCTCCTGATTCTTTGTTCATTATTCTTAACATTTCATCTGGTTTTATATCATATAATTTCATAACAGTTGGAATTATTGAAGGATCTACATCTCCACATCTAGTACCCATTGGTACACCTGCAAGCGGTGTTAATCCCATTGTTGTGTCAACTGATTTTCCAGCATTTATTGCACATAAAGATGCTCCTTGACCTAAATGACAATTTATAACTTTAAGATTATCTCTACCTGTTATTTCTGCAATTCTTTTTGCTATATATCTATGAGAAATTCCATGGAATCCATATTTTCTTATTTTATAATCTTCATAATATTTATATGGTAATTGATATATATATGCTTTTTCAGGCATTGTTTGATGGAATGATGTATCAAATACTGCTATCATTGGTGTATTTGGTAATAATTTTCTACATGCATTAATTCCTGCAAGACCTGCTGGATTATGAAGTGGTGCAAGTGTTATACAATCTTCTATTGCTGATATTACATCATCATCAATTAAAACTGAATTTTTAAATTTTTCTCCACCATGTACAATTCTATGTCCAACAGCTCCAATTTCATCTAAGCTTTTTAAAACATCATATTTATCTGATATTAATAAATTTAAAATTTCTTCTATAGCTTCATCAAAATTTCTAGCTGGGTGTTCTATAACAGTTTTGTTTCCTCTTATATTAAAACGTAATGATGATTTTGCTCCACCTATTCTGTCATAATGTCCTTTCATTATTCTTTCATTTTTTTCCATGTCTATTAATTGACATTTTAAAGATGAACTTCCACAATTTAAAACTAAAACTTTCATTAGCTTCCTCCTTAATATTTTTTCTTTTTTGTAAAAATAAAATTTTTACTTCTAGAATTGATATTATATTTAGTCCTGCTAAAATTATAATTAACCCAATTTCTATTAACAATCAAATTAAAATGTGATATGGTCAGTATATAAGTCTAAATCTGCCATAATTTGTTTTTTATGTGAATTTTCTGTAAATTATGAAAAAAAATAGAGTATATCCATTGTTTTTATTTAGATATACTCTTTTGTAAATTATAAAGCTTCTACTAATGCTTTCGTATCTCTTGCAATTACCATTTCTTCATCTGTTGGTATTATATATACTTCAACTTTTGAATCTTCAGTAGATATTTTTGTTTCAATTGACCTTACATTATTTTTTTCTAAATCTAATTTTAATCCCATCCATTCTAAGTTCTCGCATATTTTCTTTCTAATATTTATTTGATTTTCTCCAATACCACCTGTAAATACTACAGCATCTAGTCCTTTTAATGAAACTGCATATTTAGCAACAAATTGTGCTATTGTTTTTGTAAATAATTCTATTGCAACTTTTGCTTTTGGTTTATCATCTTCATATGAAGCAAGTTCAATTTCTCTAAAGTCTGGATTCAAACCTGTCATACCATATAATCCAGATTTTTTATTTAATACTGTATTTACTTCTTTTGCTGTTAAATTTTCTCTATCCATTATTTCTGTTACAACTGAAGGATCTAAATCTCCTGAACGTGTAACCATTGCAATTCCACCTAAAGGAGAAAGTCCCATAGATGTATCTATTGATTTACCACCATCTATTGCACATATTGAAGCTCCTTGACCTAAATGAGATGTAACGATTTTTAATTCTTCTATTGGTTTTTTCATCATTTCTGCACATTTTTTAGATACATATTGATGTGATGTTCCATGGAAACCATATTTTCTTATACCATATTTTTCATAATATTCATATGGAATTGGATATAGATAATTTTCTTTTGGCATTGTTTGATGAAATGCTGTATCAAAAACTCCAGCCATAGGTACATTTGGCATAGCTTTTTGGCAAGCTCTTATTCCTAATATTGTTGCTGGATTATGAAGTGGTGCTAAACTTGAACATGAAGAATATTTTTCTATTACATCTTCTGTTATAACAACTGATTTATTGAATATTTCTCCACCATGAACTAATCTATGTCCAACAGCTGATATTTCAGATAAATCTTTTATAACTCCATAATCTTTATGTACTAATTGTTCTAATACTATTTTTAAAGCTTCTTCATGATTCATAACTGGAGATTTTGTAACATATTTTTCTCCATTTACTTTATGAG
Organism: uncultured Lachnospiraceae bacterium; assembly: GCA_964650305.1. Lineage (GTDB taxonomy): Bacteria > Bacillota > Clostridia > TANB77 > CAG-508 > Scatovivens. The sequence goes on from CAZYST010000006.1 coordinate 46,175, forward strand.
TAACAAAAGCTTCTTGTTCTCCTATTCTTTCAAAATTTCCTTTTGCTAAAAGTGTTTCATTTTCCATATCAATTAATTGATATTTAAGTGAAGAACTTCCACAATTTACTACTAAAATTTTCATTTTAATCCTCCATATATTTAATTTTATTTTTGACCTTGTACTGATGTAATTGCAATAACTCCAACAATATCATCACTACTACAACCTCTTGATAAATCATTTACAGGTTTAGCAATTCCTTGGCAAAGTGGTCCATATGCTTCTGCTTTTGCTAAACGTTGTGTTAATTTATATCCTATATTTCCAGCATTTAAATCAGGGAATATTAATGTATTTGCATTTCCAGCAATTTCACTATTAAGTGCTTTACTTTTTCCAACTGATGGAACAATTGCTGCATCTAATTGTAATTCACCATCTACTTTTAATTCTGGATAATTTGTTTTTACTAAATTTGTTGCATCTATCACTTTTTGAGTAAGTTCTGATTTTGCACTTCCCATAGTTGAATATGAAAGCATTGCAATTTTGGATTTTTTTCCCACTAATTGTTCAAAACTTTGGCTTGAAGAATATGCTATTTCTGATAATTGTTCTGCATTTGGATTTTCGTTTAATCCGCAATCTCCAAATACAAAAACTCCATTTTCTCCAAATTCACAATTAGGAACAACCATTAAAAAGAATGCAGACACTAATTTTGTTCCTGGTGCAGTTTTTAATATTTGAAGAGCTGGTCTTAATGTATCAGATGTTGAATGAATTGCACCTGAAACTAAACCATCAGCTTCATTTAGTTTAACCATCATCATTCCAAAATAAACTTCATCTAAAACTAATTTTTCAGCTTGTTCTATTGTCATACCTTTTGCTTTTCTTAAATTATAAAGTTCTTCTGCATAAAATTTAGTTTTATCTGAAGTTTTGGGATTAATTATATCTGCTTTTGATATATCTAAATTATTTTCTTTTGCTATATTTTTTACAATTTCTTCATTACCTATTAAAGTAACTTTTGCAAATCCTTCTTTTTGTACTTTTGCAGCAGCTTCTATAACTCTAATATCAGAAGCTTCTGGTAATACTATATTTCTTATTTCTTTTTTTGCTCTTTCTTTTATTGATTGTATAAAATCCATTTTTCTTTCCTTTCTGAAAATAAAATTTTCATTTTATAAACACTTTAAATTTATTTTTCTTCCTTTAGCATTATATAAAAATATATTCCTAAAGTCAACAAAAGAACTTAAGTATAAAGCTTTTATTTTTTATATTCATCACAAAAATTATTTATTGGGCAAATATCACATTTTGGATTTCTTGCTACACAAACTTTTCTTCCATGCCATACTAATAAATGATTTACATCATAATAATATTCTTTTGGAATTTCTTTTAATAAATCTTGCTCAATTTTTTCTGGTTCACTTTGTTTTGATAAACCTATTTTATTTGATATTCTTTTAGCATGTGTATCTACTGCAATTCCTTGTGGATTTTTAAAAGCTTCAAGCATTATTACATTTGCACTTTTTCTTCCAACTCCTGGAAGTTTTTGCAAGCTTTCCATATCTTGTGGTACAATTCCGTCAAATTCATCTAAAAGCATTTGACTACATGCTATGATATTTTTTGCTTTATTCTTATAAAATCCACATGAATGTATTATATTTTCTATTTCTTTTATATTTGCTTTACTTAATTTTTCTGGCGAATTATATTTTTCGAATAATATTGGTGTAACTTTGTTAACTCTTTCATCAGTGCATTGGGCAGAAAGCATTACAGAGATCATCATTTCAAATGGTGTATTAAAGTTCAAACTACATGTTGCATCTGGATAATATTCTTTTAATTTTTCTATTATATTTATTGTATCTTTTTTACTTTTCATTTTATATCCTATATTAATTATTTGAATCTATTATTTGTATTGGATTTTCCTCTTTTTTTGCTTTTTTAGAAAAAATTGTTTTTATTACAATTCCTAATCCTAAAATACAAGTTAAAAATCCTATTATCCATATTAGTGTATTAATTATATATAGAGCTAAAGAAATTAATACAGTAGTACCTAAAATTATCCATTTACTTGTATCTGTTTTGTCTTTAAATATATTTATTGCAATTGTAAGTGATACTATTGATATAGAATTTATAAGTACCATAATATATAATACTAGTAATAATAATCCTACTCCAAATCCTACAATTGATATCATTAATATTAAAGAAAGCATTGGTATAAGTATTAATGATAATATTCCAACTAATAAAGATTTTCCAATAAATGGTCCTATTTCTATATTTTTGCTTATACTATTAAATTTATCAGAAATTAACAATATTAATCCCGCAATCAAGAAAGTACTTAATATTGTTGATAACATTTTAGTTATTTTAAAACTATTTAAAATATTTTCTATTACTGTTAATGCTTCTTCTCCATCTTCATTTTCTTCTATTTTATTAAAATTAATTTTACCTGAAACATCAGTATTGTCTAAATTAATTTCTTCTTTTGCACTATAATTTAAATCACCTAAAATTATAGAACTATTTAAATCAATATTAGTTCCAGTTAAATAACAACTTTTATCTATATTTCCAGATATTTTAATATTTTCTCCAGCTATTCTTACTGTTCTTAATATTGAAGATTCTTTTTGAATATTTATATCATTTCCTAATGCATACACATCTAATACCACAATATCTAGTGTTGATTTATCGGTTAATAAATATAATGATCCATATATTTGAACATTTTCAAGATTTACTTCTTTTCCTAAAATAAAAACATTTCCATTAATCATAGAATCTTTTATATTTATATTTTCACCCATAAAATATGCATTTCCATCTAATGTTAATTCATCATAATTAATTTCATTTTTTAGTTCATATAAATCATCTTTTGAAATCATATCATCTTGTGATATATCAATATCTTTATCTATTTCAGATATATTATCTATTTGACTATCTTCATTTATTGGCATTACTTCATCACCAACAGTATTCAAGTTAGGAATAGCTGTGTGATTAAAATCAGTTGCAAAACATATTGTTGAAAATAAAATTAAAAAACTAAATAAACTTATTACTTTGATTGTTTTTTTCATAATATTCTCCTTTTCAAAATTAATTATTTTTTCTACTATTTCTTTATTAATTATTTTTTATTTTTTCTACTACTTCTTTTTTATTTTCAGAAGAAATTAAAAAACTTCCAACTACAATTATATTAGCTCCTGAATTTCTTACTTCTTCTATATTTTCTAAATTAATTCCTCCGTCTACTTCTATATCAATATCTATTTCATTTTCTACTATATATTCTTTTAATTCTTTTACTTTTAAAAGTGTTTCTGGAATTAATTTTTGTCCGCCTTTTCCAGGGACAACTGTCATAACAAGTATCATATGTATAAATGGTAAAAACTCTTTTATTTCTTCAATATCTGTTTCTGGACTAATTGCAATCCCTACCTTTGTGTTATTATCTTTTATATCTTGTATTATATTTTTCACTCTTTCTTTATCTTTTATTGCTTCTATATGAAATGTTATCATTTTAGGTTCTAACATTAAATAATCTTCCATTTGTTCTTCTACGTCTTTGACCATTAAATGAACATCTAATCCTATATTGCTAATATGTGAAATTGTAAGTGCATAATCTTTCATTAAGTCTACAGTATTGTTTTCTACAAACTTTCCATCCATTACATCAATATGAAAATAATTAATTTTTGAAGTTTCTAAATCATAAAAAACACTTGTTGCATTTTCTTTATCTACTGATAAAATTGAACCTGATACCTCTACCATATTTTTCTCCTTTTTATTAAAGGCATGAAACCTAAAATTTCATGCCTAGTGTATTTTTTAAGGTATTGAAACTGTTGAATCTCCTAAGTTAAAATCAGCTTTTTTACCGCTTGATTTTGTAACTCCATCAACAATAACTTTTACCTCTTTTATTCCTGTTCCACTATAACTTGCTGATATATTAGTTTCTGTAAATTTAACTGTATTTTTATATATAGTTTCATCTCCAACTTTTATTATAACTTCACCAGTTTCAATTTCTGGATAAATTGTTGTTGTACCAACTACATTTCCATAACTATCTAATTGATCTTCTATTTTAGCTGCTGGTTCTGTATAATTCATTAATGATTTTACATTAACATTTACTGTAACTCTTGAAGTTTTTGGTTGTTTATTTACTACAATTGTAATCTCTTCTCCTTCTTTTACAGTTTTTCCAGATGATATACTTTGCTCTAATACAATACCATCTGATTTATCAGCATGTTCTTCATAATTTACTTTTATGTTTAATCCCTCTAATTTAGCTCTAGCTTCTGATTCTGAATTATTTAAAACATTTTGAATTGTTATATCTCTTAAAGCACTACCTTTACTTACTGTAATATTAACTAGTGTAGTTGCTGTAATTTCTTCTCCTTCTTCTGGATCTACTTTTATTACAATTCCTGCTTCTATTTCTTCACTATTTTCTTCTGTAATTTCATATTTTACTTCTAATTCATCTAATTCTTTTTTTACATCTTCTATTTTTTTACCAATTAATTTCTTTGGTAATGTTACCATTTTTTGACCTTTACTTATTACAAGTGTAACTTTTTCATCAACATTTATTCTAAAGTTTTCTTTGTATTCAGGTTTTTGTGATATAACATAACCTATTTCTACTTCATCATGATATTCTTCTTCATATTCAATGTCTTTAAATCCTAATTCATTTAATTTTTTAGTTGCTTCTTCTTTTGTTAGTCTTTCTTCATTTTTATATCCAGCTACATTTGGCATTACTTCTTGATCTGGTTTTTGACTTTTTAAGTAAGATATTGTTCCAAACATAACTCCTAGAAATAATAGCATTGCTAACACTACAAAAGTAAAAGCTTTAAAAATTGGATGTTTTTGATAAAACTCTTTAATTTTCTCTATTTTTCCTTTTTTATTTTCTGTTTTATCTGCTCTTGGTGCTTTTCTATCATTATTTTTTTCCATTTCAAGTTCATAAATAGTTGGAACTTTTTGTGTTGGTGAATCATCAAATTTTGTAGCAAGTACAACAAAATCTTCATTTGGTTTTTTTAATGCCATACTTAAATCTTTAAGCATTTCTGTTGCATTTTGATATCTTAAATTTGGATCCTTTTGCATTGCTTTTAATATAATTCTATTAACACTTACTGGTATTGAAGCATTATATTTTATTGGATCTGTTGGTTCTTCTTGAACTTGTTTTAAAGCCACTGAAACAGGCGTATCTGCATCAAAAGGTACTCTTCCTGTTAACATTTCATACATAACAATTCCTAAAGAATATAAGTCAGATTTTGCATCAGTATATCCACCTCTTGCATGTTCTGGTGAAAAATAATGAACTGATCCTATTGTAGTTCCAAAAGCTGTTATTGTTGAATTTGAAACTGCTTTTGCTATTCCAAAATCTG
>CAZYST010000007.1:0-48724 GCA_964650305.1 uncultured Lachnospiraceae bacterium
CACTTATTCTATTTTTATTTAATTTTGTTTCACATCAATTGTAATATAACAAAAACAAACAAAAAATGTAAGCACAAAATGCTTACATTTTTTATTTAAATTTATTTTTCTATTTAATTAAATATTCTGGATGTGCTAAATACCAATCTATTGTTTTAACAATTCCATCTTTAAACATTGTTTTTGGTTCCCATCCAAATTCTTCTTTTAATTTTGTAGGATCAATTGCGTATCTATAATCATGTCCTTTTCTATCTTCTACATATGATATTAAACTTTCTGGTTTTCCTAATCTTTCTAATATTAATTTTACTATTTCAATATTTCTTTTTTCATTATGTCCACCTATGTTATATCTTTCACCTCTTCTTCCTTTATGTAGTACTATATCAATTGCTTCACAGTGATCTTCAACATATAACCAGTCTCTTATATTTAAACCTTGTCCATATACTGGTAATTTTTCATCTTTTAACGCCATTGAAATCATATGTGGAATTAATTTTTCATGGTGTTGATATGGACCATAGTTATTTGAGCAATTTGTAACAGTTATATTCATTTTATATGTTTCACAATATGCTAATGCAACTAAATCTGATGCAGCTTTTGATGATGAATATGGACTATTTGGTTGTATTGGTGATGTTTCTGTAAAATATCCTGTTTCTCCAAGTGTTCCATAAACTTCATCTGTAGAAACATGTACAAATTTATTTTCACTACCTTCACCCCATATTTGTTTTGCTGCTTCTAATAAAGTATGTGTTCCAATTACATTTGTTTGTGTAAATACAAATGGATTTTTTATACTATTATCAACATGTGATTCAGCTGCAAAATGAACAACAGCATCAATATTGTATTTTTTAAATGTTTCTTTTACAAATTCAAAATCGCAAATATCTCCTTGTACAAATGTTATTTTATCTTTTATTTCATCTAAATTATGTAAATTTCCGGCATAAGTTAATTTATCATAAACAATTATATTATATTTTCCTTCATATTTTTTTACCATTAATTCCGCAAAATTAGCACCTATAAATCCTGCAGCACCTGTTACTAATATATTTTTCATTTTTACCTCCATTTTTATAAAACAATTTTAAAATTTATTAAAATCTATTATTTTAAATTTTGAAACAAATCTGTATTTTTTAGTTCTGCTAAAGTTGGCCATTTTCCATCTTTTTCTGATGTTAAATATTCTTCTGGTTTCATTCCTGGAACTTCTGGCCATACAATTCCTACTTCTGAATCATTCCATTTTAATCCACCTTCTGCTGAATGATTATATATATCGTCACATTTATAAGCAAATTCTGCTTCATCTGATAAAACTAAAAATCCATGTGCAAAACCCCTTGGAATCATAAACATTTTTTTATTTTCTTCTGAAAGAATTACACCTTCCCATTTTCCATATGTTTTACTTCCAGGTCTTAAATCTACTGCAACATCAAAAACTTCTCCTTTTATACATCTAACAAGTTTTGCTTGTGTATTTTCTTTTTGAAAATGTAGTCCTCTTAAAACACCTTTTTTTGATTTTGATTGATTATCTTGAACAAATTCATTATTTATTCCAATTTCTTCAAAATCTGGTTTACTAAAAGTCTCCATAAAATATCCTCTGTTGTCTCCAAAAACTGTTGGTTCTATAACATATACACCATCAATGCTTGTATCAATTTTTTTGAATTTTCCCATATTACCGTTCATTCCTTTCAAAACTATTTTTTATATTTATATCAAATATATATACTTTTTTCAAGTTTTGTAAAAATATTTCTAAAATATCTTTACAAAATTTAAGCTGTAAAGGAATTTTTTACAGCTTAAATTAGTATTAATTTAAAATTAATTTACATTAAATAAATCACTTTCATATATTTCTCTATATTGTTTATAATCTTGATCTGCAATTCTTTTTAAATATTTTCCATATTCTGTTTTTTTGTATTTTTCTGCTTCAACTAAAAGTTGATCTTTTGAAATCCATTCATTTCTATATGCAATTTCTTCTAAGCAAGCAATTTGTGTTCCTTGTCTTAATTCTATTGCTTTTACATAATCAGATGCATCAGCTAATCTATCAGCAGATCCTGTATCAAACCACGCATATCCACTTCCTAAAGGAATAACTTGTAATTTTCCTTTTTCCATATATACTTTGTTTACATCTGTAATTTCAAGTTCTCCTCTATCAGATGGTTTTATTGATTTTGCTATTTTTACAACTTCATTATCATAGAAATATATTCCAGGTACTGCAAAATGCGATTTTGGATTTGCAGGTTTTTCTTCTATAGATAATGCTTTTCCTGATTTATCTATTTCAACAACACCATAAGAAGTTGGGTCTGCAACTTGATATCCAAATATAATTCCACCTTCTTTTAAGTTACTTGCTGCTTTTAAAACTCTCTCTACTCTTGAACCATATATCATATTATCTCCTAATATTAATGATACATTTTCATCTCCTATAAATTCCTCTCCTAATATAAATGCATCTGCTAGTCCAACTGGTTTTTCTTGAACTTTATATTCTAGTTTCATACCAAATCTAGAACCATCTCCTAACAAACTTTTAAATGCTGGTAAATGTACTGGTGTTGAAATTATTAAAACTTCTCTTATTCCTGCCATCATTAATGTTGATAATGGATAATAAATCATTGGTTTATCATAAACTGGTAACATTTGTTTTGAAACCGCTAAAGTTATTGGATATAATCTTGTGGCACTACCACCTGCTAATATAATACCTTTCATCTTATTTTAATTCCTCCTTTAAATATTTTTCTAAGGCATCTTCCCAATTTTCTGGGTTTATTCCGTTCTTATGTAATTTTTCTTTTGATAATTTACTATTTTTAGGTCTATCACTTGATGCTGGATACATTTCTTTATATTCTTTTGATGTAATTGCATTTACTTTTGTATTTACTTTTGCTAATTCAAATATTTTTCTTGTAAATTTACACCATGTTGTAAATCCTTCGTTTGTTGAATGATATATTCCATATTCTGGTTCTTTTTCCATAATTTGTTCTATAATATAGCAAAGTGTTGTTGTTGAAGTTGGGCTTCCATGTTGGTCATCTACTACACTTAATTCTTCTTTTTCTTTTGATAATCTAAGCATTGTTTTTACAAAGTTTTTTCCACCTAAGCCATAAAGCCATGCTGTTCTTAATATATAATATTTTTCTGCCTTTGCAGCATTTTCTTCTCCAACTAGTTTTGTTCTTCCATAAGCACTTACTGGATTTGGTTTCATATCTTCTGTGTATATTTTTTCTACATCCATGTCTCCTGCAAATACATAATCTGTACTAATATGTATAAATGTACTATCATTTTCTTTAGCAGCTTCTGCTATATTTCCAACTGCTGTACCATTTACTGCCATTGCTAAATTTTCATTTGTTTCACAACCATCTACATTAGTATAAGCAGCACAATTTATAATAAAATATGGTTTTACTTCTTTTGCTTTATTTAATACAGCTTGTTTATCACATATATCTAATGTTTGTAATGTTGTTCCTACAACTTCATATTTTTTTTCTAGTCTTTCTTTTAATTCTCCACCTAACATTCCGTCAGCACCTATTAGCAAAACTTTTTTCATTTTTTTATTTTCCTTCTTTCTTAATCAAATTACCTATTCGATAGGCACATTATATATACTCAAACCTTATTTGTCAAAGGTTTTTACACATATTCCACAATTTACACATAATTTTCACAAAACTTCAAATATTGCTATTTTATTATATTTTCAGAATTTTGTTCTATGTAATTTTCAGATATATTTTTTGATTTTTCTTCTGTCTCTTCTACAACCTATTCTTCAAATACTTCTTCATAAATATCTTCTAATTTATCATTTGTACAAAATTTAATTATTTCTTCTTGTCCTTTATTTATAGGATTTACAAAACCACCACTAATAATAGTAATTAAAATTGCAAAAACTAAAAATACATTTTTATACTTATTTTCATAAGCATTTAATAACAAAAATGCAAACATACAATATATGCAAGAATAAATATACAAATATCCTGTTGATGAAATACTTGTTGGTTTAAAAACAAATATAATACAACATACTGTTATTAAAGTAATTCTTATTGCATATTTTATATTAAATATTCTTTCTTTTATATTAGCTAAAATATATAAATATATATATACATTTAATAAACTAATTGAAAAAGCTATACTTGATATTGATACATATTTAAATAATAATATATTTGATATAATACTTGGTAATCCTGAAAAACAATGTATCATTTCTATAGTAGCAACAACTACTAATGGGAATAAAAATTCTGTATGCTTATCATTTTTATATAAATAATAAAAAGATATTATTAAAGGTATTGGAAATACAGAAAGCACACTTGAAATATACCAAGCATTTTCAATATTTTTAAATGGTAAAAATATACTATATATATAAGAAAATAATAAACTTAATCCATCTTTATTTCTTTCCATTTCATCTATATTTGAAAATATATTTTTTCCTGAAATTAAATAATATATATAATTTAATAGTAATGTTATTAATATAGGAAGAATAATATATATTAAATCTGTCCATTTAAATTTATATTCTTTTTTATTTTTAATAATTATCCATATTGCTAATGCAATAAATATATATCCTAGACTTATTATATTTCCAACATCAAATGTTAATATATATAAAGTTAAGCAAACAGAAAATGCTAACGATATTCCTAATTTTGCCAATGTTTTATTAGATTTCATAAATAAATTTAATAAAACAACCATTATTTCTCCAAAAATTATAATATCTATAATACTTTTTTCAAAATTCCATTGTAATCTTGATGAAAAACTTATTATTATCATTCCTGCAATAGAATAAAATTTATTTTCATTTGTTATTATCATACATAATTCATAAGTTGCTAGCACCAATAATACTAATCTAAAATTCCACCAAAAAGAAAGAGCTATATCATTTTTTAATAATGTGTCACTCATTTCTTTTTCTATGATAATTTCTGATAATGTATGTATAGAAACTCCATTATATGATAAAAAAACTGTAAAAATTAAAAATATCAAGGCAATTATATATCTATATTTGATTATATATTTATATAATTTTTTAAATCCAACTACAAAATGTAAATTTATAAATTCTGCTATGCAAAATACTATAAAAATTCTATTTAATAAAAAATCATTACTATATAAATTCGTTTTTACAAAAATAATGTTTAATATTAAAGAAAAGATAATAGCTATTATTGCAGATTTTATTATTTTTTTTATATTTTCTTTCATTTTTTTCTCCTATGTTTATTTTATAGAAATAATATATCATAAATTTATTTTAAAAAAAACGTTTTATTAAAAATAAAACGTTTTTTATTTATAATTTTTCTTTTAAAATTTTTACTCGTTCAACCATATGTCCTATATTTCCTTCTCCAGCATATTTTTCCAAATCAAAAAAATCATCTTTTGAATCGATCCAATATAATTTATTTACTTCTTCTATTAAAGTAACATCTTTATTTAATTTTCCTGCATATACTTCTAATTCTATATTTGAATATTCATATTGAAAATTCATAATATGAATTAATTTAATATCATTTTGGGTTATTCCACTTTCTTCTTCTAATTCTCTATATGCAGCTAAAAGTTCATCTTCATTTTCTTCAACTTTTCCACCAACTAAATTAAATTTGCCTTTATATGGTTCTTTTTCTCTTTTACACATAAGTATTTTATCTTCATCTTTATTGTAAACAATTATCACATTTAATTTTTTCATATTTTCTCCTATTATAAAATAAATTTAAAAATTTGATATTTCATAATATTTTTTCAAAAATTCCATTACTTTCATTTATTTTATCTTTTAATTTTGTTAGTTGTTGTTTTTTTAAATTCTGTATCTCTTATTTCAATTTTTGAAATTCTTTTATATATTGGTAATTCTTTGCATTTTTCATTTATGTCTACTTTTAAAGTTTTTTCAATATCTTTAATACCTAATTCTTCTACTTTTTCTTTATTTAGAAATACTTCTGCTATTAAAGAAACTTCTTGTCCTTTTTCATTTTTATTACCTTTTACTATTGTTTCTTGAACATATGGAATACTTAAAACATAATTTTCAATTTCCTCTGGATACACATTTTTGCCATTATCTAAAACTATTATATTTTTCTTTCTTCCATTTATTACTAATTGTCCTTTTTCATTTATTCTTCCGTAATCCTCAGTATTAAACCAACCTTCCTTTAATAATCTATCTGTTCTTTCTTGATCTTTGTAATAGCCTTTCATTACAATATCACCTTTTACACAAATTTCTCCATCTCCATCAGGTGTTATATTTTCAATTTTTATTTGGCAACATGGCAATTTTACGCCAACAGTTGCACTATCATTCATTTCTACTCTGTTTACACTTACTAATGGTGAACATTCTGTAATACCATATCCATTTATTAATGTTATACCAATATCATTAAAAAACTTTCCTATTTCTGGCCTAATTGGTGCACCTCCACAAACTATTTCTGTTAAATTTCCACCAAAAGCCTCATGAATAGATTTAAAAAATACTTTTCTTAAATCTATTCCCACTTTTCTTAATCCATTACTTATTGGTATCATCATCTTTAAAGTTTTATCTTTACCAGTTTTTTTTGCATTATTCCAAATATTTTTATAAAAAATTTCTGTAAAAGCAGGAACTAAATATATATAATCTGGCTTATAATATTGTAAATTTTTAAGTACATTTTTTAAACTATCATTTATACATATACATGCTCTTTTATGAAGTGCTACTAAAATTCCAGCAACAGCCTCATAAGTATGATGATACGGAAGCACTGATAAGCACCTTGTTTTTACATCTGCAACTTGAAGTCCATAATATACAACACTAATTAAATTGTGTTCTGTAAGCATAACACCTTTTGGTGTTCCTGTTGTTCCAGATGTATAAACTAAAAGTTTTAAATTATTTTCATCATCTTGTAAAGATGTATATATTTTACTTCCTTGATTTAATACATTTTTACCAGTTTCTTTAAAGATATCATATGACAATATATTATCATTTTGTTCTTTTCTATTTAAGCCAATAAAAAATTTTATATTAGGAAGTTCTTCTTTTATTTCAGGTATCCATTTTTCATATTTTTCTGCATAAAACAAAACTTCGCTATCACTATGTTTTAAAACATTTATTATTTCTTTTGCATTTAATTCTTTATCAATTGGAACAAGTACACCTGTACTTTTTAATACAGTTAAATATACTGTAAGCCATTTATAACTATTTTCACCTATTATAGCAATATGTTTATCTTGCATACCTAAACTTGCAATTGCTGTTCCCAATTCTTCTGTATCTCTTTCAAATTCTTTATATGTTACATCTATTACTTTGTCATTTTCTTTATATTTAAAAGCAATTTTATCTCCATCTTCTTTAACAGATAATTCTAACATTTCTTTTATAGAATTAACTTTCTTCGCTTCATTTAATTTAATATCTTCAACATTCATTTTCTATCACCTTTTTAATCATTTATAAAATAGCCTTATATATATAATCTATTATAAATAGAATTGTAAAAATATATATCATTGGAGAAACTTTTTTTCCATTTTTATTTGCCAAATTAACTATTACATACATTATAAATCCAAATTGGATTCCTGTTGTTATAGAATATGATAAAGGCATCATTATTACAATGAAAAATGCTGGTATTGCAACCATTACATCTTTCCAATCTAGCTTTACAATATTTTCCATCATTGTTATTCCAACAAACATAAGTATTGGTGCTATCGCAGCTGTAGGAACACATGAAACAATTGGTCCTAAAAACAGTGCAAGCGCAAAACATATAGCAGCAGAAATTGCTGTTAAACCAGTTCTACCACCAGCTTCTATTCCTACACTACTTTCTACATATGTAGTAAGATTACTTGTTCCAAAAAACGCTCCCAAAGTTGTAGCAACCGAATCACATACCAAAGCTCTTTCTAAATTTTGTGGCATGTTTCCATTTTCATCAATTTTAAAAATACCAGCTTTTTTACCAGTTCCAACAAAAGTTCCTATTGTATCAAATAAATCTGAAATTACTAGTGTGAAAATTGTCATAAATGTTGTTACAATACCAGCCTTTGCTGTAAAAAGACCTTTAAAATCTAATTTCATAAAAGTTTCTTTTATTGATAAATTTACTGTATAATTTGAAAAATCTGGTAATGTAGTAACACCCATAAAAAGACCTATTATTGTTGTTAAAATAATTGAGATTATATAAGAATTTTTTACTTTTTTTGATACTAATATACCTGTAATTAAAATTCCTATAAGTGCTAATATTACTTCACCATTATTAAAATTTGTTAGCTGAGGTACAACATCTGCTGCATTTGCAATTCCATTATTTAAATTTGAAACTGAAAATTCTATTATTCCAGAACTTTTTAAACCTATATATGTAATAAATAAACCTATTCCAACAGTTATTGCATTTTGCATATATTCTGGAATAGCTGCTATTACCTTTTTTCTAATATCAGTAATAGTTATTAATATATTGAGTAAACCACAAATAAACACCATTGCCAATGCTTGTTGCCATGTAAACCCTAATGTTCCACATATAGTATATGTAAATAAAGCATTTAACCCTAATCCTGCGCTTTGCACATATGGTACATTTGCGAAAAATCCTATTATACAAGTTCCAACTATTGAAGCTATTATTGTTGCTACATAAACTGCATTATAATCCATTCCAGCTTCAGAAAGTATTGCAGGATTAATAAAAATAATATAAGACATTGCCATAAAAGTTGTTATTCCTGCAATAATTTCAGTTGAAATCTTTGTATTATTTTCTTTTAATTTAAATATTTTTTCTAACATATTTCCTCCTAATATAGTTTATATTAAAAGAAATATTTATTCTTTGTTTTTTATAAATTCTTCATATCCGTATTCTGCTGAAGTACCTTCTAATTCTTTTATAGATAAGCCTATTTTACATTTTTCTTTATCTATATTTATTATTTTAGCATTAATATTTTGATTTAATTCAAGTTCATCTTCTGGTTTTACAACTCGTTTTAAAGATGTTATTTCTGAATTATGCACTAAACCTTCTAATCCTTCTTCTAATTCTAAAAAAGCTCCAAAAGGTGCAAATTTTACTACTTTGCAAGTAACAATATCATTTACATTATATTTACTTACACGTGCAATCCAAGGATTTTCTCCTTTTAAAGGATACTCTAATGATATTTTTTTTTCATTTTTATAAAAAGATTTTATTTTTACTTCTATGTCATCACCTACTGTAAAAATATCATTTAATTTTTGATTTCTATCCCATACAAGTTCAGATATATGTGCTAATCCTTTAGCTACTCCAAAATCTACAAATATTCCATAATCTGCAATTTGAGAAATTGTACCTGTATATGTTTTTCCAACTTTTAATTCATTCCAAAAAATTTCTGTGTTTTTAATTTTTTCTTGTTTTTGTAATTCTCTTGCTTTAAATTCTTTTTCTTTTTGTTCTTTTTGCTTTTTATAATCTTCTCTTTTTTTATATTTTTTATAAGATAACAAAACATTTCCATAGCCATCATTCCATTTTAAAACATCTGCTGTAATTTTATCTCCAACTTTAAATTCATCTTTTGGATTTTTAGTTTCATCATCTGAATATTCAAATTTTGTTATAATTCCATCTGCTTTATATTTAAAATCTACAAATATTTCTCCTTTATTTGATATTTGAATTACTGTTCCTGTAACCGTTTTACCTATTTTGTCATTATTTAATGTTTCATTAAATAATTTTTCAAAATTGTTTTCTTCCATTTTTCTTTTCCCCTTTTATAAAAATTTATCCCATAAAACTATTTTACTCAGTTTTGTTAAATTTTGATTAAATTATAAAAATTTTATATCATATTTTTAAATTTCTATCAATTATTTTTATAAAATAACTAAACCATTTCTTTCTTTATCATAAATTATTATTATTTTCAATATCATTTAATTAATATAAAAGAATTGCCAAAACATAAAATTAATATTGACAATTCGTTGACAAATACCACTTTTTTAATACATAAAAACTCTAAACCCTTTGATTTTTCAACGATAATGAAACCACACACTCGATATGACTTGTAAATGGAAACATATCACAAATAGAAATTTTATTTAAATCGTACTTTTCTTCTAATATTTTTGCGTCTCTTGCAAAAGTTGCCGGATTACAACTTACATAAACAATTTTTTTTGGTTCTATTTTTAATATTGTTTCTAATGCAACTTTATCACATCCTTTTCTTGGCGGATCAATAAAAATAACATCTGGTGAAATTTCATTTTCTTTTATAAATTCTGGTAATACTTTTTCTACATCACCCACAAAAAATTCTGAATTTTCAATTTTATTTATTCTTGCATTTTCTTTTGCATCATCTATTGCTTGTTTTATTGTTTCAATGCCATATATTTTTTTTACATTATCTGAAGCAAATATCCCTATTGTTCCTATTCCACAATATAAATCAAATACAGTTTCATTTCCTGTAAAATCTGCATATTCAACAGCTTTTGAATATAATCTTTCAGTTTGAATAGGATTTACTTGATAAAAAGACATAGGAGATATTTTAAATTTAAATTTTCCTATATAATCTTCTATATATCCATTTCCAAATATAATTTCTGTT
Organism: uncultured Lachnospiraceae bacterium; assembly: GCA_964650305.1. Taxonomy (GTDB): domain Bacteria; phylum Bacillota; class Clostridia; order TANB77; family CAG-508; genus Scatovivens. Next base: position 10,804 of record CAZYST010000007.1, read on the forward strand.
TTTTCTCCTAAAATTACATTAGTATTTTTATTATTTATATTTTTAGCTATTGTTTTTATTTCTTTATATTTATTTGTTATAAATTCAATAAGTTCTTTTTCTTTCTCAATTTTTTGAGTATTAGTAACAAGTGTTATTAATACTTCATTTGTTTTTACACCAATTCTTATAATTAAATGTCTAATACTTCCTGTTAAATTCTTTTCATCATATACTTTTATTTTATTTTTTACTATAAATTCAAAAATATCATTAGCTATATTTTGAGATAATTTATTTTGAATTTTACATGTTTTAGTTTCTATTATTTTATGAGTTCTTTCTGCATATACACCCATTACTGGATTCTTATTTTCATCAATTCCTATAGGATATTGTAATTTATTTCTATAATAAAACGGATTTTCCATGCTTAATATACAGTCTAATTTTATATCTCTTCCTAATGTTTTTTTCAAAGTATTTTCTACTGATTCTTGTTTTATTTTCATTGTCATCGAATAGTCAACATGTCTTAAAGAGCAACCACCACATCTAGAATATGTTTCACAATCAATAGCTAAATTTCTTTTTTCTGATTTCTCAATTATTTCAATAATTTTAGCAAAAGCATGTGATACAGTAACTTTTAGTATTTTAATTTTTATTACTTCATCTTTTATAGCATTTGGTACAAATATTGTAAAATTATCTATTTTGGCGATTCCTTCTCCTTTAAAACCATTATCTATTATTTTTACTATATATTCTTCATTTTTCTTTAACATATTTCCTCCAAACTTATACATTTAGAATTTTAATAAATTAGACCTCGTTATATTAATTTATTTTTAAATTATATTTTCTTCATCTATTAATTCAAAAGCTATTTTTCTTAGAATTTTATTTGCTTCTATTACTCTTATTTTTACTTTATCTCCTATTTTAAAAACTCTTTTAGAATTTTCGCCTATTAATTTTTTTTGATTTTCATCATAAATATAATATTCTTTTTGCCCCATATTTTCAAATCTTATTAAACCTTCTATTGTATTTTCTAATTCAACAAACATTCCAAATTGAGTTATTGAAGATATTATTCCATAATATTCTTCTCCTATTTTGTCTTCCATGTATTCTGCTTTCTTTATATCTTCTGCTTCTCTTTCTGCTTTTGTTGCTAATTTTTCAGATGTTGAAGAGCTTTCTGCATATTTAGTAGCTTTTACAAATAAATCTTCTTTTCTATCATCATTTAAATTATAATTATTTTCTAAATATTCAGATATTATTCTATGAATAAATAGATCTGGATATCTTCTTATTGGTGATGTAAAATGGCAATAATATTTACTTGCAATACCAAAATGACCTTTGTTTTCACTTTCATATTTGGCTACTTTTAAGCTACGCAATATAAGAGTTGAGATTACTTTTTCATATTCTGTATTTTTTATTTTTTCTAACACATCAGAAATTGCTTTTGGTTTTACACTATCATTTGAGATTTTTATTCTATATCCTATATTAAATAAGAATTTATTTGTTTCTTTTATTTTATCTAATTCTGGTTCTTCATGTACTCTATATATAAATGGAGCTTCTAACCAAAAAAATCTTTCTGCAATTGTTTCATTTGCTGTAAGCATAAATTGTTCTATTATTTCATTTGAAAATGTTGTTTCATATTTTCTTACTTCTACACATTTTCCTTCTTCATTTAATATTATTTTACTTTCTGGTATATCTAAATTTAAATATCCTTGTTCTAACCTTCTTTGTTTCAATATTTGTGCAAGTTCTTCCATTAATTTAAAATCAACAATATATTTTTCATATTTTTTTATTATTTTTTCATCTAAATTATTTAAAATTTTATTTACATCTGTATAACTCATTCTTTCTGTTACTTTTATTATTGATTTACATACATCTGAAGATACTACTTCACCTTTTGGATTTATTTCCATCAAACAAGAAAGTGCAAATCTTTCTTGACCTGCATTTAAACTACATATTCCATTAGAAAGTTCAAATGGAAGCATTGGTATTACCCTATCAAACATATATACACTTGTACCACGTTTTATAGCTTCTTTATCTAATTTACTGTTTTCTTTAACATAATAGCTAACATCAGCAATATGCACATTTAGATTAAAATTACCATTTTCTAATTTAGATATAGAAATAGCATCATCAAGGTCTTTTGCATCCTCTCCATCTATCGTAAAAATTATATCATTTCTAAACTCTCTTCTATTTTTGATATCATTTTTATCTATTTCTTGATTTATTTGCTTAGCTTCTTCTAGTACAAAGCTTGGAAACTCATTTGGAAGTTCAAATTCTTTTATTACAGACAACATATCTATTCCTGCTTGATTAATGTTTCCTAATACTTCTATTATTTCACCTTCAGCATTTTTTCCTTTTTCAGGATATTTATTAATTTTTGCTATTACTTTATCATTCGTTTTAGCATTTTTACATTTATTTTTTGAAATAAATATATCTGTTGCAAATTTTTTATCATCCGGAACAACAAATCCAAAATTCTTACTTCTTTGAAAAATTCCAACTATAGTTTCTTTTTCTCTTCTAAGAACTTTTGTTATTTTTGCTTCTGCTTTCTTATCTTTATCTTTTTGTTTTATTATAGCAAAATTTACTTCATCTCCATCTAAAGCTCCATTTACAAAGTTAGAAGCTACAAAAACTTCTTCTGTTTCATCTATCTTTATGAATCCATATCCTTTAGAAGTAGCCCTAAACACTCCTTTTAATTTACTTTTTTTATCTTTTTTGCTCATCTATTTTTTCCTTTTCTAATTTTTATATAATTATTATTTATTAATATTTAATTTATATGTAAAAAACAAAAAGAGGCAGTTATATTTACTGCCCCTTTATTATTTTTATTTTAAATAACATATATAATTCCTAAAGCTATAGTTAAAATTGCAAAAGCTACCATTAAAGATATTGTAGCAATTTTCATTTTACCTTCTTTAGTTCTACCTTTATTTTTTTCATAAAAATTGTTTGCAGAGGCTCCAACTATAGTTCCTGAAGCTCCATTATCTTCTTTTGATTGTTTTAATACTAAAAAAACTAAAGCTACACAAACTATTGCATATATTGCCATTAATATATATTTTAATATTTCCATTTTCATTTCCTCCAATTGATGTGAATTATTAACTACTTCATTTTAACATATGTATTTTTTAAAATCAACATTTTTTATAATATTTTATAAGATGAATTTTTATATCTTATTATATTTTAGTAAAATTTAAGTAAAATTCAAATATTATTAGCATTATATTTTAAAATTCATCTTAAATAATCATCTTCTTAATATAGTATTACTTTTATTTTTCTTAAAAATATGTTATAATAATATATGGTTGTTAATCGTTAGGAGGCAGTTATATGAAGAATTTCATGTGTAACAAAAAACAACTTAAACGGCTTTTTATAATTTTACTTTCAATTTTAATTTTTGTAATTATAGATTGCAATTTTTTCTTAACTGATATTGCTTTCGATTACCTTTATTCAATAGTTCAAAATACAAATGCTATTTATATTAGCGAAGAACAAAATCTTTTAGATAGTCAAAATTTAACAATGTATACATTAGATGTTGGACAGTCTGAGTGTTTATTATTTGTTCAAAACAACCAAGTTCTACTTATAGATACAGGCACACCTGAATATGGAATTAGAATTTCAAATTTTCTTAAAGAATTAGGAATTACCAAAATTGACATTTTAATATGTACGCATCCACATTATGATCATATGGGTGGTTTAAGTACTATTCTTAGAAATTTCGATGTTGGCACATTTTATATGACAAACTATGATTATTCAACATTGCATAAATGGTGGTCATATAAAAATGATAAAATTATGTATTTTAAAAATATTGATTTTGTCACTCCTATTTCTGGTGAAACAATTGAATTTGAAAATTCTAAAATCCAATTTTTAACTCCAATAAGTTCTAATTATGCAATTTTAAATAATTATTCTATTGGTGTTAAAATTTCATTTGGTGAAATTGATTTTTTGTGCTTAGCTGATGCAGAAAACTATTCCGAGCGAGAACTTTTAAAATCTGATTTTGATATCGAAGCAGAAGTTTTTAAAGTATCTCATCATGGAAGCACTACATCTAATAGTAATGAACTTATTGAAAAAGTAAATCCAACATATGCAGTTATTTCAGTTGGTAGCAACAACCATTATAATCATCCAAGAGAAAAAACTTTAAAAACATTAATTCAAAACGATGTTAGAATTTTTAGGACTGATTTAAATGGAACTGTTGGATTTTCCACTAATGGAACAAATTTATCTTTTTTTACAAATTGAAAGTTAAGTCGCAAAAAAGCACTCTGCATAAACATGCAAAGTGCTTTTTTTATTATTTTAAGTTTTCACTACATCTATGACAAATTGTTGGATTTTCTTTATCTTCACCTACTGTTTTTGATATCATCCAGCATCTTTCACATTTTTCTCCTTCTGCTTGTGAAACTTTAACACCTACTGAAACTTCTGTATCTTCATTTCTTCTATTTTCTTTTATTTCAACATCAGAAACTATAAATACTTCTTTTAAAAGTTCTTCTTTTCCTTTTATAAATTCATATTCATCGCCTTCTGCAAATAATGTAACTTTTGCAGCTAATGAAAGTCCTATTTCTTTATTTGCTCTTGCTATTTCTAATTTTTTAGCTACTTCATCTCTTATTGCTATTAATTTAGCCCATTTTAAAGATAATGCTTCATTATCATATTGAGGATTTGCTTTTGGATAATATTCTAGCATTACACTTTCTAAATTTTCTCCTTTTTTATGTGGCATATATTTCCAAATTTCCTCTGCTGTAAAGCATGTCATTGGTGCTAATATTCTAACTAAAGCTGATAATATTTCATACATTGTTGTTTGTGCTGCTCTTCTTTCTACTGAATTTGGTTTTGATGTGTATAGTCTATCTTTTATTATATCTAAGTAGAAAGAACTCATATCTACAACACAAAATTGATTTATTGCATGATATGTTTCATGAAAATCATAAGAATCATAAGCTTTTGTACATGCTTTTATTAATTTATTTAATCTAGTTAAAGCCCATTTATCTATTTCTTGTAATTTTTCATATTCAATTGGTGAATTTACATCAAAATCTGCTATATTTCCTAAAATATATCTTGCTGTATTTCTTATTTTTCTATAAACTTCTGTTACTTGTTTTATAATATTTTTTGATACTGATACATCAGATTTATAGTCAGAAGCTAATACCCAAAGTCTTAATACATCTGCACCTGATTCTTTTATTATTTCTTGTGGTGCAACAACATTTCCAATAGATTTAGACATTTTTCTACCTTGTTCATCTACTGTATATCCATGTGTTAAAACTTCTTTATATGGTGCTTTTCCTTTTGTTGCAACAGATGTTAGTATAGAAGATTGAAACCAACCTCTATATTGATCACTTCCTTCTAAATACATATTTGCTTCTGGAAGCCCTCTTTCAGCTAAAACTGATTCATGTGTTGATCCTGAATCAAACCATACATCCATTATATCTGTCTCTTTTTTAAATTTTGTAGAACCACATTCACATTTACTTCCTTCTGGCATTAACTCTTCTTCTGATAAATCAAACCAAGCATTTGTACCTTTTTCTTTTACTATATTTTGAACTTTTTCTAAACTTTCTGGTGTTACAAATTCTTTTTCACATTCTGCACAATAAAATACTGGTATTGGTACTCCCCATGATCTTTGACGAGATATGCACCAATCGTTTCTATCTTCTACCATTTTTGTTATTCTTTCTTCTCCCCAAGCTGGATACCATTTAACTGTTTTTATTGCATCTAATGTTTGTTTTCTAAATCCGTCAACAGAAGCAAACCATTGACTTGTAGCTCTATATATAACTGGTTTTTTACATCTCCAACAATGTGGATATGAGTGATTTACAACTTCACTTGCTAATAAGAATCCATTTTCATCTAACCATTTTATAATTTCTTTATCTGATTTAGCATAATACATATCAGCAAATGGACCTGCTCCTTCTCCTCTTTGAACCCCTTTGCTATCTACTGTTACTACAACTTCTAACCCATTTTTCAAACCACATAAATAATCTTCTTTACCATATCCAGGAGCTGTATGAACTGCACCTGTACCAGTTCCAAGTTCAACTAATATAGTATCTTCTGAACCTAATACAACTTTTGAATCTCTATCTAAAAATGGATGCTTGCAAATAACTCCTTCTAATTCTTTTCCTTCTAATTCAGATACAACTTTATATTCATCAATTTTAGCAATTTCCATAACTTTTTTTACAAGTTCTGAAGCTATTATTACTTTTTCTTTTCCTAAATCTACTATACTATATTTAAAATCTCCACCAACTGTTATTCCCATATTTCCTGGTAATGTCCATGGTGTTGTTGTCCAAATTACTATAAAAGTATCTTTTTCATCAAATTTTCCTTTTGCATCTTTTACTGGAAACTTTACATATGCAGTATTAGAATTTACATCTTTATATTCTATTTCTGCTTCTGCTAATGCAGTTTCACAATCTGTACACCAATAAACAGGTTTTAATCCTTTATATATATATCCTTTTTTATACATATCTGCAAATACTCCTATTTGCTTAGCTTCCATTTGTGGTTGATATGTTATATATGGATTTTCCCAATCACCTAATACTCCTAAACGTTTAAATCCTTCTGTTTGTTTATCTTTATAATCCATTGTAAATTGTTTACAAGTATCTCTAAAAGTATTTACTGGTATTTCTTCTCTTTTTAATCCTAATTTTTCAATTGCTTTTTTTTCTGTTGGCATACCATGTGTATCATACCCTGGTATAAAAGGTGTATAATATCCTTGTAAATTTTTATATCTTACTATTGTATCTTTTAATACTTTGTTTAAAGCATGTCCTATATGAATTTCACCATTTGCATATGGTGGACCATCATGTAATACAAAAGGTTCTTTTCCTTCATTTTTTTTAAGCATTTTCTCATAAAGACCATTATTAAACACTTCGTTTAATATCTTTGGTTCATTTTCTGGTAAATTTCCTCTCATTGGAAAATCTGTTTTAGGTAAATTTAATGTTTTACCATAATCTTTTTTTTCTTCGCAATCTTTACACATTTTAACCTCTCCTTTTATATTTAATTTATTATTTTTGCATAATTATTATCTTTTAGAAAAACAAAAGTCGTCTCATCCTAAAAGGACGAAACGACACGTTATCGCGATACCACCTAATATTAACTTTTTAAGTTATCTCTTTTCCTTTTAACGCAAGGCAATGCGAATTGTTTTACTAATAATAGATTTTCAAACAATCAACAAAAAGGTGATAATAAATAAATTATTCCTACTGGCTTTCACCTTTTCCAGCTCTCTTTTAAGGTTTTAGTTTATTTATCTTGTCCTTTTTATAGTTTTTAGCTATTTAATGTTATTATATTATCATCATTTACATAATTTTGTCAATACAAGTTTATAATTTTTATTTATATATTTTATTATTCTATACAAAACTTTTAAATAATCTGTTTAAATAGATATTCTGTTTCTTCCTTTTATATGTAAAGTGGATTTTTAGTTCCGAATATGTTATAATTATGTTAACCATAACTTACTAGTCTTTTATGCAATAATTTGCATTGGCAGAAAAGCTATCGGTGTTCTTTGAAAACTACATATCAAAAAGGAGGAGATTATATGCTCAAAAATTTACAAACATTATTACACTCTGCAGTTGCTGAAATGCCCGCATCTATTAAAGAACGGAAAAATGTTATTTTAACAGTTTCCATTACTAGCACTCTTTTTTTAGACATTTTAAGTTTCTCTATTAAAGGTGCTCAAATCGCATTATCTAAAGGCATTCAGTGGTTAGCTTTGATTTTGATGATTCTGTATTTTGTTCGTCAAGTATTGCAAAGTACTTTACAAACATATATTGATGATCAAAAAACCAGACTTAACAGTGATAGGGATTCCTACCTTACTGCTAATATAAGTGAGATCTCAAACGTGGTTAGAGGCAAAGTATTTCATACAAAGAATGATTATTCTTTAATTATGACTAATGCTGAAGTAATCTTTAACTTAAAAGAGTTCATCTCTTATATTTGGTATTTTATTGAAAGCTATCCACTCGTTTTAGCTAATAGCCTTTCCGCTGTTTTTATGATTTTTGCAATTCTTATAACTGAATTTATTGAAACACAAGATTTAAAACTTACACTTATTTTTTCAGCTATTTTAATTGGCTGTGCCATTTTATTTAGTGTAATTTTTAAAATTCGGTTATCAGTTAAAAAGAATTATCGCGACAATCAACGAATTCTGCGTAAGGAAAATGATGTTTTACTTAATGATATAAAAAACATCGAACCTATTATAGAAAGTGAATTTTCTTATAGAATACAGCTTCTTGTATCTAATTTGCAAGAAAAACGTTCTCTTGAGAAAAAAGAACTTTTTAAATTGAATGGGCTACAAGTTCTAAGAACTATGATTCTTGGAATATTTATGATTCTTATCATTATTATTAAGCTTCATTTTTCTGGTGAATTTTCAATATCTGTTTTAACAGATATAATTGCCGTATCTACGGTATACTCAAATATTCTTAATAAAATCACATCTCTTTTAAGCGGTTTTGAAAATCTTGTTAATACAATAAAAGACGCAGAACGCGTAAAACCTGATGTTGATAACATTATGAATGTATTTGAGTCAGAAGTTAATACTAAATTTGATAGAGCTGAAAACATAGAAAAAATTTCTATTAAACCTTTTGAGTTTAGTTATCCTTCTGAAGTTTCCGTATACAAACTAAGAAATTGTAAATCTTTCGAGTTATATTCCGGATCATCTTTTCTCGTATATGGTCATACCGGATGTGGAAAGTCTACATTTATGCATTTGATAATTGGAAAAATCAAAATGGAAGACTCTCCAATTTCTTATGGTGAAAGAAAACAAAATGCCTATCTTTCGTCTATTATGCACGAAAGCAATGGGAGATTAGGAGCAAATCCTGTACTTCAAGAAATTATCTTTAGCTCTGATATTTCACAAATTGACCGTCCTCGTATAATTGAAATTCTTCACGGAACACATATCTATGAAGATATTTTGAAAAATATGGGATTAACCTTAAAAAATGATGAAAAAGTTTTAGAGTACTTAAATAGTACAACTATAGAACAATATTCATCAGGTCAAAAGCAGCGACTGGCAATCGTAAAAGTACTTTATAATTTGTCAGCAGCTCATAAGATCGTAGTATTTGATGAAGCTACGAATGCTTTAGATGATAATACTGCAATCTCTGTCCTAGAATTCATGGCTAATTTTTGTCAAAAGGATATGAAAAGAATCTTATTGTTTGTTTCTCATCAAGTTGAACTTACTAAAAAAATAACTGATGGTAGCATTACATTTGCTTCTCAAAAAAGATATGATTCAAAAGGAAACGAAAGTATTATTCCTGGTGCTTTTGACATTGTTATTGAATTTTGATATTAAATTCAAAAAATATCCCCGTATTTACACTAAGCAAATACGGGGCTTTTCTTTATTTTTTACATATAATATTAATATTTATTATTTTTATCGCAAATTTTTTATTATTCCAATAGCAGCTTTTTTTCCAGCAGCTATTGCCCTGCATACTGTAGATTTACTTTCTGTACAATCTCCTCCTGCATAAACTTTTTCTATATTAGTTTTTCCATCTTCATTAATTTTAATATAATTCCATTCATCTAGTTCTATTCCCTCTAATGATATTAATGATTTATCTGGTTTCAATCCTATTGCAAACACAACTGAATTTGCATCTTCCTTAAATTCTTTACCTAATACATCTACTGCTTTTCCATCTACTATTTGGGTTTTTATGCAATTTAAAGAATTTATTTTATTTTCTTCAATATTTGCTGAAATAACTCTTGTTAATTCTTTAAATTCTACTCCATCCTCTAATGCTTCTTCTAATTCTATTTCTCTTGCAGGCATATGTTCTTTATCTCTACGATATAATATCTTTACTGCTTGAGCACCCATTCTTATTGCTGCTCTTGCAGAATCCATTGCTACATTTCCTCCACCTATTACAGCAACTGTACCCAAATTTTCTATTTTTATTCCTTCATTATATTCTTTTAAGAAATAATCCGATTTATAGATATTTGAATTTTCCTCTTCTAATAATTTATATGTTGTTGAAACAGTAGCACCTATTCCTATAAAAATTGCATCAAATTTTTCTTTTAATTTGTTAATATGAATATCTTTTCCAAGTTCTTTTTCTGTTTCAAATTTTACACCATTTTGTTTTAAAACTTCTATTATTGCTTCTATTATTTTTTTATCTAATCTAAAATCTGGTATTCCATAAAATAAAATTCCACCTGGTATTTTATCTTTTTCAAAAATAGTTACTTCAAAACCTTCTTTTGTTAATTCTATTGCACATTCCAATCCAGCAGGTCCAGAACCTATTATTGCTACTTTTTTTCCATTTTTTTCTTTTAAATTAATTTTAGGTTTATATGAATTTTCAATAGCCCATTCATTTACAAATTTTTCAAGTTTTCCAATATTAGTTGCTGTTTGCTTTATAGCTCTTATACATTTACCTTCACATTGTTCTTCTTGAGGACAAACAATACTACAAATATGAGAAAATATATTATTACTTTGTAGAATATCATATGCTTTTTCAAAATTTTCTTTTTTTATTTCATCTATAAATTCTGGTATATTTGTTCTCATTGGACACCCTTGTGTACTACAAGGTTTTGTTTTACAATTCAAACACCATTTTGCTTCATTTATTATAGTCTCTATGTTTTCCATTTATTTAAACCTCTACTACTTGCTTTATATTTTCTAATGAAATTATTTCTGTCATTAATCTATTTTTATCAATTCCTTCTCTATTTTTTCCTTCTACAATTATATAACTTATATCATTTTTTTCATTGTTTTCTATTATTTTTATCTTATCTATATTAAAATAATTATTTTTTATTACTTCTTCTAGTTTTCCTACTATTTCTTTTGGTTCATCTGTAATAATTTTCAAAGATATTGTATCAAAATGTTCTAATTTTGCAGAAAATCTATGTGAATATGAAAGAACTATGTATACAACTAAAGTTGCTATTATTGAGCCTACATAATAGCCTGCTCCTACACTTAAACATATGCATGTGATTGCTAAAAGACCCGCTGCAGTTGTTAATCCTTTTACATTATTTCCATCTCTTAATATTGTTCCTGCACCTAAAAATCCTATTCCAGATAATAACTGTGCTGGTATTCTTGTTGGATCTGCACCAGTAATTTCATGCAAATATTCTCCACAAACCATTACCATTGTAGCGCTAATTCCTACTAACACATGTGTTCTAAAACCAGCTGGTTTACTCCAATTTTCTCTTTCATATCCTACAACTCCAGCTAATATAGCTGCTAAAATAAGTTTAAAAAAAGTTTGAAATTCACTTGTTGTTATTATCATTTGAATCCATGATATTATATTTTCCATAATTCCTCCTTATATTTATTTCTGCATTTATTTTAACATTATTACAAAATTTATGTCAATGGAAACAATTTTATAAAAATATATTTATTAATTTGTTGCAACTACAACAAATCTACCATTTTTTGTAGAATATTCACATGTAGAAAGTGTTAAAATATCATCGCCATAAACTGGATTTTTTTCTATATTATATATTGATTTTTCTTTACATTTTTTTATATATTCATCAAACACGTCTTCATTTGATAAATCTATATAATTGTAATATCTAAAAACATTTTTATCATTGACATTGTAAACTTTTGACTTAAAAACAGCTATAATACTATATATTTTTTCTTCATTTTCAGTAATTAATTTGATATTTAAATGTTTATTAAAAAACTCTTCTTTTTCATAATTTAAAAGATCATTAAACATCATGCCATCTCTATTATTATGTCCATATATCAACATATTTTGATTTTCTTTTGAAAAATCATATTTACAATCTACAAAAATAGATCCATTTCTACTATACTTATTTTTGTAATTTTTGTTTAAATAATAATCATTATCTCTTGCTTGCATAACTGGATAATCTATTTTAGTTCCTTCTATTTTTATCCAAGCTATTATATTAGAATTTTTTGATTTTATTTTTTTGAAATTATTTATGTTTTCATTTATTGTTTGATTTGCATTATTTATTTCATTTTCAGTATTTAATTTATTTTCGATATTTTCGTCTATACTAGTTTCTTTTATTATTTTTTGAATTTCTTCAATTTCATTTTCATCTCTATACATAAAATATAAATAACCTAATATATATACAATTGAAATAATAAATATTAACAAACAAACTACATATATAATTTTGTAAAATATTTGTTTATTCATTTATTTCCTCTATTTATAAGAAAGAGAGGTTTATTTTCCCTCTCCTAATAATTTTCTCTTTCTAGCAAATATCATACCAAAAAGTGATGTTATTGCTGTAACAATAAAATGTTTTAACCAATTTTTCTTACCAGTTGTAGGTGTTAAATCTAGCATTTCACTCTTTTGTTCTTCTTTTCTTTCATTTACTTTATTTATAATTTGTGTTCCATTTATTATTGTGCTATATCCTAATACTGGATTTTCTGCTATTGCATATTCAATTTTAACACCATTTTCATCATATTTATCTAAATCTTTAAAACTAAATCTCCAAGTTCCATCTTCACCTTCTGTAACATTTGTTTCTGCTACTTTATTTCCATTTGCTAATAAATTTACTGTTATGCAATCTGGCCTTATAGCATATGCATTATTGTTGTCTTCCCAAATTTTTAAACCTGATATTTCTGTTTTGCCAAATAAAGTATTTTTCAATTCAACTTTATTTTCATCTACATTTTTTATATCTGTTACATATCCTAATACAGCATTTTCTTCTATTGTATATTTGATTTTTACACCATTTTCATCATATTTTAAAAGATTTGTAAATGCAAAATCCCAATTTCCTTTTTGATTTTCTGTTATTTCTTTTTCAGCTATTTTTTGACCATTTGCAAATAATATTAAATTTATGCTTTTAGGTCTTGTGCCATACGCATTATTATTATCTACCCAAGATTTATTTCCTTTTACTTCTGTTGTATCTGTTAATTTATTTGTTATATTGTATTTAAATTCAAATTCTTTGTCATTTTCAATTATTGTTTCATATTTTTCAACACTATCTTCTGTAATAGTGTAATCGTATTTTACACCATTATTGTCATACATTTCTAAATTTTCAAATTTAAAATTCCAATTTCCTAATAAGTCCGGCTTTACAACAATTTTTTGATCAAATTCATCATTTTTAAATAAGTTTATAATTATGCTATCTGGTCTTGTATTATATGCATTATTATTGTCTTTCCAAATTTTAATTCCTGATATTTCGAATTTATCTGATAATAAATTTACTATAACATTCTCATTTTCTTTTACTGATATATATTTTTCTACTTTTTCTTCTTCGATAGTATATACATATAATTTTCCATTTTCATCATATTTAGAAAGATTTTCAAATTTATATATCCAATTTCCTAATAAATCTGGTTTTACAACCATACTATTTTCTGGTTTTCCATTTTTTAATAAATTTATAGTTATGCTATCTGGTCTTGTATTATATTCATTATTATTGTCAATCCATATTTTAGTTCCTATAATTTCTGTTGTATCTTTTAATGTATTTATTACATTAAAATTCTTTATTTCAGTTTCATATCCAGTAACTTTTTCTTCTGTTATTGTATATTTTATTTCTTTATTTTGTGAATCATACCTCGCATGACCTGTGAACTTCCAACTCCATCCATCTTGTGCTGTAACTATTTTTCTATCTACTTTAACTCCATTTGCTAATAAATTGATAGTTATACTATCTGGTCTTGTATTGTATTCATTTCCATTATCTTTCCATGTTTTTGTACCTTCAATATTAACTGTTGCAGTTTTTTCTAAAGTAAATTCTACTTCTTTAGAGATTGTATAATTTGAATCATTTTGATAAAATGCTACATTTTGATTATCAGAAATATTACACATATATGTAACAAATTTATTTGCATCAAAGTTTGCAATAGTTTTTACTTTTATTTTTGTTAAATCTTTTACACTAGTAGCAGGTATTTTTATTGTATAAGTATTTGTAGTAGTATTAAATTGTGTTTCCATTCCAGAAGGCCCAGAAAAACTAATATTACCTTTTAACGTTCCAGTAGTATTTACAGAAATATTTGCAATCCAATTTCCATTTTCGTATTTTAATTTTTGTGTTTCAGGTGTAACTGTTAAAGTAGCATCATATCCTTCTGTATCTACATTACCTATTACATTACGTTGTTTAAGCACAGCATTATACATTTTTTCTACTGCATTATATACTACTTGTTGACGATCATTTCCATATCCTTCACTTGTATCTTCCGAATTTAATTTTAAAGCATCAAATGCATGACCTGAATACATATCTTTTAAAAGAGTTTTGATTTGTTCTTTGATATCTTCATCTTTTATATTTATATTCATTTTTTTTGCTATGTCATCAAAATTATTAATATAATCATCTAATACTATGTATATAACTGTTTGTGTAACATAATAGTCTTCTTCCCAATTTGAATTTGCACCTGTAGAATATTCTGAATTATTATGTGAGCCATATGTTTTACAACCTATTGAAACAACATATGCTAATTCTGAATATAATTTTGAAAAAAATGGTTCATAATCTTTAAATTCGTCTTTTTTCATCATTTGATTCCAAGCATCAACATTATAATCAGAATCTTCTACATATGGTTTATATACATTCATACAATATGCTAATGTGTCTCCTTCTTTAGGTTTAGCTCCATCAGATGTTACATATTTAATTGAATTAACCATTGTAAGATCATTTTTTCCTTCTCTTTTTATGACAAAGTATTGTAAATATTGACCATCTTTTCTATTTACACTTAATACTTGTTTTCCTGCATATTCGCCTTCTTCTATGTCTAAAGTATCTATTGAAACTAATTCTCCACCATTTAACATTACTTGTTGATATGCATTATATATAGCTAATTCTTCTTCCGAAAAATCATCTGTTCCAAAAATATATGCTTTTTGAGCAAGATTTTCCCCTTTTACAAAAATTAATTCTTTATATTTTTCATAAATCATCATTTCTTGTTCAGATATTTCTTCATTTACATCTTCTGAATATTTTACTAACAAAGCTATATATGGTCCATATTCCAATATTTCTTTCCAAGTTAATTCTGAATTTTCAATTTCTTTATTTAAAATATTATAATTACCATTTTCATCTACACTAATTGTTGTTTCATAATTTTCTAATGTATTTTGTTTTATAATATAATTAATTAGTAAACCATTTTTATCATATTTTTCTAAAGAACTAAATTTAAATTCCCAATTTTCATTTTCTGATATAATAATTTCTTCTATAAAATTTGATTCATTTTCTTTATATATACTTATATTTACATTTTCTGGTCTACTAGCTACTTCTATTTCTTCCCAAATTACTTTTCCAATAATTTCTAATTTTTCATTTAAAACATTTTCTGTATCTTCTACATCTTCTTTTATAATTTCATTATTAATTACATTTTCTATTGTATTACTATTATCTACTTCATTATTTACAACATTGTTAGTAATAGTATTATCAATATTATTACCTAAAATAACATTTTCATCAGTAGTGCTATTTGTAACATTATTTGAAATTATATTTGATATTTCATCTATAACATTATTTTCTTCTTTACTATTTTCATCATTAGTATCAATTACAGTATTAGTAATAGTATTTGATTCATTGATAATAACATTTTCTGTTTTTATTTCATTTAAATCAATAATATTACCTTCATTTGTATTCGGAACATTAGTAGTATCTTCTTCTTGAACAAATCCTTCTGTACTTGCTAATACCTCTTCTACAATAAATTCATTTGATTTTTCAGAATCTTCTGATAAGATGTTGTTTACTTCTTCTACACATCCATATACTACATTTAGTGGCATATATGAAAAAAGAACAACAACAATTAATAAACTTGCTAAAATCTTTTTTTGAAAAATGAATTTTTTGTGTTCCATAAAAAGTCCCCCTTCATAATTTTATTAATGAAATTAAAATTTATAATAAATTTTTTCTACATTATATATTTTCATTTTCAGGTATTCAAGATTTTTTTACAAATTTATTTCAATTTCTTTAAAAAAAATTTACATTAAATTTACGTAAATGAATATATTGCATTTATGTTTACTTTTTTTACATTTTTTAATATCGAAAAGTCTGTATCTAAATTTAATTCATAATACTTTTCAATATTTCATATTTAAACAAAACTTTAATATTTTGTGCCTTTTTGTACTGAACCCAAAAAGTTGGACAGTATAAATTAGGCTACAAACATGGAATGTTCTCTGTATTGAACAGGGGGCATTCCTTTTAGTTTGCTCTTAGTTCTTCTGTTATTATAATATTCTATATATTCTACCACATTCTGTTTAAATTTTCCATCATAACTTGATTTCAAGCGTTTTATGATTCCTTCAACACCATATAACTCATACTTGTGAACCCACTGTCTGATTGACTTAAAATCTGGAATATTGAATTTTTTACAACATTCCGGATAGCTATGTTTTTCTTCAAGATAATATTTTATTACCTCTAATTTAAATTCATTTGAATATTTTGACATAGAAAATGACCCCTCCTTATTAAACAAATTTGTCTAACAATTTGGGTTCACTTCAAAATAATTTTTTCTACTTAATAATTGGTAATTAATATTCACTTTTTAAAATGATTCTAGTATTGCATTATATACAATCGGTATACTTTCTTTATATGTTTTTATTAATAAATTACTTTCATTAGAACAAGATTTTATAATTAATAAATACAAGATGTTTTTTAATAAATTTTTGGTACTTACTAAGTTAACTGAGCTCAACTTATTTTTACTTTTTGTTCCATGTACATAGTAATTTCTTGTTTCTACAAGAGCAGATATAAAGTTTTCACTATTTTCATTTTCTATCAATTCAAATATTCTGTAAAAAATGTATCTAAATTTATCTCTTAAAACAACATTTTCAAATCTATAAACACTTCTTATAAATTCTTGTTGTTCTTCTGACACTATATCTAATATTTCTGTCATTTTTTCGTTATTAGATTTTAATACTTCATTTGTTTCTAATGCATATTGCTTTATGACAGAAGAATACTCTTTTGTTGCAAGAATTAATTCTAAAGTATTTACTAATGAAGTAAATTCAAATATTTTATCTAAATCATTATAAATATATTCATAATACATATTAATAGCTGCAGCTATTTTTTCTTTAGTGTAATATTTTTCTAAAATATCTTTTAATAACTGTTTTGATGATAAATCAACAATATGAAATTCTTTTAATATAATATCTTCATATTTCTTTAATGATTTTAATATAACATCATGATAAACTCCTGTAACATCTCCTATAGATACTTCTATCAAATTCATTTTTTTATTTATAACAAATCCAAAACAATTTGCTATTTTAGTTATTTCTTCAAATATTTCCCCATACTTTATACTTTCATTATAAATAAGTTCAATTTTTATTGGATTTGAAAAAATCTTTCGTCCAAATTCATCCGTTTTTAAACTAGCCGATCTATTATATTGTATTTTTATATTCTCGTTTTCAAATAAAATTTCTGTTTTATATTTTTGTGTTATAGAAAATTCTTCATCCATTTTTTCTGTATCAAAAGTATATCTATCTTCTACAAAAAAATAATCTAATTCTTTAAAATATAATGAAATTAATTTTATTCTAATTTTTTCTTCATCTATATAACCAGAAATTGCATTATCACATTCATAAATATATATGTGCTCATTTACATTGTTTCTATTAGGTTTTATTGCTTTTAATGTATTATATAACAATGTTATATTTCCAATAGAATCATGATATCCTTTTATATTAGTAATCAAATGATTTAATTTAATCTCATTTGGAATTTCAATTTCTGCATAAAATTTATTTTCATTTCGTTGTATTATTCCATTTAATTTTAATATTTCTTCATTATTTTTAATAATTAATTCCATTTTATTCCTTTCTTTAATCCAACTTCATTATTCTTTCTAAATATTCTTCTGGTGTTATAAATTTATTTTCAAAATTAACTTTTTTCTTAATTACACCTCGATTTGTAGTTATAGTAAAAGTTATTTTTTCCTTTTCCAATTCTTCATCTAAAGCAAATAAAATTAATTCTTTTGAAGATTCTAATGATTTTAAATTAATTGGAAATTCAGAACTATAATATGTTGTTTTGGTATCATTTGAAGATTTAACACTTACTATTGTCTTATCTAATTTAGAATTATATATTTATTTATTAAAAACATATTAAATTCATATTGATTTTTTTTGTTAAATTTTAGATTTGTATAAAAAATTTCTTTAATTGAAATAGATTTAAAATTAGTTTTAACTAAATATATAAAATTAAAAAAAGAAAGTATAAAAGCACTAATAGTTATTATATCTTTCCAATTAGTTTTTATAAAATTCCATATATTATTTAAAATTTCAACATTAATTTCCATATAGTTCCTCCATATTTTATATAATAATATCACAAATATATAGAAAAATCTATAAACTCCTTTTATATACTATTATATAATCTAAACAGCACTAAAATTATCACATATTTGTAAAAATACCGGCAACATATTGAAAATACTGAATTACAAGAAATAAAGTTAGTCCAGCACCAATGAAAAATGTTAAAAAATGTTGAATAGTGTTAGATAGTGTTAAAAGTCAGAAAAATCAATAGATACAAAGATTTTTTCTTACAGTATCAAGCACTTAATAAAATGCTGGACTACGATTTTTATAAAAATCCAGCTAACCTTAGAGTAAAAAGAAAAAGCCAAGATTTTTACATCTTGACTTTTGGTGCGGTAGAGAGGACTTGAACCCCCACGGTCTCCCACTAGATCCTAAGTCTAGCGCGTCTGCCAGTTCCGCCACTACCGCATATCAATATTTAATTGACATTATTTATATTAGCATAATAGAAAAATATTGTCAAGAATTTTTATTTCAAATTTTAAAAAATTTCATAAAAATTCTTGAATACATATCCTTCATTTTTAAAATATTGTATTACTTCTGGTAATGTTTCTATAGTTACTTGTTTATCTGCTGCATCATGCATTAACAGAATTATACTTTGATTATCTTCTTTTGAATCTAACATAGATTTTAATTGTTCTTCTTTTGTTACAGCTCCTGCTGCATCTCCTGTTAAACAATTCCAATTTGTATATGCAACTTTATTTTCATCAAAAATCTGTCTTGCTTCTTCTTTTATTTTTTCATATTTTCCTCCACTAGACCCGCCTGGAAATCTAAATAGATATGAATTATAATCTGGATTTTGTAATGCGTCTTTAATTGCTTGCTCACATTGTAAATATTCATTCCACGTTTCTTGTGGGCTATTATATATTTGTGAATATTTATGAGAATATCCATGATTAGCTATATAGTGACCTTCTTCGAAAGCTCTTTTTACAAGTTCTGGTGCTAATTCTACTCTATACCCTAAAACAAAAAAAGTTGCTGGTACATTTTCATTTTTTAAAATATCCAATATTTGTGGTGTTACTGCTCTGGTTGGTCCATCATCAAATGTTAAATATACTTGTTTTTCTTCAGATGAATATATATTTTTTATTTCTTGTTTTGCATTATCGTTTTTTTCAGGTATAAATTTAGTTTTTATTTTTTCAATATCATGTTTTGGTATTTTAAATTCTCTTTCAGTAATTTCTATTTTATTTTTGTTTTTTATTTTGTCTTTTTCTGTAGTTGCTAATTGTATAGTATTATTTTCTGCTGTTTCTTTAGGATTCATCGTTTTATATGATACAAAAAAACTAATAAATATTATTAAAAAGCATACTAAAATAATGGCTATAAAAATTATAACCTTCTTTACATTTAATTTTTCTTTTTTTATTTCAAAATCTTCTATACCATACAACATTTTCTTTACCTCAACGCATATTATATAATATTTTTCATTTTTTTCAAGTATTATATACAAAAATACCTAGATTAATCTAAGTAATCTAGGTATTTTAAAATCTAATTATTTTTCACACTTCTCGCCATTTATTTTAAAGAATTTAAATATTTCTACTATAACTAATGGTGCAAATACTAATGCAATAACTTCCTCTATTTGTGTAGCTGGAAGTAAAGCAATATCAAATATTTCTCTAAGTGATGGTATAAATAACACTATCATCATTAATGATGCTGATACAAGTATTGCTAAAATCAGTTTTCCATTATTAAATGGATTTGATTTAAATATTGATTGTTCATTATTTCTAATATTAAATACATGCACAAGTTCTGATAATGCAAGTACTATAAATGCCATTGTTTGTGCAGTTTTAATTCTTTCAGCTGGTTCTATATTTTCTAATGAAAGACCTAATATAAATGCTGTAAGTGTTATTAATCCAATCATTATACCTTGATATACTATTCTAAATGTCATTCCTTTTTTAAATATACCTTTTGAATTTTTTAGTGGCTTTCTTTTCATAATTCCTTTTTCTGCTGGATCTACTGCTAATGCTAATGCTGGAAGTGAATCTGTAACTAAATTAATCCATAAAATTTGTACAGGTAATAATGGTTCTAATGAACTGATTAATTCTTGTGGTATACCAAATTTATTAGCTAAAATTGGTGTTAATAAAATAGCTAAAAATAAAACTACTATTTCACCTACATTACTTGAAAGTAAGAATTGAATTGCTTTTAATATATTATCATATATCCTTCTTCCTTCTTCTACTGCTGATACAACTGTTGCAAAATTATCATCTGTTAATATTACATCTGCTGCTTCTTTTGCTACATCTGTTCCTACAACTCCCATTGCACAACCTATATCTGCTTTTTTCAATGCTGGTGCATCATTTACACCATCTCCTGTCATTGCAACAATTTCTCCATTTGCTTGCCAAGCTTTTACTATACGAACTTTGTGTTCTGGTGAAACTCTTGCATATACTGAAATTCCTCTTACTTTTTCTTTTAATTCTTCATCTGACATTTGTTCAAGTTCTGCACCTGTAATTGCTTCTTTTTCATCTTTTAATATTCCTAATTCTTTAGCAATAGCTATAGCTGTTATCTTATGGTCACCTGTAATCATTACAGTTTTTATTCCTGCAGAAATACATTTTTCCACAGCAACTTTAGCTTCTTCTCTTGGTGGATCTATCATTCCAACCATTCCAACAAATGTTAATCCTGATTCTAATTTTTTGATATCTTCATCTGTTAAAGTATGATTAATTACTTTATATCCTACTGCTAATACTCTTAAAGCATTTTTTGCCATTTCTGTATTATTATTTTGAATTTTAAGTTTATAATTTTCTAAGTCTGCTTTTATATCTCCATTTTCTTGATATGATTTACAGCATTTTAATAGTTCATCTACACCACCTTTAGTGTATACTACAAAACTATCTCCTACTTTATTTACTGTTGTCATAAGTTTTCTATCAGAGTCAAAAGGTAATTCTGCAATTCTAGGATACCTAGATATTACATTATATTCTTCATCATCATTTATGTTTACTATTTTTTGCTCTTTAATTTTTTCAGCATATTTCATATTATTTGCCATATCAATTAAAGCTGTTTCTGTAGGATCTCCTGTTAATGTTCCATTTTCTGATACTTTTGTATCATTGCAAAGCATTAAAGCTTCTATTAATATTTTATTTTCTTCATTTATTTTTTCTATACTTTCTAAATCATTTAACTCTCCATTATAAAAAAGTTTTTTTACTGTCATTTTATTTTGTGTTAAAGTTCCTGTTTTATCTGAACATATAACAGATGCACTTCCTAAAGTTTCAACTGCTGGAAGTTTCTTTACTATAGCATTTCTTTTTACCATTCTTTGTACACCAATTGCTAATACAATTGTTGATACTGCTGCTAAACCTTCTGGAATAGCTGCAACTGCTAAAGATACTGCTGTCATAAACATATGTATAGGTTCTTTTCCATATAATGTACCTACAACAAATATTATTGCACATATTACTAGTGCTACAATTCCTAATGTTTTTCCTAAATTATTTAATTTAATTTGAAGTGGTGTTTCTTCATCTTCTGTTTCATTAATCATTGTAGCTATTTTTCCAACTTCTGTATTCATACCTGTTTCTGCTACAATTCCTACCCCTCTTCCATATGTTATTAAGCTAGAAGAAAATAACATATTTGTTCTATCACCAATACCAATTTCTTTTTCTTCTATTGCATCTGCAGTTTTTTCTACTGCAACTGACTCTCCTGTTAATGCTGATTCTTGAGATTTTAAATTAACTGCTTCTGTTATTCTTAAATCTGCTGGAATAAAATCTCCTGTTTCTAATATAACCACATCACCTGGTACAAGTTCTGCAGATTGCACTACTATTAATTTTCCATTTCTTTTTACTTTTGCTACATGACTGCTTAATTTTTGTAATGCTTCTAAAGATTTTTCTGCTTTATTTTCTTGTGCTACACCAATTATTGCATTAACAACAACTACTACTAAAATAATTATTGAATCTGTAAATCCTTCTCCTTCCTTTATACCAATAATTCCAGAAATAATTGCTGCAATTATTAATACAATAATCATAAAATCTTTAAATTGCTCTAAAAATTTTTGAAGTAAACTTTTTTTCTTTTTAGCTTTAAGTTCATTTTTCCCATATTGTTCTTGTCTTTTTTTTACTTCTTCATCAGTTAAACCGTTTTCTAAATCTGTAGAAAGTTCTTTTACAGTTTCTTTTACAGTTAAGTTAAACCAATTTCCTTTCATTTTTTCTTTCCTCCTATTTATATATTTTTATTTTTTTAATAACTTAAAATTAATAAAAGACCTTTAAAGAAACAAATTTCAAACTTTTTGTCTCTTTAAAAGTCTCACTACCTAACAAAATATGGCTACTAACCAGATACTAATTTGTATCGAGATTGTTGATTAGTATTTATAGCTACTCCCCTTTAAATTGCTTAATATTAATTTACTATTAAAATTATACTAAATAGACTTATTTTTTTCAAGTATTTTTTTATTTTTTATTACTATATATTTATACTATTTATATTAAATATTTGTGAACACTTTTTATTTTATATAAATTAAAGGAAAAAATCCGTTTTTAAAAACGGATTTTTTAAATTATTCACTTCTTAATGCTAATACCGGATCTTTTTTAGCAGCTGCTTTTGAAGGTATTATACCACCTATTAGTGTTAATAGTACACTTAAAATTACTAATATAGCTCCACCTATAACTGGCAGTATAGCTGTAATATCTGAATTCACATTATGAATTATTATATTTGTAGGAATTAATAATATTAAAGTTACTCCTATTCCTATTAGTCCTGAAAATAATCCTACTATAAATGTTTCTGCATTAAATATAGATGAAATATTTTTCTTAGAAGCTCCTATTGCTCTTAATACTCCTATTTCTTTTGTACGTTCTAATACAGATATATATGTTATTATTCCTATCATAATTGAAGAAACTATAAGAGATATACTAACAAAAGCTATTAAAACATAACTTACACTATCTACAATTGTTTTTACTGAAGACATTAAAACACCTGTAATATCTGAATATTTTATAACTTTTTCTTCATCCTCTTTTTCCATTTTTTCATTATATTCATCTAAAAAATCTATAAATTTTTCTTTTGAATCAAAATCATTGAAATAGAAATATATAAATGTTGGATCTTCTAAATCTTGATATCCTAATGACAATAAATTATTTTCTGCATTATCTACTGCTGTTGATGACATAGTCTCAAATAAACGTCTCATCTCATCTTCATTTAAATCAAATTTAAAAGCATTAGCAAATTTATCTGTATCTACATTAAATGCAGAACTTAGATTTTGCATCAATTTTCCTGTTAATTCACCAACTTTTGTTAATATTGTTTTTTGCATTGTTGCTTCTGTCATAGCGATTGCTATTTGTTTTGTATTTGATATTATTGCATCTTGACTTACAAATGCTGCTACCATTGTATCTACACCACTACTTGCAATTGGTGCTTTTGTATCTGTATCTGTATTTTCATTACCTGTTGAAGGAATAGTTGATGTTTCATTATTTACCACATTATTTGAAATATTATTATCTAATATAGCATTTGCTGATATTTGAGGAACAGATATATTTCCAATTGTTGGATTTTCTCCTGAATTTCCGCCACCTGTACTTCCGCTCATCATAGTTACATATTGTTGTAAAAATGCTGTTATTATTCCATTATACATTTGACTAAATGTATCTTGTGGTATTACATATTTACTTTCCATATCTGCTAAAATTGCTTTATTATTATCTTTTGCTAAACCATTATTTACTATTGTTGGTACTTCACTTAATTTTATAAAAGCCACTCCTGCTACTTGATTTGAAGAAATATAATCATTCAATATATTTTTAGTAATAGTAGATAAATTATCTATAAATGTTGATTGTGCACCTGCTGTATCAGCTGTAATTGCATTAGAAATTTCTGTCATATATCCTTTTGTCATATTTTCAATATCAGATTTATCTATATTTACTCCAAATGCACTAGATAATGCTTTTTCATCTATTGAAATCATATCTTCAAAATTTAATCCTGATGATTTTTCTTCATCATCAAAATTTTTTCCACTAAATACATTTATATCTTTATTTTCTAATTGTTTTTTTACTATTTCAGATTTTGAAGCTTTCTCAATAACATATTCTGTTAAATTTCTAGTATATAATACACCTGAACTTGACATTGCTGTTGTTTCTCCTTTAGGTTTTGCTATACCTACAATTTTTAAATCAATAGCATTGTTATATACTTCTTTCATAAATTTTTCGTCATCTGTCATTTCTTCATAAATATCATATTTACTATTGTATTTATATGTTTCTGTTGGATCTACTAATTTCATTTCTATATTCATTAATTCTTCATATGAAAATTCTAAAGGTTGTTCATCATTTTCAACTTTTTCACCATCTATAATTTTAGAAATCATATCTTCCAATTTATCTAAATCTCTAATTCCTATACCATATAATAATAAATCTGAAATCTTATTATCATCTGGTAAAACTAACATTATTTCATTATATTCTTTTGGGAATTTTCCTTCAATTATTTCATATTGTTCATTTACCATTTCATCATTATCTACTAATTCTGAAAATATTGTAATTTTTGTACCAATTATACTAGTAGAACTTCCCATTATAGATGATATAAAATCACTAGGATTTAATAAAACTAATTCATCTTTTTTATTTTTTGTATATATTGTTGGTGATACTGCATAATTATATCTAGTTAAAGATACCATTTCATCAACTTTATCTTGATTTTCCTCTATATATTTTTTTAATGATTTTAAATCATTTCTTCCAACTGTTCCAAATAATTCTGCAACATTTTGTTCTTCTTTTACTTTTCCTTTTTCTATCTTTTCTTCTTCCTCTTCTTTTGAACCTAATAATAAAGAGGTCATATCTCCTGTTTCTGAACTTATAGAAAGTGGATATGATGTTAAAGTATCTTCTTGAATTTTATCAACATAATTTTGAAATCCTGTTGACAATGATAAAATCATGGCTATACCTATGATACCTATTGAACCTGCAAATGAAGTTAAAAATGTACGACCTTTTTTGGTAAGTAAATTATTTAAGCTCAATGAAAAAGCCGTTCTCATTGACATTGATGATTTTCCTAAATTTTTGTGTTTTGGTTTTTCATATTTTGACTCATTTACTTCAAAAGGATTAGTATCTCCTAATATTACTCCATCTTTTAAATTAACAATTCTTGTAGAATATGTTTCTGCAAGTTCTGGATTATGTGTAACCATTATTACTAAACGATCTTTTGCCACTTCTTTTAGAAGTTCCATAACTTGCACACTAGTTTGTGTATCCAAAGCACCTGTTGGTTCATCAGCAAGCAAAATATCTGGATCATTTACTAAAGCCCTTGCTATTGCAACTCTTTGCATTTGCCCACCAGACATTTGATTTGGTTTTTTATGTGCTTGTTCTTTTAATCCTACTTTTTCTAAAGCAGCTAAAGCTCTTCTTTTTCTAGCTTTTTTTGATATACCACTAATTGTTAATGCAAGTTCTACATTTGCTAAAACAGTTTGATGTGGTATTAAATTATAGCTTTGAAATACAAAACCCACTGTATGATTACGATAAGAATCCCAATCACGATCTTTATACTTTTTTGTAGAAACATTATTAATTATTAAATCTCCTTTGTCATATCTGTCTAGACCACCTATAATATTTAATAATGTTGTTTTTCCTGAACCTGATGGACCAAGAATAGAAACAAATTCATTATCTCTAAAATTTAAACTAACATTATTTAATGCAATTTGTATTAAATCACCAGTTTTGTATTGTTTAGAAATATTTTTTATTTGTAGCATGTATACCTCCAGTTTTTAATCCCTTTTATCATTAAAATATTTTATATTAAATTTTTTTAAATATCAATATATGTAAATCATTTTAAACCAAATTATCAAAATATTTTATATTTCAAATATAATCTGTGATTTTCCTTTCAGTACAATTGTTAAATTTATCTATTTTTTATATTCTATTATAAATTTTATAATTACTCACAAAAAAAGACACAAAATTATTGATTTTGTGCCTTCTTGGTGGAGGTGAGCAGGGTCGAACTGCTGTCCAATTATCCTTTCACATAAACTTCTCCGAGTGCAGTTTGTTATAAAAATTTCCCTTTTATATCTTTAACAAACAAAATCTATATCAGGTATCTTTTATAAAAGCCCATTAGTATAAAAAGATAAATACTAATTTCGTTTCCTACTAACTGTCGCCCTATCTTAAGCCGTAGGTTGCAAAAGTAGGACGTCGCCGCAATTAGGCAGCGAATGCTAATTCTTTATTATCAGCGTTTATATTTATTTTATGCCTTTTATAGTGGCCAGGCATCTCCACTACTCGCTATTTATCTTTCTAGATAACTGTCGAAACCAAATACACCCCCGTATTTAATTTTAACAATATTATTATACTCTTAGATTGCTTTTTTTTCAACAGTTATTTTTTCCTAATATATAAATATTTATTTAAAATTTAATTAATTTGAATTTGATTTTTTTATTTTTTTTACATATAATAATTATATGTAATTTATATTATGGAGAATTTAAAAATGAATTTTAACGAGCAATCTAAATTAATACCTATAAATCAAAATATTCTAGAATTTAAAAACATAATAAAAGACATTGCTCAAAATGAAAATGTTTTAGCATTAAAAGAACATCATCAACATATTGCTAGTTCAAGATATAGTCATTGTATACAAGTATCTTATTATACTTATTTAATTTGTAAAAAGATGGGTTTAGATTATGTATCAGCTGCTAGAGGTGCTTTACTACATGATTTTTATTTTTATGATTGGAGAAATAAAAATGTAGAAGGTCAAAAAAAATTTCATTTATTGCGTCACCCTAAAATAGCACTTAATAATGCCTCAGATTTATTTGAACTTAATGATTTAGAGCAAGATATTATATTAAAACATATGTGGCCTCTTACTATAAAATTACCTCATTATACAGAAAGTTATATTGTAACTTTAGTAGATAAGTATTGTGCTACAATGGAATTTTTTAATTCTTTTAAAATTAAACCAAATAAAAATTCAATTAATTTATAAAAAAATGCACTTTAAATATATGATTTTTAATATCTTATATTTAAAGTGTTTTTTATTAATCTAATATATTTTCTTCTTCACCTTTTTCTTGTGATTTAGCAGTAGTTTTACTTTCTTTCATTTCTTCTGCAAATTTTCTTCCAGCTTCTGCTGTTTTTTTCATAAGTTCTTCATTTGGATTACTAAAATCAAATCCACCCGAATTTTCTTTTAGTGAATTATTTTCTGTTTTTTCACTCTCTGCTTTTGCAATTTTTTCTGCATTTTCATCCTTCATACCAAAAGTCTTTTTTAATGTTTCTTTCAATTTTGTAATTAAATTTTGCTTTTTTATATTTTCTTCTTGAGCTAAATTTATTTGTTCTTGTTCTGAAATTATTCCTTTTAATTTTTCTTCTTTATTGATATTTGAAGATATTTGAACATCATCAGAAATAAAGTTTTTGCTAAATGCATCTAACATTCCTAAATTTTTAATGTCATAAAAAAATCCTTTTACTCTATCTGTAAATCTTGGTTTATATACAGCTAACTGTGTTTGCTCATTTTCTTTTGATACTTCTTGTTTTAAATCTTGGTATGCCTCTATTTTGTCTTTATTTTTTTCTTCTATTGATGGTTCTATATTTTCTTTATCTTTTTTAGTTTCAATTTCATCTTTAATTTCTTCTGAAATTCTTTCTGAATTTTCTAGATTGGTATCTAATCCAGAAACATCCATTTCTACTCCTTTTTTATCAAATGCTTCATCTCCCTCTTTATCTGTTAGAGGTCTATCTGTTTCATCTATTATTTTATCAAATAATAAATCAAAATCATCAATTGAAAAACTTTCTTCTTCCATCTTTCTTATATCTTCAATTTGTTTTATATCTTCATTGATATTTTCTATATTTCCACTTTTTCTTTTTTCCTCTTTAGATTCACTTGCGTTGCTTTTTGCATCTTTTTCTTTAATTATTTTTCCTTCTTTTTTTATTTCTTTTCTTTTTTCCATCAATATTTTTACTAATAATTTATCATATTTAAAATCTTTTGGAATTTTTCTTTTTTCTTTTAATTCTTCTATTATCTTCTTTATTATTTCTTCATTTACTATAATAATATTATTATTATTTTGAATTAATAGTTTTTTAATATCTATCACATTATTCATTATTTGAGAAAACTCTGCAATTTTTTCTGGATTACCATAGCATTCATTTATATTAAATTCTCCAGAATTCTTTATTATTTCTAAAACACTTTTTGAATTTTCATCATTTTCGCAAATTTTTAAGATATCTTTAAATTCATTATCTATTTCTTTTATATCTTCTGATGTTTTTTCTTTTTTTTCACATTTTTCACTTAATTTATTCAATGCATCATATAATTCAACCTTTTCTTTAGCTTCTTTTTCACTAAAACCTAATTCTATAAACATTTCATACATTTCTTCTAAACGTTCTTCATATGAAAGTTCAAAAAATCTTTTTAGTTCTTCATTTATTTGGTTACTAAATGCATTTTCAGTATTTTCATCTACAGAATATCCTTCAAATTCATTTTTTTTAATTTCTATTTCTTCCTTTTTAGCAATATATACTTTTGATTCTGATTTTGCTTTATCAATTCTTCTATCAGATTCCTTTACAATAGATTCCCAATCTATTGAAGTTGCTTCTTTTTCTTTAGCTATTTTATCAAAAAAATCACTAATAAAATCATTAATCTTATTAGTAGCAATTAATTCTTGTAAAACAGGATCTCTTGAACTATAAATATTATTTTTTATTTTTGTAATTCCTACATCTATATCTGATTCTTTTGCATTTTTTTCTAATTCTTTAATTCTTTTTTTTAAATCATCAGCATTCATTCTAATACCTCATTATATATCTATATATTATATATTATATTTCTATCTATATTTATTTACAATTACATTAATTTTACTATTTTTTAACATTTGTATTGCAAAATTATGTAAATCATGGTATAATTATAGTATCTTATTTAAAAGGAGATTTTAATATGAGCGATAATTTTAAAAAATTAGAATTAAACGAAGAAAATGTTTTAAGATTATTAAAAGATTGTAGAAAAACAGATTCTACTAGAAAATCTATTTCAGATAATTTTTATGTAAACGAATTAAAATCCAGAGCTCCTATGTTTGAGTTTGATATAGATAAAATTGGTGAGCATAACAAAAGTATCAATTATTTACTTGGTCAGCTTCACGCAGTACATACACATAAAGAAACAATGTCTATACCATATGGAATAATGGATTATAAAGGTAATAATTGGACAAGAAATAATATGGCACTATTTGCTTTATATTATTTAGGAACAGTTTCATGTAATTTACCATATTTTTCTCAAGGAAATGGTGGAGCATTAACTAGACTTGAACTTCAATATCATAGTTTAAGACCTACATTTTGGCCACCACAAAAAGAAGATAGAGAACCTGGAAATGATTAATAAAATTCTTATATACACTAAAAAAGTCTATTATATTGAATATAATAGACTTTTTATTTTAATATTTTATTCTATTGATGGATATGTATCATCTATTTTTCTTTCTTCTTGTTTTTCTTTTTGAGAATGTCTACCTGTTATTCTTTCTGATAACATATCTTTTATTTTTGTTACTTTTAATACATCTATCGAATCTGTATATGCATGATCATAAACTCTATTTCCAAATCTTGTATCATTTCTATCAGCTTTTCTTTCAAGAAAATCTAATTGATACATCATATCTTCTATATATTCTTTTGGCATTACTTTTCCTACTTTTTCAAATGTACTAAGTAAATAATCCAATTTGTTTTTTGGATTATTTTGGCTCCATATATCATCTCTATAACTATATGAATTAATTGATTGTATTGTTTGTAAAAGAATATTGTTTTCTCTTTTATTAAAAAATTTATCTAATGTTTTAGTAGATATTTTTCCTGTTAAATCTACTTCTTTATTTATTGCATCTAAATTATTAGAAAGCTTTTCATCTATTTTTGGAAGATATTCTTTTTGTCCTTCTATAAATAATATTTCTATTTCTTGATTAATTCCTTCTTGCGCATACATTTCTTTTAACATTTTATATTTTTGCATTGCAACTTCTGAAATACTATCAAAACACACTATATATCTTGGATATACATTATTTAAAACCATTTCATTATGTTCTTCATCTGTTGTTCCTACCATATCTTTTAATGTACGATTTTGAATAGATCTATTACTTACTCTTTGTTCTACACCATTCTTATTTCTTTTTACAGTAGATAAATCATGTTTTCCAGTTAAAGAAATAGATTCTTCGTTTTGTGGAATATATGCATAAGCTAATTCATCATCTTTAAGCTCTGGCATTGCATGAGCTATCATATTTTGATTAATAATTGTTGTACATCTATTATTGGGATTTATTTTTCTATTTAACATATTTGCCTTTATATCATCTTTTTCACCTTTTAATGTTTTCCTTGTTATACTACTACAGCGTGGCATAACAGTAGTCATTGCTATACTAAAATCTTGTCCGTTTAAAACTTTTACTGGTATAACTTCTCCTTGATATTCTACTGAATAATTCATAGAATTATTTAACATATTTTCTGTTTTCTCTAATTCAAATTTAATATCTGATTTTGATACTTGAATTAATTGACTATCTGTAAAATTTTTAACTGTATCATAATTAAAAACACTTAATCCATTATATGTTTCATATAGATTATCTTTAAATTCTTTAATTGTTGCACTATCCATAATTTTTAATAATTTATCTATATTTTCATCTATCTCTATTTCTGCTTTTGTTTTTGGATTTCCAGATTCTATTATTCCACTTTTTTTATATTTTTGGTAATAATATAGTTCATCTATAATATTTTCTTCTACTTCTTCTTTATAATCTGCATCATTTGGTATATCAATTCTAAATATAGAATTAATTAAATTACTTTTAGCTGTTTCTAAAGAAATATTGTTATCTAATAATATTTCTTCCATACAAAATTTATTATAATTGTATAAATTTTCTGCATTTTTTATAGGATATATTTTATTCTTTTTGGTTACATATTCTATTAATCTTGGATCATCTTTTAGTTTACCATCTTCTATAAGTAATTTTATTATGTTTTCTTTTTCTTTTTCATCTACTGAATCTAAAATTTTAGTTTTTTGAGAAAATTCTAATACATCTAATATAGTTTTTCCTGAAAATTCTACTTTTTTTCCATCTTGTATTAATTTTTCTTCTGCTGACAAAACTTTTAAATATGCTGGATATATATCATGAATAGAATAATTTGAAATTTCTGGAAATTCATATATATTTTCTCTAAAGCTCAATATTTCTTTATATAATGCAAAATTTTCTTTAAATTCTTCTTCTGAAATATTTTTATTTTCACTATTTAATTTTTTCCACAGATCTGAGTATTCAGTTTTATCTTTTTCAGAATCATATCTAAATAAATCTTGTATTTTATCAGAATTTACTATATTTCTATATTCTTCTGGTGAAAATTTAGAAGCTAATATTATTAAATTTTCAATAGGTATTTTAAATCCTTTTTGATATAATTTATTTATATCATTAACACTAAATTTTTCTATAATACCAGCAACATTTTTAAAATTTATATCTAAATCTATATATTCAAGTACTTTAAATGCATCTTTATGATGTTCATACATATTTTTATATATCATATAATCATCATTAAATGTTCTATTTTCCAATTTTACAGTAGAATTTTTATTAATCCTATTTAATAATTCTTCATCTGATATTTCTGATATATTTAATTTTTCTTCTAAATTTCTCTCTTTGCCAAATTTTTCAAAAGTTTCTTTTTTGAAAATATCTTCTAATCTATGTTCTTTTCTTAATTTTTCTAAAGTACCTTCTTTATAATAGCTTGAAATTTCTAAAAAAGATTCAAATGTAATATTATAGCCTTTATTTATTAAATATTCAAAATCACCCTTTTCAATTTGCTCTGCACCTTTTACATATCTATCTTCTTCTAAAAAATCAAGAAAATATAAATCATCTTTTCTTAAATTATTTAAAATTCCTCTATTATATAAATCTATTACATATTCTTGATTATTTATTACCCAATCAGGATTAATACTATCTTTTACTAATTCATAAGCTTCTTCTAATATAGGGTTTTCTTTTGTAAAAGTTCTAAGTGCATATTCATTTTTTATAGTAAAATTGAAATTATTATATGTTTCTTTTGAAAACTCAATTAAGTTCTTAGCTGTATTTGTTCTTAATCTATTTGGATCTAATTGCATATTTTTATTAGCAATACGTACTCTATCTAATGCATCTGCATCTTTTAAATATGATAATATTTTAGAATATTCTTCTCTTTTTCTAGCAGGTAATTTTTTTATTGCTTTTTCATTTTCCTCACTTGATAGTGAATGCTGTTCTACTGCAAACATTATTATTTCTTTTTCTTGTTTTGAGAATTCTTTTAATAGGTCATTATTTTCTATTTTTATTCGTGCATACTGACCATGTTCTAAATCTACTTTATCATTTTTTCTTCCTATGTCATGATATCTTGCAGCTGTTAATAATAGTCTTCTCTCTTTTTCTGTAAAACCATCTATTTCTGCAAGTGTATTTGCAAGATAAATAACTCTTGATGTATGGTCTATATCATGAGCTCCCATTGTTCTATAAATTTCTTGTTCAGAAGACATTTTATCCATTTCATTATAAAAAAAGTCTATACCATTTGTTTCTTTTAAATAATCTGTAATATCTCTTGCTGTTCTAAGAACCCTCGTTTCTTGTTTTGGTTCTTCTAACATTGGTTCATTTCTTCTAAATATTCTATTAAAAAAATCTCTTATACTTGCCATATTTTCCTCTAAAATTATATTTATATAAATATTTTATCATTAAATCTTTCTTTTACAATATATTTTATAAAAAAATCGCCTTATTTAATTTATAAAAATCAAATAGACGATTTTTTATTATAGTATTATACAGATTAATCCGCCACTACCTTCATTTACAATTCTTTGTAAAGTTTCTTGTAATTTCAATTGTGCATCCTCTGGCATTCTAGCTAATTTATTTTGTAATCCTTCATTTACAAGTTCATGCACACTTTTTCCAAATATATTTGAATCCCATATTTTTTTAGGATCATTTTCAAATTCTGAAAGCAAATATTTTACTAATTCTTCTGATTGTTTTTCACTTCCTACAATAGGTGATACTTCTGTTTCTGTATCTATTTTTATCATATGAATTGATGGAGCTTTGGCTTTTAATTTTACCCCAAATTTTTGTCCTTGCCTTACTATTTCTGGTTCATCTAATATTAAATCATCTATACTTGGAGATACTATTCCATATCCTTTAGTATTTACTTCATGAAGTGCAAAAGACATTTTGTCATATTCTTTTTTTATTTTTGCAAATGAAGTTATAGAACTAAATAAATCTCCTTCGTTTTTTATTTCTACTCCTGTAATTTCAGTAAGCATACTATAAAATAAATTTTCCTCAAGTTCTACAGAAATATCTATACTTCCTGTTCCTAAATTTATTTCATCTATTCTAACTTTTTTTATTTCTTCTGCTTCTTGTAATTTTATATAATTTTCATTTATATCTTTTAATCTTTTAGTATTATCAAATGATATTTTTACTTGATTAAACAATTTTTGTTTTAATTCATTTGTAGTTTCTAATCCATTTATCCAACTTGGAAATTTTACATTTATTCTTTCTATCATAAATTCATATAATAATTTTGAAAAAATTTCATTTATATCTTCTAAATTTAAATCTACACAACTAATTGGAATAACTGATGTATTATATTTTTCTGTTAATTTGTTTGCCATATCTATGCTATATTTATCCATTGGATTTTGGCAATTCATCAAAATAATAAATGGCTTATTTATTTCTTTTAATTCATTTATAACTCTTTCTTCTGCTTCTATATATTCTTCTCTTGGTATATCTGTAATACTTCCATCTGTTGTAACAACAATTCCAACTGTTGAATGTTCTACTATTACTTTTCTAGTTCCTAATTCTGCGGCTGTTTCAAATGGCATTTCCTGTTCTGACCATGGTGTTTTTACCATTCTTGGCGTATCTTCTTCTAAATATCCTATAGCATTATTTACTAAATATCCTACACAATCTACTAATCTTGTTTTTAATTTTACATTTCCTTCTAAATTTATTTCCACAGCTTCATTTGGTATAAATTTGGGTTCTGTTGTCATTATAGTTCTTCCACCTGCACTTTGTGGTAATTCATCTATTGCCCTTTCTTT
Source organism: uncultured Lachnospiraceae bacterium (assembly GCA_964650305.1). GTDB lineage: Bacteria > Bacillota > Clostridia > TANB77 > CAG-508 > Scatovivens. The sequence continues at coordinate 46,200 of CAZYST010000007.1, forward strand.
TTTATAAGAATTTTCTATATTTGGAAGAACCAAAAGCTCCATAAATCTTTTTATAAATGTTGATTTTCCAGTTCTTACAGGACCTACCACTCCTATATAAATATCTCCTTCTGTTCTTAATGCAATATCTTGATATATTTCATAATTTTCCATAAAAAATACCCTCCATATAAATTTGTACATCTTTACTTAATTTATATTAAGGGTATTTAAATTTATGACTAATTTTTATTTTTCAGATTTTACTATATATGGATTATCTTTTGTTCCATCACCACTTACTTTAACAGTACTTTTTAAATTTATTACTGGTTTTACAAATCTTGTAGTTGTTTCATTATATGCTTGATCCCAATATATACCAGCTTGTGGTTTAGATAAGATTACAAGACTATACCTAGGATCATCATAATGATAATTTCTTGGTGTCATTGTCCAAATACCATATGGTTTAGTTTCTGCTAAATTTAAATAGTTAACTGTATTTTCTTGTATTTGACCTTCATTTTTATATCCAGCTCCTATAATAGTTCCTCCTGCATACACTACTTCGTCTGCTGTTATTAATCCAATTGGTTTACTTAATTTTTTATTTCCTTTTTTAGCAGTTGTATGAGAAAACATATCTTTTGTTTCTGTTGCTTTTAATGTTGGTGTATTATTTATTATTCTATCCCATGCTTTATATAAAATATTTCCATTAACCATATCTAAATTACTAATTTCTCTATCATTCCAAAAAATTGCATTTTTATCAATATAGTTATCAAATTTTGTTAATTTATTATCATACCAATTGTCTAAAAATTCTTTTACTTTACTATCTTTTTTATTTGGATCTGAATTTTCGAAAAAAAGTTCATCTAAAACATTATATTCTGAATACATATATCCAGTATTAACAGTTCCTGCATCTGCTGTTGCAGCATATGCACTTTTTCCTGCAGTACTATTTAAAATTATTCTGTAGCTTCCATCACCATTTATTCTTATAATTCTCCATGTTTCATTTGCAAATGAAACATAATTATTTTCTACTACACCTCTAAAATAATATGTATCTCCTGTTTCATCTATTGTTTTAAATAATCCTGATGATTCTTTGGTTATAACATTTTCTTTAAAGTTTGGCTCATTTTTTACAACACTATTTTTAGCTAATATAACATCTCTAAATTTATATGTCATAAATGTATTTATTCCTACAGGTAGTGTTTCTTTATCTATTGATTTTCCACCTATATATTGTCTTTCTATATCTACATTTATATTTACTGTATAAGCTAGTTTTCCATCTTTTTCTATATTAGTATAGTAATACTTATCTTTAGGCTTTATTGTTAAATCATAAGATTCTGTTGTTTTCGCATTTACTTTTTTCTTATCTTTTATAGTATTTTCAACAACAAATTCTTGCGTATCTGAATCTATTGTTACTTCTATAGTTTTTTTAGTATTATTTACTACAACAACTTTTATTTGTTTTTTATCATCATGTGAATTCATTTCTAATTCTGTTGAACCATCTATATACACTTTAACTGCATCATCTTGATTTCTTACAAATAAATAATATTGTTTTGCTGTTGAGTTAAAATTAGAATCATTATTTTTTTCATCTGATATGTAAGCTTCTATTATTTCTTGTAATGTTGAAAGTTCTTTGCCTTCTACTACAAATGATACTGGATCTTTTGTTCTTATAGTAGAACCACTTCTTTCACATTTTATTAATAAAAAATGATATTTTTCACTATATTTATAAGCACTTAAATTAATTGTTTCTAAATCCCCTACTTTATCTCCTGTGCCAATTATATTAAAATTATTTTCATTTCTTATGGTATTAGCAGGTATTCCACTTCCTTCTTTTGAATATGCAATAAGTTTATACTTTTCATCTTCTCCGTCTTTGTCTAAATCATACATATAATTAACTTCATATCCATTTTCATTTACAGAAAGTGCACCAGTTGATGATTTTTTACCATCATATAATGTATAATCTTTAGGTTGATAATTACTTGTTACATTATCTTTTATAGGTATTTTTATATCATTTTTTAATACATAACTTGCTGATTCTGAAAATAGATAATTTTTTCCATTTATCGTTCTTATTATTCCTGTTTTTATTTGTTCAAAATCTTTTTCAGAATATATTGGAACTAAATTTGTTTCTATATCTCCTGCCAATTCATCATATATTGCATTTGCATCTTGCTTATATACTTTTTTAAGTTCTGAAATAGTTTGTAATTGTGTTTGGCTACGCCTACTAGCAAACATAAAAGCTCCTAAAACAAATGTTAAAAAGAATATCATTGATAGAACTGTAAATATTGATATAGCACCTTTTTGTTCTTTATATTTTTTATATTTTTCCATATTATCACCTTTTATCCTATATATTTTATATTACATTAAATTAAATTTTTTCGCAATATAATATTCATTACATTTTAGTTACAATTGTTGTTGTGTCAATGATGTGAAACAAGAAAATAAAAAAATATAATTAAATT